>NZ_JBFTEF010000006.1:0-325223 GCF_041023745.1 Massilia sp. X63
GTTGACTATGGATGAGGCCGATCGCAATGCGCAGCAATTGCTCGGCAGAGGCAATCCGGTTACCGTCGAGCGCCCAGCGCCAACCCAGGTAGTTGGATAGGTAGCGCGAGGCCACGCCGCGAAAGCGACTCAACCACTGGCGAAAGCGGCTGTGGTAGGCATTGACGTTCTGGACGTGGATCGCGCCTGCAGCGCTTCGGCGTACCCGTACCCCGGCGCGCAGGTCGACCGCCTGGTGCGCAATGCCGTGCTGGCGGGCGAAGGCCCGGTAAGCGGCATGCCCGTCGCTGACCAGGAGCACTTGCCGGTCGAGCCTGGGTAGCAGGTGGCGCGCCAGGTGCGCCGCCGTCAGCGCGCCGCGGCCGACCACGGCATCGATGGTTTGCCCGCTGCGGTCGCGCGCCACCAGGATGCAGTCGAGCTCGCGCGAGATCCCGCGCCTGCCGGCGCGCCTGCCGCGCTTGCGCGCCGGGCGGTCCAGCTTTTTCGCGCCTTTTTGCGACTCCAGCAGGAACATCTCGTCGGCCTCGGCAATGCCATTGAGCAGTTGCGGACGGTCATGCTTGGCGCGCTCGAGAAAGCGGTGGCGCCAGCGAAAGGCCGTGTTGCGGTGCACGCCGACCTGGGCAGCTGCTGCCCGCACCGAGGTCGAGGCCAGGACCGTGCCCAGATAATCCAGCCACTTGTCTCTCCGCCGCAGGCGCGCCAGCGGTGTGCCGCTCAGGTCGTTATAGGTGCGCCCGCATGCGCGGCAGCGGTAGCGTGGCAGGCCGTTGGCCTGGCCGTGCCGGTGGTACCGTTCACAGGCGCAAGCCGGACAGCGCCGCTGCGCTGCGCCAAGCTGGCTGATCAGCGCCACCACCTGCGCCAGGCCGGCTGCCGGTTGCAGCGCGGCCAGCGTGTGCAGGCGCTGCGGCAGGTTCAGGGCCGGCAGTCTGGCAAACCACTTCTTGAACTGAGGCGCGCGCATGCTCGATTCCCGGTGGTGGAGACCAGTGTTCGACCATGAAACAGCTCAGCAGTTCAAACCTCATCCATAGCGAAGGATGACAGCGCCAAATAAAAACGGGCCGGCGATCATGCCGGCCCGTTTCGCTAGCGGCGCCTTAATTGAGCGCCGGGGTGTTCTCGCCGAAGTACTCGTGCGAATCGGCGTTGTCGATCGCCTTGGCCGGATCGCTGATCGCCAGGCTGGCCGCGCCCGACTGGCCGTACACGTGGTCGTCGGTGCCGGCCACCACGTTGAAGTGGCTCATCTCGTGCACCAGGGTGCCGCCCTTCGAGTCGGTGCCGGTCATCGGCGCATTCCAGAAGGCCTTGCAGACGTAGATCTTGTACGGCTGGGTCGGATACACGTAGGCGTAGTAGTTCTGCTTGCAGCCGCAATCGACCGTCACCGGCTTGGTGGCGAAGGCGTCCTTGATGGCGGCAAAGTGCGACTTCACGGTGGCCACGCGGGCGCTGTCGTTGGCGCCGAACCACTTGGTGTAGCGGGTGCCGATCACGCCGCGCTGCATGTAGGCGTCGCCGTCGCTGGCCATGTTCAGGCCTGCCGACATCGCCTGCGTGATCGTGGTCTGCTGGGTGGTGGTGCACTTGTTGAAGCTCAGGCTGGCGGCCGAGGGCTGGATGGCGGCCTGCTTCATCGCTTCGATGTCGAGCATCACCTGCGACTTCTGGCCGCGCGCCACGCGGCCGTCGATCCATACGGAGGCCGGCGCCGACACCAGGGTGGCGTTGTCCGCATCGGCGTCGAAGGCGGCCGCCGCGCCGCTGCGGCCGGGGGCGGCGGGCGCCGCCAGGAACAGCTGCGGCGACACCTGCTTGTAGCTGATCTGGTAGTCGCCGCTCACGCTCATGTCGTACAGGGCCGAGAGTTCGACCTTGACGCTGTGCGAGGCGCCCGGCCTGAGCAGGAAGTAGTCGGCCGCGGTCGGGGCGGCGCGCTTGATGTGGGCGCCGAGGTAGACCACCGGCTGGCCGTCGCGCCGCACGTCGAACAGCGCGTCCTCCACGCCCTCGAAGGGCGTGCGCGCCTTCAGGATGTACTGCGGCGCGCCCGAGTTATTGGTGATGGTGACGCGCACCACCACGTCGTCGTTCTGCCCCAGCGCGGTCTTTTCCGGGATCACCGTCACCGCAACGCCCTTCGGCGCCGCTTGCGCGTTGCATGCCGCTGCGAGTGCAGCCATGCCCAATGCCGACTTCCAGATGCCTTTCAAGCTCATGTTCATTTCTCCGTGTGTGAAAAAATTTTTATGTGGCTTTACTTCAGCCTTATCGAGTTATCCGAACGACATTGGGATAGCTCAACTTCATGGTTACGGAAACCTGGACATGTGTAAAGTTGATTTGATGTAAACGTGACAAATTTTGTGAAGTGTCAACAAAACGCAAAAAACGGCAATCGTGCGCTGGTAATTTGTATACACAAGTGCTAGGAATTGCCTTGCTTTCAGCAGGAACCCGAAGGCCTCGGGAATGCGTGCTTCGGGGATGCCCACGCGGGCCTGTGCGCCGGGGCATCCGCATTTCCGTATGCGCTGCCGCCTACTGCTGCGGCGGCGAATTCTCACCAAAATATTCATGCGAATCGGCGTTGCGGACCGCACGCGCGGGATCGGTGCGCGCCAGCTCGGCCGCGCCCTGCTGGCCGTACACGTGGTCGTCGGTGGCGGCCACCACGTCGAAATGGCTCAGCTCGTGCACCAGGGTGCCGCCGCGCGAGTCGGTACCGGTCGGCGGCGCGGTCCAGAAGGCCTTGCAGACATAGATCGTGTAGGGCTGGGCCGGGTACACGTAGGCGAAATAGTCCGCGTTGCAGCCGCAGTCGATCTTCAGGGGCTTGGTCTCGAAGGCTTCGCGGATGGCCGTGAAATTGGCGTTCACGGTGGCGGAGCGCCCGGCGTCCAGGGCGCCGAACCAGGTCCCGTAGCGTGCGCCGTATTGAGCAACCGAGTGGGCGCCGCCGGCGCCGGCTGCCAGGTAGGCCTGGGCATCGACCGCCATCGTGCGGCCGGCGTCCACCGCCGCTGCCAGCTGTTCCTGCTGTGCGTTCGAGCATTTACTGAATTCCAGCTCGCCGGCGCTGGCCGCCTGCTTGGCCGGCGGCCTGGCGCCGCGCGGCAGGCGGCCGTCGATCCAGATGCTGGCCTGGTTCGAGGCCAGCGCGCCGGGCATGGGCCGCATCCCGGCCGTGGCGAACAGCCCGGACGCCGCGGTGCGGTAGCGCAGCTGGTAGGCGCCGGTCACGCTCATCTCGTAGAGCGCAGACAGCTCGACCGTGCTGCTGACCGAGGCGCCCGGTTCGAGCCGCAGGTAGTCGCCCGGGTCGGGCGCCGGCCGCTTGGCCTTGATGCCGAGGTAAGCGACCTTCTGGCCGTCGCGCTGCACCTCGAACAGCGGCGCTTCGACGCCGCCGACCGGGGTATGCCACTTGAGCAGGAACTGCGGCGTGGCGCTGGTGTTGAGCAGGGTGACGCGGACCAGCACCTCGTCGCTGCGGGCGAACTTGTCGCGCACCGGTGCGATCGTCACGCTGACGTCCTGCGCCGGCGCGGGCAGGGCGGTCAAGGCCAACAGGGCGGACAGGGCAGAACGAAAGGCATGGCGGTGCATGGCAAGCTCCTCGGAGATGACGACCAGCCTACTGTGCGCTGCCGGCGCTGCGAAGTCCTTGAGCAATCCCAAGCGTCTATTTACTGTGGGCAACAAAACCACATGTGCAGTATGGCTAATCCGCAACAGATGTGAGTATTGGTGAATATTTGCTCGATTCACGACAAAGCGATTGCTATCATGCAATCACTTATTCCGAGCGTAAACTTTCCTTCTTTCCTGCCGCCTTCCATGATCATCCAGCACCGATCCCGTCCCGGACGCAGGGGAGCCCTGTCGTGAAAGCTTACCCGGACCATGTCGACGACCTCGCCCGCGAGATCGGACTCGACCGCGAAGAGGTAGAGGCGCGCAAGGCCTTCCTGGAACTGGGCGAATCCGACCTCGCGGCCCTGCTCGACGTGCACGAGCTGCTCGCGTCCCAGCGCGACGCCTTCTCGGACCGCTTCTACGAGCACCTGATGTCCTTCCCGAAGTTGCGCGCGATGCTGGGCGACGGCGCCGACGGACGCCTGCGGCATGTGCAGGCCGGGTATTTCGGCAGCCTGACGGCGGGCGAATACGACGAGGACTACATCCGCGAGCGCCTGCGCGTGGGCGCCACCCACCAGCGCATCGGGCTCGATCCGAAGTGGTACATCGGCGCCTATCGCAAGTACCTGTCCGAACTGGGCGGCCTGTTGTGGCGCCGCCTGCGCGGGCAGCCGGAACGCTTCGGCGCCGCCATGGAAGCGGTGCTCAAGATCGTGTGCTTCGACATGGGGCTGGCGCTCGACACCTACACCCACGCCAGCCAGCGCAGCAGCCTGCAGAACCAGAACTACCTGGAGCAGGTCATCGACGGCATGCCGGCCGGCCTGGTGGTGGTCGATGCCGGGCTGCGCGCCCGATCGATGAACCGCATGATGGCCCAGTTGCTGGGCGTGCCCGACGGCCTGCTGCTCGAGCAGGATCTGGCGCTGGAAGACCTGATACCGAGCACCGAATTGGCCAACCGCGCCGCCGAGGCGCTGGCTTCCGGGGCGCCGCACGACAACGTGCTGGTCACGCTCGAAGGGAGCGCCGGCGGCCTGCGCTACGTCGACTTCAACATCCGCCGCACCCGCAAGGACGGCAGCCACATGCTGCTGCTGATCGGCCAGGACATCACCTTCCGCCGCAAGGCGCGCATGCGCCTGCAGGAGAGCGAGGAGTTCTTCCGGCTCACCTTCAACCAGGCCGCGGTCGGCATCGCGCTGCTGGGCGCCGACGGCCGCGTGCTGCGCACCAACAGCAAGATGTCGCAGATCCTCGGCTATTCCGAGATCGAGCTGCTGCAGCGCTTCTTCCAGCAGCTCACCTGCGGCGACGACCTGCCGGAGGAGCTGGCCCTGATCGCGCGCCTGAAGGCCGGCCAGATCAGCGACTACCAGCGCGAAAAGCGCCTGATACGGCGCGACGGCACCCGGGTCTGGGTCAGCGTCAACGTTTCGAGCATGCGCGACGTGAACGGCAACCAGCGCTTCATCTGCGTCATCAAGGACATCCAGCGCCAGAAGCAGGCCGAGGAAGCCCTGCTGCGCATGGCCAATCACGACGCCCTGACCGGCCTGCCGAACCGGGTCCTGATGCAGGACCGCCTGGGCCAGGCCATCATGCACGCGCACCGGGGCGGGCGCCAGGTGGCGGTGATGTTCATCGACCTGGACCGCTTCAAGCACGTCAACGACAGCCTCGGCCACGATGCCGGCGACGCCCTGATCGTCGAGATCGCGCGCCGCCTGTCCGGCAGCCTGCGCGAGAGCGACACCGTGGCGCGCCAGGGCGGCGACGAATTCGTGGTGGTGCTGCCCGACCTGGCGAGCCAGGACGACGCGGCCAAGGTGGCGCGCAAGCTGCTCGACAACCTGTTCCAGCCCATGCTTCTGTGCGGCCACGAAGTGTTCCCGTCCGGGAGCATCGGCATCGCGATGTATCCGCGCGACGGCGAGGACAGCGCCACCCTTCTGAAGAACGCCGACAGCGCCATGTACGGCTCCAAGGGGCAGGGCGGCAACCATTATTCGTTCTACACGGCCGAGATGGGCGAGCACGCGGCCCTGCACCTGCGCATGGAAGGCGCACTGCAGCGCGCCCTGCAGCGCGACGAGTTCCTGCTGGTCTACCAGCCGGTGGTGGACATCGGCAGCGGGACCGTCTCCGGGGTGGAGGCGCTGCTGCGCTGGCAGCCGCTGGACCGGCCCATGGTCTCGCCCGCGGAGTTCATCCCCCTGGCCGAGGAGACCGGCCTGATCGTGCCGATCGGCGACTGGGTGCTGGCCACCGCCATGCGCCAGCAGGTGGCCTGGCGCGACGCCGGCCTGAGCCCGATGCGCATCAGCGTGAACCTGTCGGCGCGCCAGTTCCTGGGCCAGGACGTGGCCCAGCGCGTGAGCGCGCTGCTGGAGGAAACCGGCTGCGACCCGGCCAGCCTGACGCTCGAGATCACCGAGAGCGTGCTGATGGAAAACCCGGCCGCCGCCGCCGACACCATGGGCCGGCTGGCCGCGATGGGCGTGCAGCTGGCGATCGACGACTTCGGCACCGGCTACTCCAGCCTGGCCAGCCTGAAGCGCTTCCCGATCCACAGCCTCAAGATCGACCGCTCCTTCGTGATGGACCTGACCCAGGACGCCGACGATGCCGCCATCGTCAACGCCGTGATCGCGCTGGCGCACTCGATGAAGCTGAACGTGATCGCGGAAGGCGTCGAGACCAGCGAGCAGCTGGCCTTCCTGCAGCAGCACGGCTGCGACCAGATGCAGGGCTATTGCTTCAGCCGCCCGGTGGCGCCGCAGGGGATCGAAGCGCTGCTGCGCAAGGTGGACGCCGAGCCCGTCGTGTAGCCCTTCAGTTGTGGATGTACCTGGCGAACACGTCGCTGAAATCGCGCTTGGTGTGGGTGTCGAACATGGCGGTATTCAGGGCCGCCAGCAGGTCGCCGTACTGCTTGACCAGGCCGCCTTCGCCCGGGGCGATGTTCAGCTTGTGCACCGAGGCCGTGGCCTCCAGCGCGCGCAGGGCATTGTCGCGCGAGGCCGCATCGCGCTTCTGCTGCTTGCCGATGGTGATCAAGGCCTTGTAGATGTCCTTGAGCTGTTCGATATAGGTCTTCTTGATGTCGATCGAGAACACCGTGTTGTCCAGGCTGAACTTGAGCTCGATATCCAGGTCCAGCGTGCCGGCGGTTTCGATGCTGACCTTGCTGATTTCATGCGAGGCGTAGTCGTAGCGCTTGATCGAGCGCTTCGACGACACCGCCGAGTCGCCGTCCACATGGATCAGCGCCAGGTTGGTGAAGCAGTACTCGTCCTTCTTGCTCTTGATGAGAAAGAAGATCTGCTCGCCGTCTTCGCTGAACAGGTAGTCGTCCGCGTCGACTTTGCCGTAGTCCGCAGGCCCGACGATGACGCCGATATCGCTGATACCCAGTGCTTCCGCCGCCAGTTTCTTGAACATGCCCATCCCCTGTAATGAAAGTTGCCTACCTTAGCACTATTTTATTCTGATAAATATTTCCAAGAATCACAGGCTGAGCTTGTTCTATTCCGGCGCAGGCATGGACGCAGCGACGAGATTCCACCACCGGTGGGGTTTTTCGCCGTGCCAACGTCGCCTTGTTGCGCAAGACCGACATGCGCGCCTTCGGCAAGCCGGACTGACGGCAGCAGGCAGGAACGACAACGGCCGCCCCGGTGAACCGGGGCGGCCGTTTGCGTTGGGATGGGGGCGTCGTCAGCCGACCACGTAGCGCTTCGAGGGCCCGCTGGCGAGCGCCTGGCCGCTGGCGCCGTAGACGCCGCCGGCGTCGGCGCTGGCCGGCATGCGCAGGGCGTTGAGCACGCCCTGGTTGTAGGCCAGCTGCTTGTTGATCAGCATGCCGTTGACGCGGTTGAGTTCCTTGGCTTCGCGGGCCAGCTGGAGCAGCTGCTCCCATTGGGCCCGCGCGTCGGCGCTGCCGCCCACGGCCAGCCAGGGCTCCATGCCCGCTTCCGATGCTTCGCAGCCGGCGGCGAGGAGGGCCGCGTGGCGCTGTGCCGTCAGTTCCGCAAGCGCCTGCAGCAGTGCATCCTTTTGGGGAGTGAGCGTCGCCAGCCCGTCGGCGTCAGCTGCTACGAGGAGCTGCTGTTCCTGTTTCATCAGCGCGATGAGGTCGCTGACGTGTTGCTGTTCTTGCGGGACGGTAGAGATCGGGCTGGTGGGCATGAAGGTTTATCGCTTGCGGGAATGGAGCAAGTCGCGCACGGTATCGAGCAGGCCGTCGGCGACTTTCTCGGAGTTGACCTGGAACTGGCCATCGGCGATGGCCATCTTGATGCGCTCGACTTTCTTGGTGTCGAACACCTGGTTGTTGGCGCCCACGGCGCTGGCCATGGCCTGGCCGGCCGAGGACAGGCGCACGCTGTCGGTCGCTGCCGGCGTGGCGCTGGTCGTTGCAGTGGTCGCCGCCCGGTCGGCGCCGCGTGCGTTCGCGCTGCCGTTGGTGTTGGTCGGCTGAAGGCCTGGGTTGCTCTTGAGGGTATCGTTGATTTTCACAGCATCATCCTTCTCTGTTCGGAGCAGAAACTCCGGGATCTGCATCGTGTAACGGCATTAATCTTGCAAACTTTAGGCCGTCCATCATGCAGAAAGTGCGTCGAATGAAACTATGCGAATGCGATAAGGCGGGCGTCAGATCGCCACTTCGATGATGCCGCCGGCGCGGGCGGTGCCGCTCACCACGGTGCCCGACTGCGTGCGCGCCTGCGCCACCTGGCCTTCGGAGGCGTTGTTGATCGCCCGCGCTTCGCTGGACACCGAAAAATTCGTTCCCTTCGAGACCAGGCGCACCGCCTGGCCCTGCTGGATCACCGGGCGCGACTTCAGGGTGTCGAGGCGCAGCGGCGTGCCGGCGGGCAGGGAAGCGGTCGGGGTACGGCCGATGGCCTGGGCCACGTCGGTGATGATGCCGTTCGGCATAGCGGCGATATCGCCCTTCATCATGACGAGCTGTCCGGCGTCGACCGGCTGGCCCTGGGCCAGCGGCACGGCGGCCGCGACATAGTCTGCCATCACGTTCACGGTGGCCTGAATATACACGGTCCAGGGCGCGGGCGCGGTGCAGCGCACCCCGACCGTTGTTTTTCCCCACGCCCGCGCGCCCGGTTGCTGGAAGGCTTCCGGGGCCGGGCAGCTAGCCAGGCTGGTGCGCGGATCGACCTGGCCCACCTTGATCGTCACCTGGCCCGGCAGGCCGGCGGTCTGGGTCTGCAGATACTGCTCGACGACCGTGCGCAGGGCCGGCAGGTTCTGGCGCTGCGCGTTGATGGCTTGCTGCGCGCTCGCGAGGGGCGCGGCCAGCGCAGTGCCGATCAGCAGCAGGTGACGCAGCAGGTGAGCGAAGATGCGTTTCATGGGACGGATGGAGAGAGTCAATGCTGCCATTTTAGGCAGCATGATTCCTTAGCGAAACTTTGAATAGCCGGGGTTTGGCGGTCCTTATCGATCGATTGGGAAGTGTTGCCTATCCGTATCATCGGTGCTGTCCCAACAAGTCTCAACCCGGAGGCGGCATGATCGGCAAGATCGACCAGTACCTGAGTTTCAACGAAACAGCCCTGTCCCTGCGCGCCCAGCGCCAGGAACTGCTGGCGTCGAACATCGCCAACGCCGACACGCCCAACTACAAGGCGCGGGACATCGATTTCACCAGTGCGCTGCAGAGCGCGCTGGCCGGCAAGGGCGCCGCCGGCGGTCCGCTGGCCACCACTGCCCAGAACCATATCGGCCGCGGCAAGCCAACCGGCGACATGCTGTCCAACGGCACCCCCGTGATGTACCGCGGCGAGGTCCAGGGCAACGTCGACGGCAATACCGTGGACATGGACGTGGAACGCAACCAGTTCGCCGACAACGCGCTGCGCTACGAGGCGGGCATCACGATGATCAACCACCAGATCAAGGGCCTGCTGGCGGCCATCCAGGGACAATAAGGATTAACCCGATATGTCGCTCTTCAATATCTTCAACGTTTCCGGTTCGGCCATGAGCGCCCAGGCCCAGCGCCTGAACACCGTGGCCTCCAACCTGGCCAATGCCGACAGCGCCACCAGCCCCGCGGGCGAAGCCTACCGCGCCAAGGCGGTCGTGTTCGAAGCCGTGCCCCAGCAGTCCGGCGCCACCGGGGTGCGCGTGCGCGAGGTGGTCGAGGACCCGTCGCCGCTCAAGCAGGTCTACGATCCCAAGCACCCGATGGCCGACGAGAAGGGCTATGTGGCAATGCCGAACGTGAACGTGGTGGACGAGATGGTCAACATGCTGTCGGCCTCGCGCTCCTACCAGACCAACGTCGAGACCATGAACGCGGCCAAGACCATGCTGCTCAAGACCCTGACCCTCGGTCAATAAACGATAGGCCACCATGACCACCGTAACCAACACCGGCGCCGCCAGCAACGTCAGCGACCTGATGTCGACCATGAACGCCAGGAAGGCCGAGGTCGACAGCGTCCAGGCCGACACCGACAAGTTCATGACCCTGCTGGTGACGCAGCTGAAGAACCAGGATCCGCTGAACCCGCTCGACAACGCCCAGGTCACCAGCCAGCTGGCCCAGCTCTCGACCGTCACCGGCGTCAACAAGCTCAACGCCACCCTCGAATCGCTGAAGAGCAGCTACCAGTCGGCCGAGGCGATGCAGGCCACCAACCTGATCGGCCACGGCGTGCTGGTCGAGGGCAACAAGCTCGCCCTGCTGGAAGGCCAGGCCATCCTCGGCGTCGAGCTGGCGAGCGCGGCCGACAAGGTGCAGGTGGTGATCACCAGCGCCACCACCGGCAAGGAAGTCGCCACCATCGAGCTCGGCGCCCAGGATGCCGGCGTGGTGCCGATCGCCTGGGACGGCGTGGCCGACCCCACCAAGCTCGATGCCGACGGCAAGCCGGTGACCCTGCCCAACGGCGCATATACCTACAAGGTGGTCGCCCTGCGCGGCGGCGAAGCGCTGACCGATGCGAAGACCCTGTCCTTCGACAGCGTCGCGAGCGTCACCACCAACGCCAAGGACGGTATCAAGCTGAACCTGCCGGGCAAGGGTGTCGTCACCATGGCCGACATCAAACAAGTCCTGTAAGCCGAGCCGCTTACCCCATTTACATCAGGAGTACACCATGTCTTTCCAACAAGGCCTGAGCGGCTTGAACGGCGCAGCCAAATCCCTCGACGTCATCGGCAACAACATCGCCAACGCCAGCACGGTCGGCTTCAAGGGCTCGACCACCCAGTTCGCCGACGTCTATGCCAGCTCGCTGAACGGCGCCGGCGGCATCTCGGCCGGTATCGGCGTGAAGGTGGCGAACATCGCCCAGCAGTTCACCCAGGGTAACGTGGAGGCCTCGAACAATCCGCTCGACATCGCCATCAACGGCGCCGGTTTCTTCCGTACCGAAGCCTCGGGCATGGTGCAGTACAGCCGCAACGGCCAGTTCTCGCTGGACAAGAACGGCTTCCTGATCAATGCGCAGGGCGCCAAGCTGACCGGCTACGGCTTGAGTCCGAGCGGCCAGTTGGTGGCCGGTGCCCCGACCCCGCTGCGGATCGATACCGCCGACCTGGCGCCGGTGAAGACCGAAAAGGTGCGCATGGAGCTGAACCTCGACTCGCGCAGCGCGAACCCGACCAATACGCCGTTCAGCGCCGACGACCCGACCACCTACAACAAGCAGACCCCGATGAGCGTGTACGACACGCTGGGCAACCCGCATGTGCTCTCGACCTTCTACGTCAAGAGCGGCCCGGGCGCCTGGGACGTGTACGCCGCCAATGACGGCACCGAAGTGACCAACCTGAAGGTGGCGGCCGCCGCCACCGGCACCGGCGCCGCCTTCACGGCCGTGAACAGCGCCCGCGCCGACTGGGAAGCCGCCACCAAGGCCGTGCCGCAGGTGCCGGCAACCATCGCCGCCGCCCTCGGCGCCTACGCCACCGCCGCGTCGGCCATGGTGGTGGCCGCCGCCGGCACCGCGGGCGCCACTGCCGCCAACCAGACCGAGATCGGCACTGCCGCCACCAATGCGGCCGCAGTGCCGGGCGCTACGCCGGAGGAGATCGATGCCGCCATGGCCAAGGTGATCAAGGTCCCGGCCGTCCCGGTCGGCAAGCTGGTGTTCGATGCGAACGGCGGCCTGAACAAGGTGTCGTCGACCGACGCCGGCAAGCTTTCCGTCGGCCTGCCGGTGTATCCGTCGACCGGTTCCGAGCTGACCCTGCCGATCACCATCGACTACGACGGCAGCACCCAGTACGGCACCGCCACCAGCGAGAAGCGTCTGGTCCAGGATGGCTACGCGGCCGGCAACCTGCAGCGCTTCACCACCGGCCAGGACGGCACCATCCTGGGCCAGTACAGCAACGGCCAGACCAAGCCGCTGGGCCAGGTGATCCTGGCCAACTTCACCAATCCGAACGGCCTCGAGCCGCTGGGCAACAATGCCTGGGCCGAATCGGCCAGCTCGGGCGTGCCGCTGCTCGGCACCCCGAACTCGGGCAGCTTCGGCGTGCTGCAGCAGTCGGCGGTGGAGAGCTCGAACGTCGACCTGACTGCGGAACTGGTCAACATGATCACCGCGCAGCGCGTGTACCAGGCGAACGCGCAGACCATCAAGACGCAGGATTCGGTGCTGCAGACGCTGGTGAACCTGCGCTGATGCCAGGCTGAGCTGATCGCGACACGGAGAAAACATGGACCGCCTCATCTACACCGCCGCCAGCGGCGCCAAGCACATCCTGGAACAGCAGGCCACCACCTCGAACAACCTGGCCAACGTGAACACCACGGGCTTCCGTGCCCAGCTGGACGTGTTCCGCGCCGTGCCGGTGCAGAGCGAAGGCCTGCCGACCCGCGCCTTCGTGGTCAACTCGACCGCGGCGGCCGACTTCACGCCGGGCGCGCTGCAGGTGACCGGGCGCGATCTCGACGTCGCCGTGAAGGGCGAGGGCTGGCTGGCGGTGCAGATGCCGGACGGAACCGAAGCCTATACCCGCAACGGTTCCCTGCAGACCAGCCAGAACGGCCTGCTCACCACCGCCGGCGGCGCGACCATCGCGGGCGAAGGCGGCCCGATCACGATCCCGCCGGACGTCACCGTGACGGTGGGCGGCGACGGCACCATCTCGACCATCTCCACCACCGACCAGCCGGCGGCCGCCAACATCCTGGGACGCCTGAAACTGGTCAACCCGCCGGCGGCCAGCCTGGTGCGCGGCGACGACGGCCTGTTCCGCCTGAAGGACGGCGGCAGCGCCCAGCCGGATGCGGCGGTACGCGTGGCCGGCGGCGCGCTCGAGGGCAGCAATGTCAGCGCGGTCGACTCGATGGTGAGCATGATCAGCCTGGCGCGTTCTTTCGAGACGCAAATGAGCCTGATGAAGAACGCCGAGAATAACGCGGCGAAAGCCACCCAGATCCTCGCTTTGAATTGATAGTTGCTCCAGCATAATTCTCCTGTACGTGGCGGACTTCGTCCGTCGCCAATAGGAGAAACCCATGATCCGTTCGCTGTTTATCGCCAAGACCGGCCTCGAAGCGCAGCAGACCAACCTCGACGTCATCTCGAACAACCTCGCCAACGTCAGCACCAGCGGCTTCAAGCGCTCGCGTGCGGTGTTCGAGGACCTGCTGTACCAGAACGTGCGCCAGCCCGGCGCCCAGTCCTCGCAGCAGAACAACCTGCCTTCGGGCCTGCAGATCGGCACCGGCGTGCGCACCGTCGCCACCGAGCGCATCTTCACCCAGGGTAATCCCCAGCTGACCGGCAACTCGAAGGATGTGATGGTCAACGGCTCGGGCTTCTTCCCGGTGCTGCTGCCGGACGGCACCCAGGCCTATACCCGCGACGGCTCCTTCCAGACCGACCAGAACGGCCAGCTGGTCACGTCCAGCGGCTTCGTGGTCCAGCCTGCCATTACCATCCCGGCGAACGCCGAGTCGATCACCGTCGGCCGCGACGGCACCGTGTCGGTGAAACTGCCGGGCGCGGTGGCCCCGACCCAGGTCGGCTCGCTGCAGCTGGCCACCTTCATCAACCCGGCCGGCCTCGAATCGCGCGGCGAGAACCTGTACGTCGAGACCGGCGCCTCGGGCAATCCCAACCTGAACGTGCCGGGCACCAATGGTTCAGGCGTACTGATGCAAGGTTATGTCGAATCCTCGAACGTGAACGTGGTCGAGGAAATGGTCAACATGATCCAGACCCAGCGCGCCTACGAGATCAACAGCAAGGCGATCACCACCTCCGACCAGATGCTGCAGAAGCTGGCCCAGCTGTAATCAAGACCCCGCGTATGAAACCGACTTCCTTCTTCGCCGCGGCCGCGCTGGTCGCCCTTGCCGGGTGCTCGACCACCCCGAGCACCATCGTGCAGGGCCCGCTGTCTTCCCGCCCGATGCTGGTGCAGGCTGCGCTGCCCACCGACGGCGCGATCTACAACGCCAACAGCTACCGCCCGATGTTCGAAGACCGCCGCGCGCGCCACATCGGCGACCTGCTGACGGTGAACATCAGCGAGCGCACCTCGGCCGGCAAGTCGGGCGCCAGCACCGGCAGCAAGTCGGGCAGCGCCAGCTTCTCGGTGCCGGGCCCGCTGCAGGCGCGCATCGGCGCCGGCGTGGCGCTGGAAGGGGCGAACAAGTTTGCCGATGCCGACACCCAGAGCGCCTCGAACAACTTCACCGGCACCCTCGGCGTGACCGTGACCGAAGTGCTCCCGAACGGCAACCTGATCGTGGCCGGCGAGAAGCAGGTCGCCATGAACAAGGGCATCGAATTCATCCGCTTCTCGGGCATGGTGGCGCCGGACACCATCCAGCCGGGCAATATCGTCTCGTCCACCGTGATCGCCGACGCGCGCGTCGAATACCGCACCAACAGCCGCGTCGATAAAGCCGAGCTGAGCAACATGTTCTCGCGCTTCTTCCAGTCGATGCTGCCGTTCTGAGGATGTTTTCATGCGTACCAAACTGAGTTCGATCGTCGTTCTGGCCGCCGCCCTGCTGGGCGCGGCTCCGCTGGCCCAGGCCGAGCGCATCAAGGACCTCGCCAGCATCGCCGGCGTGCGCCAGAACCAGCTGTCGGGCTACGGCATCGTCGTCGGCCTGGACGGCACCGGCGACCAGACCAGCCAGACGCCCTTCACCGTGCAGTCGATCCAGGCGATGCTGCAGCAGAAGGGCGTCAACCTGCCTCCGGGCACCCAGCTGCAGCTGAAGAACGTCGCGGCCGTGATGGTCACGACCTCGCTGCCGGCCTTTGCCCAGCCGGGCCAGACCATCGACATCACGGTGTCCTCGATCGGCAACGCGAAGAGCCTGCGCGGCGGCACCCTGCTCATGACCCCGCTGCACGGCGCCGACGGCCAGGTGTATGCGATGGCACAGGGCAACGTGCTGGTCGGCGGCGTCGGCGCCCAGGCCGGCGGCGCCCAGGTGCAGGTCAACCACCTGTCGGTGGGCAAGGTGTCTGGCGGCGCCACCGTCGAGCGCGCGGTGGCCTCCAGCCTCGGCGCCGACAACCAGATCCGCCTGGAGCTGAACCAGACCGATTTCTCGACCGCCGCACGGGTGGTCGAAGCCATCAACGACCAGTTCGGCGCGGGCATCGCCACCGCCCTGGATGGCCGGGTGATCCGCGTGCGCACGCCGTCCTCGAGCGACCAGCGGGTGGCCTTCATCGGCCAGCTGGAAAGCATCGACGTGTCGCGCGCCAGGGACGCGGCCAAGGTCATCATGAATGCGCGTACCGGTTCGGTCGTGATGAACCAGGCCGTGATGCTGGAAAGCTGCGCGATTTCGCACGGCAACCTCACCGTGACGGTGGGCGCCGATACCGAAGTGAGCCAGCCGAACCCGGCGTCGCGCGGCGCCACCGTGGTCACCCAGAACCGCTCGGTCGACATCAAGAAGGATCCGGGCCGCGTACTCATGATCAAGGGCGGCGCTTCGCTGGCCGAAGTCGTGAAAGCCATGAATTCCATCGGCACCACCCCGCAAGACCTGCTCGCCATCCTGCAGGCCCTGAAAGCCGCCGGCTCGCTGCGCGCGGAACTCGAGATCATTTAATAAGCGTTACCTATCCCCATGATCGGCTCTCCCTCCACTGACCTGACCAGCAAGTTCGCCCTCGACACCAAGGGCCTGGGCGAACTCAAGCAATCGGCCAAGGCCGGCTCGCCCGCCGCGCTGAAGGAGGCGGCGACGCAGTTCGAAGCCATGTTCATCAACATGATGATGAAGAGCATGCGCGAAGCGACCCCGCAGGAAGGGATCATGGACAACCAGCAGAGCAAGATGTTCACCGGCATGCTGGACCAGCAGCTGAGCCAGAACCTGGCCAAGCGCGGCATGGGCCTGGCCGACGTGCTGACCCGCCAGCTGACCTCGAACCAGATGGGCGCGCAGGCGCTGGCCATCGGCGCCGACGGCGCGTCTTACGGAAGCTCGGCGGGCCGGGCCGCCGCCGCCGCATCCAGCCTGGCGCCACCCGACGGCAGCATGCGTCCGGGCATGGATGCGGCGACGCTCATCAAGACCGGCGCTCCCCGGCCGGGTGCGCCGGTGCTGCCGCTGACCACCGCCAGCGGCCGGGTCCAGCCGCCGCACGTGCGCGACTTCCAGGAAAAGCTGCACGCCCACGCGGCCGAAGCCGAGCGCGCCACCGGCGTGCCGGCCAAGTTCATGCTTGGCCAGGCGGCGCTGGAAAGCGGCTGGGGCAAGCGCATGATCCGCAACGCCGACGGCAGCAACAGCAACAACCTGTTCGGCATCAAGGCCGGCCCGGGCTGGAAGGGCAAGGTCGCCACCGCCGTCACCACCGAATACATCAACGGCCGCGCGCACCAGAAGGTCGAGAAGTTCCGCGCCTACGACACGCCGGCCGAGTCCTTCAAGGACTACGCCAACATGCTGGCCAAGAACCCGCGCTACGAGAAAGTGCTGGACAGCGGCGGCGATGCCGCGGCCTTCGCCCACGGCCTGCAGCGCGCCGGCTATGCCACCGACCCGCAGTATGCGGCCAAGCTGACCCGTGTTATCAAGAATTCATTGGCTTGAAGGCAAGGTCAAGTTTTCGACACAGCTGCCGTAGATAGAACCGTTAAGAAGGAAGAATAAATGTCCGGTAACCTCCTCAGCATTGGCAAGAGCGGCCTGTTCGCAGCGCAGGCGGGCCTGTCCACGACCGGCCACAACATCACCAATGCCGGCGTGGCCGGCTACAACCGCCAGGTGGTGGTGCAGGCCACCGGTCCGATGCTCGACACCGGCGTCGGCTTCCAGGGTACCGGCACCCAGATTGCCGAGATCAAGCGCTACAGCGACGAATTCCTGAATTCGCAGGTGCGCAACGCCCAGGCCAGCAAGAGCGGGCTGGATTCCTACTACGCCCAGATCAGCCAGATCGACAACATGCTGGCCGACCAGACCGCCGGCCTGTCGCCGTCGCTGCACGGTTTCTTCAAGGGCGTGCAGGACGTGGCCGCCAAGGGCGCCACGCTGCCCTCGCGCGAGGCGATGCTGTCCGCGGCAGACACCCTGGCCACCCGCTTCCAGGCCCTGGACACGCGCCTGGGCGAGATCCGCGAAGGCGTGAACAGCACCATCCAGACCAGCGTCACGGTGATCAACTCGTACGCCCAGCAGATCGCCGACCTGAACGACAAGATCGGGACCTTCGCCGCCGCCCAGCAGCGCGCACCGAACGACTTGCTCGACAAGCGTGACCAGCTGGTGATGGAGCTGAACACCCACGTCAAGGCCAATGTCATGCCAGGCGATAACAACAGCCTGACGGTCTCGATCGGCAGCGGCCAGCCGCTGGTGGTGGGGCAGCGTGCCTTCCAGCTGGCGGCCACCAAGTCGCCGACCGACCTGACCCGGATGGAAGTGGGCTATGTCACCGGCAGCAAGGTCACCGTGCTGGCCGATAACGCGCTGTCCGGCGGCACCCTTGGCGGCGCGCTCGAGTTCCGCAGCAAGACCCTCGACCCGGCCCAGAGCGCGCTCGGCAAGATCGCGATCGGCCTGGCCATCGAATTCAATGCCCAGCACAAGCTGGGCCTGGACCAGAACGGCGTGGCGGGCAAGGATTTCTTCAGCGTGGCCCCGGCCTACGTGGGCAAGAACATCAACAATGCGCTGTCCAGCACGACCGCGGTGCAGGCGGTCGTCAGCGACCCGAGCAAGCTGATGGACAGCGACTACAAGGTCAAGTTCGACGGCACCAACTATAACGTGATCCGCCTGTCGGACAACAAGTCGATCCCGGTCACGCCCTACAGCGCGTCCGGCACCACGATGACCATCGACGGCGTCGACTTCACCATTTCCGGCGCCGCCGCCAAGGACGACGAATTCCTGGTGCGTCCGACCATCGGCGGCGCCGCCAACTTCAACCTGCTGGTCGGGCATGTGGCGGACATTGCCGCCGCCGCGCCGATCGTCACCAGCGAACCGCTCAGCAATACCGGCAGCGCCAAGATCAGCGAAAGCAAGGTCGGCAAGGACTTCCTGACCGGCGGCCCGGCGCTGCCGGTGACCCTCGCCTTCGACAGCGCCACCGGCAAGCTGAACGGCTTCCCGGCCGGTCTTGCCGTCAGCGTGAAGAACAGCGCGGGCGTGGTGACCAACTACCCGGCCCCCGCCACCAACGTGAGCTTCGCGGCCGGTTCCACCTACACCTTCGGCGGCCTCAGCGTGACCATGACCGGCGTGCCGGGCAATGGCGACACCTTCACCATCGAGAACAACGCCAGCGGCGTAGGCGATACCCGCAACATCGGCCTGCTGGGCGACCTGCAGACCAAGAACATCTTCAACAACGGCAGCGCCACGATCCAGTCCTCCTACGCCCAGCTGGTCAGCACGGTGGGCAACAAGACCCGCGAAGTGCAGGTCAACGGCGACGCGGCCGGGGCGCTGCTGACCCAGGCCAAGGCCACGGCGGCCGACGTCTCGGGTGTCAACCTGGACGAGGAAGCCACCAACCTGATCAAGTACCAGCAGGCCTACCAGGCGGCGGGCAAGGTCATGCAGATCGCCGGCACCATCTTCGACACGCTGCTGTCGATCGGGCGCTGAGCGCAACAGGCAAACCGGTAGCAGGCAAACGAACACGAGGCACCCATGCGCATCAGTACTCTCTCGATCTACAACAACGCCACTTCGCAGCTCAACACGCTGCAGAGCGCCCTGGCGCGGACCCAGAACCAGTTGTCGACCAACCGCCGCATCCTGACCCCGGCCGACGACCCGGTGGCCTCGGCGCGCGCGCTCGAAGTGAGCCAGTCGAGGGAGATGAACGCGCAGTTCGCCACCAACCGCACCAGCGCGCGCTCCACGCTGGGGACGGTCGAAAACGCGCTGCAGAACGCCGGCAACCTGCTGCAGGACATCCAGCAACTGACGGTCAATGCCGGCAGCGGCAGCATGCTGCCGCAGGACCGCGAAGCCCTCGCCATCGAGCTGGAGGGGCGCCTGGAAGACCTGCTGGGCGTGGCCAACACCACCGACGGGGCAGGGGGCTTCCTGTTCTCCGGCTACATGTCGACCACCCAGCCCTTCACCCGCACCCCCGACGGCGCGGCCTACCAGGGCGACCAGGGCCAGCGCCAGCTGCAGGTGGGGGCCTCGCGCAAGATCCCGCTGTCGGCTTCCGGCACCGCCGTGTTCGAGAACAACCGGACCGGCAACGGCACCTTCCAGACCCAGGCCGCGCCGGGCAATACCGGCGCCGCCATCATCTCCTCCGGTTCGGTGACCGACCGCGCCCTGGCCAATGCCGGGCGCGACTACAAGCTGAGCTTCACGGTAAGCGGCACCCCGGCCGTGACCACCTACAGCGTGGTCGACACCACCACCGCCGGCACCGAGGTCCCGGTGCCCGGCCAGACCGCCATCGCCTACGAGCCGGGCAAGACGATCAGCTTCGGCGGCCTGAGCTTCGACATCAAAGGCGTGCCGGCCGACGGCGACGTCTTCACGGCGAAACCGAGCGAGAAGCAGTCGGTGTTTGCCACCGTGACGGACCTGATCGCCGCGCTGCGCGCCCCGGCCGACGGCTCGAGCGGCAAGGCGGCCCTGACCAACAGCCTGAACACCGCGCTCGACAACCTGAAATCGGCGCACGACAACGTGCTGACCGTGCAGGCCTCGGTGGGCGCGCACATGAAGGAACTCGATTACCTCGACAGTGCGGGCGACGACCTCGACATCCAGTATGCGGCCACCCTGGGCGACCTGCAGGACCTGGACATGGTCAAGGCGATCTCCGAGTTCTCGATACAGCAGACCACGCTGCAGGCGGCGCAGATGTCGTTCAAGACGATGTCGGGCCTGTCGCTGTTCAATTACCTGTAAAAATCCTCAGCTCCCCATGAAGCCGGCGCCAGCCGGCTTTTTTCATGGCGCGGTCGCCTTCGTGCATCGCCGGGGAAAGCACCATCCGGTCGCTTCTTCCAGCCCCTTTTGGAACGATTTGCAGTTCTCCAAATTTGCACGCGCCCCGTATTGACGGGCGCGCTGAAGCGCAGGCGTACCGCTCGAGTGTTTCTGAATATGCATATCTTTATTACAAAAATATGAATTGCGCGTAACACCCATGTGGTCGAAGTAACAAAGCGTATCAATTACGCGACGGAAATGCGCAAAGATAAAGTTTTCAACCGCAAAAACACGCTTACAGCTTTGCGTTAGGGCAATGTTATGTAAGAGTATTCTTTCGTATTGACCTGTGCAGCAAGATGCACAGGGACGATGCGTACCAATGAGAAAAATTCTATTGTCCAGGAGTCGTTGTGAAGCACAAAAGTACTTTCAACAAGAGCGCCATCGCGGTCGCTCTGAGCATGGCGTTTCCGGCTTTCGTCGGCGCACAAGAAGTTCCGCCGGTCGAGCCGCAGAAGATGCAGCGCGTCGAGGTGACCGGTTCGAGCATCAAGCGCACCGCAACCGAAGCTGCCGCCGCGGTTCAGGTTCTGAACCGTGATGACATCGAGAAGACCGGCCAGACGACGGCCCTGGGCATCCTGACCTCCACCGCTTCGATCTACGCCGGCAGCAACTCGGCGACCGCCAGCTCGGGCAGCTTCGCGACCGGTTCCTCGTCCGCCTCCTCGCGCGGCCTGAGCAAGGTTGCAACCCTGGTGCTGGTCAACGGCCGCCGCATGCCGCAGTACGGCCTGTCGGACAACGCACAGGAAGCCTTCACCAACCTCGACGCCATCCCGAGCGATGCGATCGAGCGCGTCGAGATCTTCAAGGACGGCGCATCGGCAATCTACGGCTCCGACGCGATCGCCGGCGTCATCAACTTCGTCCTGCGCAAGGACTTCACCGGCTTCCGCATCCGCGGCAGCTATCGCGAAGCGCAGCACTTCCACGACGACCGTAACCGCCTGGTATCGGTCATCGGCGGCTGGGGCGATATCGACACCAACGGCTTCAATACCTACGTGACCGCGGAAGTCTACAAGCGCGACGGCTACACCACCGGCGAACTGCGTCCGTACTATCCGGCATGGCACCGCCTGACCCCGGGCCGCTCGACCTGGGATGCGAAGAGCGTGCTCTCGCCGACCGGTAACTACTACACCAGCGCCACCAACTACGTTCCGGCCCCGGGCTGCCCGACCGGCGACATCGACCCGACTGACAAGCTGTGCAAGTGGGATGCCCTGCCGTACACCGGCCAGACGACCGACAACGAGCGCTACGCGGTTACCAGCATCACCAGCTTCCGCATCGGCAAGGACATCGACGCCAGCTTCGAACTCATGAACGCGGGCGCAACCAACGATTACGTGCTGGCTCCGCTGAGCACGAACAACGGCGGCACCACCACCGGTTCCTCGATCTGGTACAACGTCCTGGGCGGCAAGATGGTCGGCCCGTTCTCGTATCCGAAGCTGCCGGTCGGTCATCCGAAGAACCCGTACAACTACCCGGTCGAATACCGTGCCCGCCTGATGGACACCGGCAATGGCTTCAACTTCAACAGCACCGATAGCGAACAGACGCGCGCGATGCTGACCCTGACCGGCAACTACGCCGGCTGGGACTGGAAGTCGGCCGCAGGCTGGTCGAAGTCGACCGCCAACAAGGCGACCCGCGCGTTCAGCGCCAAGGGTTACACCGACGCGATCGTCAACGCCACCTACAAGTTCGGCCAGCAGAACGATCCGGCCCTGCTGGAAACCATGTTCCCGGTCCGTACCACCGATGGCGAAGCGGTCGTCAAGTTCTTCGACGCCACCATCACCAAGGAAGTCATGCAACTGCCGGCCGGTCCGCTGAGCGTTGCATTCGGTACCGACATCCGCAACAACTCGTACATGATGAAGAGCTCGGACAACGTCCTGCGTGGCGAGCTGGTCGGTATCTTCGGCCTGCAGGTGGACGACAATGTCAACCAGTACGCGCTGTTCACCGAAGCGTCCGTGCCGCTGACCAAGAAGCTCAAGCTGGAAGCAGCCGCCCGCATCGACAAGACCGACAACCAGGACGCACACGTGTCGCCGAAGCTGGGCCTGCTGTACAGCGCGACCGACAGCCTGCTGCTGCGTGCAACCGCTTCGGGCGGCTTCCGCGCACCGAACATCGTCGAATCGGGTAACGGCCTGGGCCGCTCCTCGGTGGCTACCGGCGTCAACGACCTGAAGCGCTGCCCGACCGCCAACGCGCTGAACGCCCTGGTGCAGAACGCGGCTGGCGCCACCACCGCCGACAAGTCGCAGGCGAACACCTTCCGCAACGCGGAATGCTCGGGCGGCCTGCCGAGCTTCGTGTCCTCGAACCCGGACCTGAAGCCGGAAACCTCCCGTTCGCTGACCGCCGGCATGGTGTTCGAGCCGATCAAGAACTGGAGCGTGGGCCTGGACTACTACTTCATCGAGCGTCGTAACGAAATCGGCAGCCGTTCAGTCACCGACATCCTGCGCGGCGAAGACAGCCTGCCAGCCGGTCAGCTGATCCGTATCGACAGCAGCGCCAGCGACAACCAGTTCCTGGCTCTGGTGAAGAAGTATGCCCCGAACACGACCCTGGCCTACTCGGTCGGCCAGCTGGGCATGATCTACAACCCGTACGTCAACAGCGGCCGCACCCGCGTCCAGGGCTTCGACTTCGACGGCAAGGGCCGCTTCAACGTGCTGGGCCAGACCGTGCGCCTGGCCATGGAAGGCAGCTACGTCTGGAAACTGCAGACCTTCAGCGTCACCGACAATGCCTACGGTCCGAACGAAACCGGTACCTACGACTACGGTTCGCGCCTGAACGTGGTGGCCAAGGCCTACCTGAAGCAGGGTGACTTCGACCACGCCGTCACCGCCAACTTCGCCAGCAGCTACAGTGCCAACAGCATTGCATCGCCGACCTACTGCGTGACCCAGAAGGTCGCCGACCAGTACATGGACACCTGCAACCGCATTGGCAGCAACACCACCTGGAACTATGCGCTGACCTACACCGGCATCCCGCACGTTCGCCTGAACGCCTACGTGGACAACGTGTTCGACCGCGCAGCGCCGATCAGCTGGCGCGGTGGCTGGGGCCCGCAGTTCCGCCGCTTCGGCGTCGCTGCAAGCTATACCTACTGATCGCTTGATCAGTAGCACCTAGCAAAAGACCAGGCTTCCGCCTGGTCTTTTTTTTGGCGCTCGGTGCGTCGATGAACTGCTCGGTGCTCGCCAGCGTCTCGCGGCGTATCTCGATGCATGTCCGGTGGCAGATGACCCATTCCGGTGTCAGGTCTGACATCTGGACACGGGCTGAGCAAGACGATCGAGTGACGCTTGAGTTCGTGTCCGAATGTCAGACCTGGCACCTATCGGACACCCTTGAGTGCGTGTCCGAATGACAGACCTGACACCTATTGGACAGACACCTATTGGAGTTCTAGCCGGGAGCGGGGCGCGCCGCCGGATTGGGTGCTGCCGGGGCCGGCGGCGGCGCGGCGTTGCGCACGGCGCCGGCACGCGGCACCGCGCGCCCGGCTTCGATGCCCGCGTTGAACAGGTTCACGATCGGCATGCCGAGGTAGGGCATGGCCAGGCTCAGGGTCAGGAAGCCGACGCCGAGGGTCACCGGGAAGCCGATGCCGAAGATGTTCAGCTGCGGCGCGGCGCGCGTCAGGATGCCCAGCGCCACGTTGGTGACCAAGAGGGCGGCCACGATCGGCAGCGCCAGCTGCAGCCCGCTGGCGAAGATCTTGCCGCCCCAGCGCGCCAGCTCGAGCGGGGCGTTGCCCGAGAATGGCGTGCTGGAGATCGGCAGCGCATGGAAGCTTTCGGCCAGCGCCGCCAGCAGCACCAGGTGCGCGTTCACGGCCAGGAAGGCCATGGTCGCCACCAGCGCCAGGAACTGGCCGACCGCCGACGAGCGGCCGTGCGAATTCGGGTCGAAGAAGACGGCGAAACCCAGGCCCATGCTCATGCTGGCCACCTCGCCGGCGTACTCGATGGCGGCGAACACGATGCGCATGGCGAAGCCCATGGCCACGCCGATCAGGAGTTCCTTCACCAGGATCAGGATGCCGGCCCAGGAGGTCGGATCGACGGCCGGGATATCCGGCACGGTCGGAGCGATGACCGAGGCCAGCAGCACGCCGAGCGCGACCTTGATCGACATCGGCACGCCGGCATTGCCGAACAGCGGCGCGCTGGCGACCAGGCCGAGGATGCGCGTGAGCGGCCACAGCAGCCCCGCGATCCAGGCGTTCATTTCGCCCGTGGTCAGGCTCAGCACGCGCCCGTTCCCCGCGTCAGCCGATCAGGCCGGGAATGCTGGTGAACACCTGGCGCATGTAGTCGAGCATGGTGGACAGCATCCATGGCCCGGCCACGACCAGGGCGACGAAGATGCCGACCAGCTTGGGAATGAAGGACAGGGTGGCTTCGTTGATCTGGGTCGCGGCCTGGAAAATGCTGATGATCAGGCCGATGATCAGCGCCACCAGCAGCATCGGGGCGGCCACCATCAGCGTGACCTCCATCGCGGTGCGGCCCATGGTCATGACGGATTCGGGAGTCATGCGCGCCTCTTACTCTTAATAACTCTTAATAAAAACTCTGGGACAGCGAGCCCAGCAGCAGCTGCCAGCCATCGACCAGCACGAACAGCATCAGCTTGAACGGCAGCGAAATGACCGCGGGCGACATCATCATCATGCCCATCGCCATCAGCACCGAGGCCACCACCATGTCGATGATCAGGAAGGGGATGAAGATCGCGAAGCCGATCTGGAACGCGGTCTTCAGCTCGCTCGTGACGAAGGCCGGAATCAGGACCCGCAGCGGGATGTCTTCCGGCCCCTGCAGGGCGGGCGAGCGCGAGATCTTGACGAACAGCGCCAGGTCGGACTGGCGGGTTTGCTTGATCATGAATTCCTTGAGCGGCACCACGCCCCGGTCGAGCGCTTCGCTCATCTGCATCCTGTTCTGCTGCAGCGGCAGGTAGGCCTCGGTGTAGATGCGATCAAAAGTGGGGCCCATCACGAAGAAGGTCAGGAACAGCGCCAGCCCGACCATCACCTGGTTCGGCGGCGCGGTCTGGGTGCCGATTGCCTGGCGCAGCAGCGACAGCACGATGATGATGCGGGTGAAGGCGGTCATCATCAGGAGCGCCGCCGGCAGGAAGGTCAGCGCGGTCAGCAGGATCAGGGTCTGTACCGGCAGCGAGTAGGCGGTGCCGCCGCCCGGCGCCGGGCTGGTGGTGAAGGCCGGGATGCCGGGTTGGGCCAGTACCGCCAGCGGCAGCAGCGCCAGCCCGGCGAGGGCCGCGCCCTGCAGGAGTGTCTTATTTCGCATTACGTTTGTCTATCGTGTTCTTGAGCCAGTCGCCGAAGCTGGCGGCGCCGGGCGTATGGGCGGCCAGCGTGGCCTGCGCCTCGGCCCCTTCCTGGCGCGGCATGGTGGCCAGGGCATTGACCCGTCCCGGCGAGGCGCCGACGACGATCCACTGGTCGCCCACCTCGACCACCATGATACGCTCGCGGCCGCCGATATTGAGCGCGCCGACCAGCTTCACGTTGGCGCTGGCGCCCATGGCGCGCGGGCCGTAACGCTTCAGGAACCAGGCCAGGCCGAGCAGCAGGCCCAGCACCAGCACCAGGGCCAGGATGGTCTGCAGCAGGCTGCCGGTGGCCGGCGCGCTCGACGCGGGCATCACGACTTGCGGCGGGCGCTGGTCCGGGCCCGGACGCGTGACTGCCTGCGGCGGCGCCGGCGTCGCCGCCGCAGTCTGCTCGGCCGCGGCCGCGGGCAGGGTGTCGACGGCGGCCGGGCCGGGGGCCTGCACCGGCGTCGAGACCGGACCGGAAGGCGCGGGGCGAGCCGGCGTGGCAGGGCGGCCGGCCGTGGTGGCGCCGCGCGGCTGGGATGGGGTTTCTTGCGAGGCAGGGGCCGGGACCGGGATCGGGGCCGTCGCTGCGGGCACGGCCGCCTGGGTGGCGAGTGCGCTTTGTTGCTGCCGGGTTGCCGGCGCCTGGTCAGCGCCGACCGGTGCGGCACAGGCTGCCAATGGCGCAAGCAGCAGTGCCGCGACGATCCGTAGGGTGGTCATTTATTCAGTTTTCTGATCCGTTCCGATGGCGTAATGATATCAGTCAGGCGGATACCGAACTTGTCGTTCACGACCACGACCTCGCCCTGGGCGATCAGGCAGCCGTTGACCAGCACGTCCATCGGTTCGCCGGCCAGGCCGTCGAGTTCGACCACGGAACCCTGGGCCAGCTGCAGCAGGTTCTTGATCGCGATCTTGGTGCGGCCGAGTTCCACGGTCAGCTGGACCGGGATGTCGAGGATGAAGTCGATGTCGTTCGGCGTTTCGTTGCGCGTGCCCTTGTTCGAGAAATCCTTGAACACCGCCGCGGTGGCGGTGGCCTGCTGCTGTTGCTGGCGTTCGAGCGCCGCCGCTTCGGCCGCGGCCTGCTCGGCAATCGCCGCGCCCCAATCATCGTCGAGTGCGCTTTGGTCGTCCTGGGTATCAGACATGGTGCTCTCCTGTGTCGCCTGCGGCTGGCGCAGGCGGATTCATACTGTTATTTGTTGAAGCTGTCGCTGTTGGCGAGCAGTTTTTCGACCTTCAACGCGTACTGGCCGTTGAAGACGCCATAGCTGCAATCCATCACCGGCACGCCGTCCACCGTCGCCTGCAGGGTTTCCGGCACCGTGATCGGGATGATGTCGCCGATCTTCATGTTGAGGATCTCGTCGAAGTTGGCGCGGCCTTCGCCCAGCACCGCCACCAGTTCGACCTCGGCGACCTGGATCTGCTGCGTCATCAGGCGCACCCAGCGCTTGTCGACTTCCAGCGCTTCGCCCTGGATGCTCGAGGTCAGCGCGTCGCGGATCGGCTCGATCATCGAGTAGGGCATGCAGAAGTGAATCTGGCCCGACACCGAACCGAGTTCGATGGTGAAGGTGCAGGACACCACGACCTCGTTCGGGGTCGCGATGTTGGCGAACTGCGTGTTCATTTCCGAGCGGATGTACTCGAACTCGATCGGGTACACCGGCTCCCACGACTTGGCATAGGCCTCGAACACGATGTCGAGGATGCGCATGATGATGCGCTGCTCGGTCTGGGTGAAGTCGCGGCCTTCCACGCGCGTGTGGAAACGGCCGTCGCCGCCGAACAGGTTGTCGACCAGCAGGAACACGAGGCCCGGGTCGAACACCATCAGCGCCGTGCCGCGCAGCGGCTTCATGTGGATCAGGTTGAGGTTGGTGGGGACCACCAGGTTGCGGATGAATTCGCTGTACTTGGAGACCCGCACCGATCCCACCGAGACTTCGGCGCTGCGGCGCAGGAAGTTGAACAGGCCGACCCGCAGGTACCTGGCGAAACGCTCGTTGATGATCTCGAGCGTCGGCATGCGGCCGCGGACGATCCGCTCCTGCGTCGCCAGGTTATAGGTGCGTACCCCCGAGGTGTCTTCAGGCGCCGCAATGTCGTCCTGATCGCCGTTGACCCCCTTGAGGAGGGCATCGACTTCTTCCTGTGAGAGGAAATTATCGGCCATGGTGCTTCGGTGACTGTTCTTTACTGGATGATGAACGAGGTAAACAGGACGTCGGTGACGTCCTGCTCGTCGCCGCCCTTCTCGAAGGGCTCCTGGACGATCGCCTGGATTTCGGCGGCAAGCTGCTGCTTGCCTTCGACCGTGCTGATCTCCGAGGCCTTCTTGCCCGACAGGAGCAGCAGCACGCGGTTGCGCACGATCGCCATGTTGTCCTTGATGAGGGTCGCCTGTTCGGCGCCGCCGACCTGCAGCGTGAACTGCACCTGCAGGTACTGCTCGCCGTTTTCCGGCTGCAGGTTGACCGTGAAGGCCTCGACCGGCACGTATTCGGGCTTGAGGCTGGCATCCTTCTTTTTCTTCTTTTTGGATTCCTTCGGGCTGTCGTGCTCGGCCGCTGCCGCGTCGCCGCCGGCATGCATGAAATACCAGGCCGCGCCACCGCCGCCGCCGAGCAGCAGCACGGCCGCCGCAGCGATCACGATCAGCTTCTTCTTGGAGCCGGCCGGCGTCCCTGCTGCGGCATCTGCCTTCGGGTCGACCTTTGTTTTTGCTTGCGCCATCGAGATGTCTCTTTACTGCCTAAAAGAATGATTGCGTCATTATGGCATTATCGTAGGGAAACCAAGACCGCCAAGCCCCGAAAAGAGGGAAGAAGGGACGGTTTTCCCACCGATTGTTGTACCGGCGTGTTGACAGTGCGATAAGCGACTCAGGCGAAGGTATCGACCAGCCCGTTGTCGCCCAACACCACGGTGCGCGTCGCCGGCCGTGCCGTGTTGTCCTCATTCGCCGCGGCGCCGCCGGCCGCATTGCCCGAGCCGCTGGCGCCATGGTTGCGGCGCTCGCCATCCTGCTGGGCCTGGCGCTGGTCGGACACGCCGGCGTCCACGGTGGCGTTACCGAGCGCGATGCCGTTCTCGCTCATCATCTCGCGCAGGCGCGGGAGGGCGTTTTCCAGGGCCTGGCGCACTTCCTGCTGGTTCGACGAGAAGGCCACGCTGGCCCCGTCGTTGCTCACGCTGAGCACCACCTGCACCGGACCGAGGTCCGGCGGGTTCAGGGTCAGGGTCGCGGCCTGTTCCTTGCCGACCATGTAGACGATGCGCTGGCTGACCTGGTTGTCCCAGGCCTGGGTGCCGACGCGCGCCGGAATCCGGTCGCCCGGCACGGCAGCCGGCGCGGGTGCCGCTTCCAGCTTGGCCGCCTGGGCCTGCAACTGGGTGACGGCAGGCAGAGGCGCTTCCACAGCGGCCGCGCCCGCTGCATCGCGCGCCTGCGGCTGCGCCTTGCCGCCGTCGGCCTGGACCGCTGCCTGGGCGCCCTGCTGCAGCGTGCGCAGGTCGGTGGCGTCCTGCGCCGCAGGCTGGACGCCGGCCGCCAGCGAGAAACCGGCCGCGTCGCCGTCCGCGGCAGGCAGCGCCGGATCGGCCGCTGCGGCGCCGTCCGTCGTCGCCAGCTTCGCGAAAGCGGACTGGAGCGCCGACAGCTGCAGGTCGGCGCCTGCGCCAGCCGCGCCGGCTGCCGGGGCGGCCGCCACGGCTGGTGCGGCCGGGGCCGGCTGCGCCAGGCTGGCCATGAAGGCGAGCATGTCGGTGACCGGGGTGGTCGCGGCTTCGGCGGCGGCGCTGGCCGCTTCGGCAGCCGTCGCATCCTGGACCGCATCGGCCGCTTCGCCCGTGCTCGCTGCCTGCTGGGCCGTGGCGGGGGCGTCGGGCGCCGCCTCGTGCTGCCTGGCCGGCTCGCGCGCCGGCGTTTTCGGGCCTGCTGCGGCCGGCTTGTCGGCCGGCTTGGCCGGTGCGGCCTGCCTGCTTGCCGGAGCGGCTGCCGGGGCCGGCATCGGAGCGGCGGTCGGCGCCATGGCGCGCGACAGCGTGGCGCTGAAATCGACGCCTTCGGGCGACTGCACGCCGGCCGAAGGCGAACGCTGCGGCTGGGCCGGCGCGCCGGCGCCGGAAACCTGGAACGGAAGGGTAGTCGTCTGCATCGTCATGGTGGATCAGCTTTCATTCACCGTTGTTTGTAGCGGGCGCCACGGGCCGCGTGGTCGTCCATCAGTTTCTGGTCGCGCTTGTTCTCGAGCGCCAGCGCCTCGCTTGCGGCGCGTTCGTTCAGGGTGCGGTAGGACAGGCGCTTGCGCTCGCTTTCCTGCCATGCCTTCTTTTCCATGTCCGCCTTGTACTGCGCATGCTTGATCACTTCGCGCTGGCCGATGATGGCGTTGTCCAGCTTGCCGATGAAGGCGACGAAGTTGTGGTAAGCGAAGGGCGTGATGCCCGCCATCTGCGCCGCGTCGAGCTTGCGCACGTACTCGTCGCGGTAGCCGTCCAGCATCACCAGCTTCTGCTCGGCTTCTTCCACGGCCTTGAGGGCGCTGCCCAAGCGCTTGGCAATCGCGTCGGAGTCGCGCTGCGCAAGGTCGATCAGTGTCTCGAGGGCGGAAGGATTGGCCATGATGGATCAGATTGTAGTTCCACCCGGCAAATTCCAATCATTGGAATAGAGAGCTTAATTGCCCCAAGCTTTCCAGCATGCCCGCGTTGTCATGGATTTCCTGGCACAGGAAGTGCTCGATCTGCTCGTGCTTGGCGATCGCCTGGTCCAGCACCGGATCGCTGCCGGCGGCGTAGGCGCCGACGCTGATCAGGTCGCGCGAGCGCTGGTAGCGCGAGTACAGCTGCTTGAGCTTGCGCGCCGCCAGCTGGTGCTCGTGGGTGGTGATGCCGTGCATCGCCCGGGAGATCGATTGTTCGATGTCGATCGCCGGGTAGTGGCCGGCTTCGGCCAGGTGGCGGTTCAGGACGATGTGGCCGTCCAGGATGCCGCGCGCGGCATCGGCAATCGGGTCTTGCTGGTCGTCGCCCTCGGACAGCACGGTGTAGAAGGCGGTGATCGAGCCGCCGCCCTCGACGCCGTTGCCGGCCCGTTCCACCAGCACCGGCAGCTTGGCGAACACCGAAGGCGGATAGCCCTTGGTGGCCGGCGGCTCGCCGATCGCGAGGGCGATCTCGCGCTGGGCCATGGCGTAGCGGGTCAGCGAATCCATGATCAGCAGCACGTTCTTGCCCTGCTCGCGGAAGTGTTCGGCGATCGCGGTGGCGTAGGCCGCGCCCTGCAGGCGCATCAGGGGCGGGGAGTCGGCCGGCGCGGCCACCACGGCCGAGCGGGCCCGGCCTTCCGGCCCGAGGATCTGTTCGATGAATTCCTTCACCTCGCGGCCGCGTTCGCCGATCAGGCCGACCACGATCACGTCGGCGGTGGTGTAGCGCGCGATCATCCCCAGCAGGACCGATTTGCCGACACCGGTGCCGGCGAACAGGCCGAGGCGCTGGCCGCGGCCGACCGTCAGCATGGCATTGATGGCGCGCACGCCGACGTCCAGGGTTTCCGAAATCGGCGCGCGGTCGAGCGGATTGATCGGGCGCGCGTTGAGCGGACCCACCTCGTCGTTGCTGAGCGGGCCCTTGCCGTCGAGCGGGCGGCCGGCGCCGTCGACCACGCGGCCCAGCAGCTGCATGCCGACCGGCAGGTGGCGCGCGCGGTCGCTCGGGCGGCGCCGCGGGTGCTGCACGGTGCCCGGTTTCGGCAGCGCCGACTCGACCGGAAACACGCGCGAGCCCGGCACCACGCCCTCGACGTCGCTCTGCGGCATCAGGAACAGGCGCTCGCCCTCGAAGCCGACCACTTCGGCCTCGATCCGCAAGCCGTTCGCCACCGGGATGGTGCAGGCGCTGCCGACGGCCAGCTTCAGGCCGACGCATTCCATCACCAGCCCGGCCACGCGCGTGACGCGGCCCGAGACCTGCATCGGCTCGGCCAGGCCGACCAGGGAATCGCAGTCCTTGATGAAGGACTTCCAGCGGGCGGTGTGGCGGTCGGTTGTTTGCGTCGTCATCGGTTCGTTTTTCGTAGGGTGGGCGGCTTTGCCGCCCACGCGTTCAACAGCCGCCAGCACGGCCGCGATATATCAAGTTGAAGCTATCACCGCGTGGGGTGATCTGGTCCAGTGGACCAGATCACAAGCCGCCCACCCTAGGTCAACCAATCAACGTTACTTTGCAGCGCATGGGTCAAGCGCGCCCAGCGCGCCCCCGCCTGCGCATCGATCTGGTTGCTGGCGGTATCCACCTTGCAGCCGCCGCGCGCGACCGCGGCGTCGTCGACGATGCGCCAGCCGCCCTTGAGTAGCTCCTGGCCCATGGCCTGGCGCACGATCTCGGCGTCTTCCGGATGCAGCGTGAGCGTGGCCGGCTGGGCCAGCACCGGCAGGTAGCCGATCGCTTCCTGCACCACCGGCAGGATCAGTTCCGGGCGCACGTCGAAGGCAGTGCGCACCATGCCGCGCGCCAGGCGCAGGGCCAGTTCCAGCACGTCGTGGGCGATGGTTTCGTCGGCCTGCACCACGGCCTCGCTGAAGGTCGCGGCGATCGAGCGCAGGTGTTCCAGTTCGCTTTCCGCTTCGAGTTGGCCGGCCCGGGCGCCGTCCGCGTAACCCTCGGCATGGCCGGCGGCCCGGCCTTCCTGCAGACCTTCGGCATAGCCCTCGGCGCGCGCCTGTTCGCGGATCGCTTCCAGTTCTTCGGCGGTCGGCAGCGCGATGTGGGGGACCAGTTCGACCGGCTGCGCGGCCGGCTCCGGCGCAGGCGGCGGCGCCATCGCGGCGCGGCGCGCCTGGGTGCTCGGGCGCTCGTCGCCGAACGAGGTCATTTCCCAGCGCTGGTAGGCGCTTTGCTGTTCCTTTGGAATCATCAGATGAACGAATCCTCGCCTTTACCGCCCAGCACGATCTGGCCTTCGTCCGCCAGGCGGCGCACGATCTGCAGGATCTGTTTCTGCTGGGTCTCCACTTCCGACAGGCGCACCGGACCTTTTGATTCCAGGTCTTCGCGCATCATCTCGCCGGCACGCTGCGACATGTTCTTGAAAATCTTGTCGCGCAGGTCTTGCGAGGCGCCTTTCAGGGCGATGATCAGCATCTCGGACTGCACTTCGCGCAGCAGCAGCTGGATGCCGCGGTCGTCGATGTCGATGATGTTGTCGAACACGAACATCTCGTCCATGATCTTTTGCGCCATGTCGTTGTCGTAGTTCTTGATGTTGTCCATCACGGCCGCTTCCTGCTCGCCGCTCATGAAGTTCAGGATCTCGGCTGCGGTGCGCACGCCGCCCAGCGAGGACTTCTTGATGTTCTCGTTGCCGGACAAGAGCTTGGTCAGCACGTCGTTCAGCTCGCGCAGGGCGGCCGGCTGCACGCCGTCCAGGGTCGCGATGCGCAGCACCACGTCGTTGCGCAGGCGCTCGGTGAAGTGGGCCAGGATTTCGCAGGCCTGGTCGCGCTCGAGGTGCACCAGGATGGTGGCGATGATCTGCGGGTGCTCGTTGCGGATCAGTTCCGCCACCGAGGGCGAGTCCATCCACTTCAGGCTTTCGATGCCCGACGCGTCCTTGCCGCCCAGGATGCGGTTGAGCAGGACGGCGGCCTTGTCGTCGCCCAGCGCCTTGGTCAGCACCTGGCGGATGTACTCGTCCGAGTCGAGGCCGACGTTCGAATGCAGGTTGGTCTCTTCGACGAAGGCTTCCAGCACCTTGACCACTTCGGTGTGCTGCACCGACTTCATCTGCGCCATCGCGGCGCCGAGTTTCAGCACTTCGCGGGGGCCCAGGAACTTCATCACTTCGGCCGCTTCGGCCTCGCCCAGGGCCAGCATCAGGATCGCTGCCTGCTGTACGCCTTCCTTGTCCTTGTCACTCATTTGATCCCAACCATGCCTTGATTACGTTTGCAACGATCCGCGGGTCTTCGCGGGCCAGGTCCTGCGCCAACTGCAGGTTCGCCCGGTAGCCCTGGGCGCGGCGTTCGACTTCCTGTTCCTCGAGCTCTTCCGGATCGGGCTCGCGCTCTTCTTCCGGCACTTCTTCCTCTTCCGGTTCCGGTTCCGGCGGCAGGGCGGTGACCTCGTCGAACTTCTTGATCGCGGGGCGCATCAGCGGCAGCAGGATCCGGTAGTAGAGGAAGGCCAGCACCGCGAACAGCAGCAGGTACTTGCCGATCTCCTTGGCCAGCGGCAGGTTGGCCGGGTCGCGCCACCAGTCGAGGCTAGGCGGGGTGTCGTCCGGACGGTCGACGCCGTCGAACGGGGCATTGGTCACGTTCAGGGTGTCGCCGCGCTGCTGCGAATAGCCCATCGCCTGCTTCACCAGCTCGTTGATCTGGGCCACTTCGGCGGCCGCCAGCGGTTTTACCACGATCTTGCCGGTCTTCGGGTCGACCGAGCGGCGGTGGTTCACCACCACGCCCACGGTCAGGCGCTTGATGCCGCCCATCGGACGCTGCTCGTAGCGGATGGTCTTGTCGACTTCGTAGTTGGTGGTGGCGTCCTTGCGGGTCGGGCCATTGGCGGCCGGCGCACCGGCGCCAGGTGCCTGGCCGTCGATCGGCGCAGTGGCCACGCCCGGCGGCTGGTTCGACAGCGCACCGGGGATGCCGGAAGCGCCGGCGCCCGGCTGGGTCGACTCGGAGGTCTGCTGGCTGCGGATCGCCTGCGGTTCCGGCGGCGAATTCGGCTTGTACATCTCGGCGGCGGTGTCGACCTGGGCGAAGTCGATCTCGGCGGTCGCCTCGGCGCGCACGTTTTCCTTGCCGACCAGCGGGGCGATGATCGATTCGACCTGCTTGATGATGTTCTGCTGGACCTGCTCGACGTATTTCAGCTGGGTCGCGTCCAGGCCCTTGCTGCCGGCCTTGTTCGAGGTGTCGGACAGCAGGTTGCCGTTCTGGTCGACGACGGTGACGTTGCCGACCGTGAGTTCCGGCACGCTGGACGCGACCAGGTGCACGATGGCGCTGACCTGGCCCGGGTCGAGGGCGCGGCCCGGCTGCAGGTTCAGCAGCACCGAGGCGGTCGGCTTCTGCTGGTCGCGCACGAACACCGAGGGCTTCGGCAGCGCCAGGTGCACGCGCGCGGCGCTGACCGAGCCGAGCGACTGGATCGAGCGCGCCAGTTCGCCTTCCAGGGAACGCTGGTAATTCACCTGTTCCAGGAACTGGGACACGCCCAGCTTCTGGTTTTCCATCAGCTCGAAGCCGACGTTGCCGCCCTTGGGCAAGCCCTGGGCAGCCAGTTTCAGGCGCAGGTCGTGGATCTGCTCGGCCGGGACCAGGATCGCGCTGCCGCCTTCGGAGAACTTGTACTTGACCCCCATCTGGTCGAGCGAGGCGGTGATGGCGCCGCCGTCGCGGTCGCTGTAGTTCGAGAACAGCACGCGGTATTCCGGCGCCTGGCTCCACATCCAGAGCACGGCCATGATGGCGACCACCAGCGCGATGCCGCCGCCGAGCGCGACGCGCTTGCCCATCGTGGTCTGCAAAAATCCCTGTTTCGCCTCTTGCTCGGGCGTCGGGTTGTCGATCAGTTCGTCAGCGGCTGCTGCCATGGTAGGTGTGGTTGTCCGGAAGGGGGGAATAATAGCAACTGAATGGCATTATGAAGCCATAGAGCAACATTCAAACCATGAAATAGGGGTGGAAATCCCCGCTTCTTCGGCCGAGGGATTTGCCGGGGCGCTGGTAATCTTGCAGCCTGAACAAATTGGATTCCTCGACAGGCAGGAGAGAACGATGAGTATTGGCGGAATCGGCGGCATCGACAGCAGCCGCATCCAGGCGATGATGGAACAGCTGAAAGCCGCGGCGAGCAAGCCGGCGGCCGGCCCCTCTGCCATTGCTTCGCCCGCAGGCCTGGGCGGGCTCGCCCCGCAGGGGGGCGTTGCCAAGCTCGACTTCGCGGATGCGCTGAAGAGCTCGCTGCAGCAGGTCAGCAACACCCAGAAGACTGCGGAAGAACTCGGCAAACGCTTTGCCATGGGCGACGACACGGTGAGCCTGTCCGATACCATGATCGCGATGCAGAAATCCAGCATCGCCTTCCAGGGCACGGTGCAGGTGCGCAACAAGCTGGTGTCGGCCTATCACGACATCATGAACATGCAGGTGTGAGCTGACTGGGGCAGAGACGACGAACCGGCCGCACGGCCGGTTTTTTCATGGGCGCAAAGAACGCTGCGCGCCTATTGATGAGTAATTTTGCTTAATTCCCTGGCCTATTCATGAATCCGCTGCATGAATACGCCGCCAGCCTCAGGCCGCCTGGCCTTCCTTGCGGTGGAAGGTGATCGGGATGCTGCCGTCGCGCGGGCTCGGTTCCGGCAGCAGCGAAGCCAGGGTGTGGCGGTCCAGTTCGGCCAGGTAGGCGGAAGTGGCGTTGCCGAGCACGCCCTTGAGCGCGCAGGCCTTGACCAGCCCGCAGGGATTGCCGGCCGGGTCGAAGCACTCGGCCATGTAGAAATCGCTTTCGCTCTGGCGCACCACGGCGCCGATGTTGATCTCTTCCGGCTTGTGCGCCAGGCGGAAACCGCCGTTGCGGCCGCGGATGGTCTCGATGACGCCGTTGCGGCCCAGTTCGTGCACCACTTTCATGAGGTGGTTCTTCGAGATGCTGTGCAGGTCCGCGATTTCCTGGATCGTCACCAGGCGGCCGGGATTGCTGCCGAGGTGGAGCAGGGTCCGCAAGGTGTAATCGGTGAAGGAAGTCAGGCGCATGGTCAGGGAAGTATACCGCATGCATGCTGGCGGTGCTCGCAAACTGCCTATCCCATTGGCATGCATATCGACCAGCAATTACAAACCATTACTTGATTTGCCGTTCTTGTCGTTTCAATATGTCGGGAATCCGGGCCAGGCAAGCCAGTCGGCCCGTCGTTGTTTGCCGGAGTCAGCCCATGCAACCGATCTCTTCCGCCGTACACATCATGCACACCGATCCCATCATGACGGTCGGGTTGCATGCCGTCCTGGCCGACCAGCCCGGCCTGCGCGTCACTACCCATCTGCGCCAGCCCGAAGCGCAGCGCGTCGCCCGGGTCGTGGTCACCGATTACGACACCGGCGTCGCGCTGGCGCGCCAGGCCGCGCTCGGCAGCCAGCCGCCCGGCGTGCTGGTGGTGACCCAGTTCGACAAGGAGTGGGAAGTGCGCCTGGCCATGGATGCAGGCGTGGCCGGCTACCTGCTGCAGTCCTGCGGCACCGACGAACTGGCGCACGCGGTGCAGCAGCTGGCGCGCGGCCAGCGCTACCTGAGCGAATCGATGACCCGCAGCGTGGCCGACAGCCTGACGCGCGAATCGCTCACCGGGCGCGAGACCGACGTGCTGCAGCTGCTGGCCCAGGGCTGCTGCAACAAATCGATCGCGCGCAAGCTGGGCATCGGCGTGGGCACCGTCAAGACCCATGTGAAAGGCGTCATGAGCAAGCTCGACGCCACGGCGCGTACCCATGCCGTGGTGGTCGCCACCCAGCGCGGCCTGATCCGGCCCGGCGCCGGATCGTCGGCCGGCTGTTCCGCCTGATACGGCCGCAGATTGTCGCGTCAAACCCCGCGCACCACCCATTGCCCGTCGCGCTCGAAAGCGACGCGGTTCTTGCCCGCATTCTTCGCGACATACATGGCCGCGTCGGCGCGCGAGAGCAGCTTGTCGGCGCTTTCGCCGGCACGCAACAGCGCCATCCCGATGGTCGCGCCGGGTTCGGTCCGCCCGGCCAGCTCGGGGTAGGGCTGGCTGGACGCCTGCAGGATCTTGTCCACCACCTGGGCGGCGTCCTGCCAGGGCTCGTGCAGGTGGTCGAGCAGCACCACGAACTCGTCGCCCGCCCGGCGCGCCACCTCGTCGGTGCGCCGCACCGAGTCCGCGAGCCGCCGGCCGAAGGCGATCGGCACGGCATCGCCCGTTTCGTGGCCGCACAGGTCGTTGACCTCCTTGAAACCGTCCAGGTCGATGAACAGCAGCACCACCGGACGCGGTTCGCGTCCGGTGGCGTCGATCGCGTGCTGCAGGCGCCCCATGAATTCGTAGCGGTTGGGCAGGCCGGTGAGGAAGTCGTGGGTGGCGCGGAAGTGCAGCTGCTCGGACATGCGGCGCTGCTCGGAGACGTCGCGCATGAAGGCATGGAAGTAGCGCTCGCCGCCGACCGGCACCAGTACAGCAGTTCCCCGACCGCGCGCGTATTCCACTCGAGCCAGCGATAGCCGCCGCGCGCATGGCGGTAGCGGTTGCGAAAGCCGGTGGCCATGCCGCCGCGGTAGATCTTCTCGGCTTCGGCCAGCGAGGCCGCGACATCGTCCGGATGCACGAAGTGGATGAAGGGCTGGCTGGTCAGTTCGTCCTGGGTCCAGCCCAGCACGTCGGTCCAGACCGGGTTCACCTGGCGCAGGAAGCCGTCGGTGCCGGCGATCGCCAGCAGGTCGGGCGACAGCGTGAAGAAGGCGTGGCGCTGTTCCAGCGCCCGCTTCTGTTCGGTGACGTCGATCAGCTGGGCGATCAGGCATTCGGGCGCGCCGCCATCAGCGCGGCTGAGCGACACCGTCAGCAGGCCGCAGACCTCACGACCGTCGGCATGGCGGTAGCGCTTCTCCAGGTTGTAGGAGTCGATGTCGCCGGCCAGCAGCTTGTTGATCAGGGTCAGGTCGGCGGGCAGGTCGTCCGGGTGCGAGATCTCCTGGAGGCTGCGCGCCAGCAGTTCGTCGCGCTCGTAGCCAAGGATGCGGCACAGCGCGGGGTTGACCTCGATCCACTGGAGATTCACCCCCATCAGCGCCATCCCCACCGACGAGTGGGCGAAGGCGGTATGGAACAGGTCGGTCGTCTGGCTCGGCGTCGGCATCTTGTTATCGCGATAACGGGATAACGAAGTGTGGCCGATCTACTGTTCGGTACCTACTGCAATTGCTTAAAAGTAATGGTTGTCAGGCCAGGCCGGCCAGGCGCGCGTTGCGCTCGCGTTCGAGCTTGGTGATGTAGCGCTGCACGCCGGCCATGCCGCCGCGCGAGATGTCGGCGAACTGCAGGCCGAGGCGGCGGTTGGTCTTGTTGTTCAGCAGTGTCAGGTCGAGCGAATTGCGGATTTCCAGCGACACCGAGATCGGGCCGATCTCGGGCAGCTCGATGCGGCAGTTCGGCAGGATCTCGCCGATCGTCGTGCTGAGCTGGAACTTGTTGTCGAGGATGGCGATGCCGCCGCAGCTGATGTCGTGCAGCGGGAACACGCCGGTGCCGCCGCCATGTTCCACCGGCAGCGGGATGATCGCACGCACCGGGTTCGACACCGGGGTCTCCATCCGGTAGTACTCGCGGCGTTGCAGGCGGATCAGGTTCGGCGGGATGTCGGCGCGCAGGGCAGCCTCGCCTTCGAACAGGGTGGGGCGCAGGTTCTCGGCATTGAACAGGATGCGGATCTTGTCGAGCGTGGTTTCGCAGCGCACCTTGCCGGCCTCGATGATGCGCTCGTTCTGCATGCGCTCGATCGAGCGGTCCAGCACCATGGTGTTGGTGTCGGGATCGACTTCGAGGACGGTGGTGACGCAGACGTCGGCCTCGCCCTTGACCAGCATGCGCACCAGCTGGTGCTTCTCGCCGATCTGGCGCAGCAGCGCCACGACTTCACGACGCGACGCCACCTCGTAGTCGTGCCAGTTGTCCAGTTCCTGATTATTCATTGCTTATACCGGCGTTGGCCGCGTCGTCCAGGTTGAGGTGGGGCGTCGGATCGGGAGGGAGCGGAAGCGCTGCCTCCTGCTTTTGAGCCGACTCAATATGATATAGCCACGCCAACAGTTCCGCAATTGCGCGATACAGCGCCGGCGGAATCTCGCGGTCGAGGTCCACCTGCATCAGCAGCGACACCAGTTCCTTCGATTCGTGGACGAACACACCGGCCTCCTGGGCACGGCGCATGATCTGCTCGGCGACCAGGCCCTGGCCCTTGGCCACGACCTTCGGCGCCGGGTCGCCGCTGCCGTAGGCGAGGGCGACGGCCTGCTGGCGCCGTTGTTCCGGTCCGCTCATGGTTCGCCGCCGCCCTCGACCGCGCGCACCTCGAAGCCGGCCAGCCGGGTGCCGGCCGCCTCCAGCGCTTCGGCCAGGCTGCCCATGTGGCGGCGCAGCAGTCCGGCGCTGGCCTCGCTGCCGGCCGCGAACTGCACCTGCACGCGCCCGCCGGCCAGCGTCAGGCGGGCGTCCAGCTCGCCCAGTTCGGGAAAGCGCAGGCGCAGGCGGCTGTGCCAGGGCGTGTCGGCCTCGGCGGCGCCATCCTGGCCTTCGGAAGTGTCGCGCTGCACTTCCAGCCGCATCGGCTGGCCCGGCCACAGGTTGCCCTGCCAGGCGACTTGCGCCTGCTCCTGGGTGGCCAGCTGCAGGTTGATGAACTGGGCGGTGGCCGGGTCGAGCGGCTGCTGGCGCACGCCTTCCCTGGCCAGCTGCTGCTGCGGCTCGGCATTCAGCTCGGCCAGGGCGCGCGCGCCCTGCGCCCATTCGGCCACGTGCGATTCGTAGAACAGGCCGCTTCTACCGACCGCCTGCTGCAGGCCGGCCGCGATGCTGGACGCATCGGCGCCGGCCGCGGCCACGACCGGCGTACGGCCCAGGGCCGCGGTCATCGGCGTGTCCGCCTTCTGCGCGGCCGCCAGCACGCCGCCGATGGTCTTGCCGGCCTGGCTCAGGGTCGTGGTATTCGCTTCGGCGCCGAAGGACTGGGCGGCGGCGCCGGCCGCGCTCGCCTGCAGCAGCGCCGCGGCGCGCCCGACGGCGGCGCCTTCGCGCATGGCGAGCGGCGCCTTGCCCGGGTCGGCGCCCTGGGGCAGCGGCGGGCCGGCCTCGCTGAACACCGGATTGGCCCCGCTGCCGACCTGGAAGGTGGGACGCGGCTGCACCGATACCAGCGTGAGCGGCACGTCGGCGCCGACCTTGCTGCCTGCCGGCAGCTGCATGCGCGCGGGAATGTTGGCGACCTTGACGACGAAACTGCCGTCGCCGAGCCTGGCCAGCACCTCGCCGTGCAGCGCCTTGCCCAGTTGCGGGGCGAGGGCGCGCTGGAAGGCCTGCTGGCGCGGATCGTTGAGATGCTCGACCGGCCGCGCCGGGGTGGCGGGCCCGACGACCGGGACGAGCTCGCGCGGCAGCATGCTGGTGCGTCTGGGCCGGCCTTGCGGCCTTAGATACCGTAGGCGCGCGCGACGCGGCGTTCGGTGGAGGTGTTGTTGATCAGGGCCGACAGGCGCGCCATCCACGGGGTGGTGAGGTCGCGGATCTGGCGGTCGGCGGCGAGCATGCGGCGGATCGCGTCGATCTTCTTGACGCGCTGCGGGCCGGCCAGCGGCTGCGGCTCGTTTTCCTTGAGCTGGCGGACGTGCAGGGCGCACTGCTGCTCGAGCTCGGCCAGGCGGTCCCAGTCGCTGTCGTTGGCGGCGCGCAGCATCTGGTCGGTGATCACTGCCATGGTTTCGTACACGTCGACGATATCTTCGCTGGTCATCTGTGGCATGTTCTTCAAGCACTCATCAGGTTCGGGGCGCGTGCCGGCGCCGGGGCGGCTGCGGTCGCGGTGGCAGGCGCGGCGGCAACTTGCGGGTCGATCGCGTTCCAGGCGTCGCGCAGCTCGGACAGCAGGGCATGCGCTTCTTCCAGGATGGCCGGGTCGTTCGCCAGGTTGGCCTTGAGCAGGCGGGCGCTGATGTATTCGTACAGCGCGTCGAGGTTCTGGGCGATCTCGCCGCCGGCCTTCTTGTCGAGCGCGGCGCGCAGGCCGTTGTCGATGATGTTGATGGCCTTCGAGATGGCGGCGCCCTTGGCGGCGACGTTGCCGGCCTTCATGTTGGTGATGCCGCTCAGGATCGACACCATGGCGCCGTCGTACAGCATGACGATCAGTTTGTGCGGGGAGGCGGCGGCGACGCCGGTCTCCAGACCGACTTTCGCATAGGCGCCGACGCCGCGTTGCATGGTTCCAAACATCGTGTTCTCCAGGTTAAGGCTTAGCTTGCGTTCCGGGTCAGGGCCGCAAGCTGCTGGGTCAGGTAAGCCGAGGTCGATTGCATCGACATCAGGGCGGTGTCGAGCGCAGTGAACTGGGCCCGGTAGCGTTTTTCGATGGTTTCCAGGCGCGATTCGAAACGGTCGCGCGCGCTGGTGACGGACTTGAGCGTGACATTCAGGCCGTCGGTCTTGCTGGTGAGCAGGCTGTCCTTGCCGGTAAAGCCCGACGCCAGGTTGGTCAGCTCGAAGGCAAAGCCTTTCGAAAAGCTGACCGTGCCGCGTTCGCCGATGGCGCCGCCCGTGATCGAGATCTGGATGCCTTCCGCCGGCGAGCCGGCCGCGGCGGTCAGGGTCTGGCCGTTGCCGGTCGCGGCGACGCCGCCGATGGTGCCGACCACGTTCTTGCCCTTGGCCGGGGCGCCGCTGCCGAACAGCTGGGCCGGGTCATAGCCGCTGACGAAACCGATCTGGATGCTCGAGGTGTCGCCGTACTTGCTCGAGGAAATCGAGATGCTGCCGTCGTCCTCGACCTTGGTCTCGACCGTGTCGCCGGCGGCGGCAAAGGTGGAATTGCCGTTGATCGCGGCGCGCAGCATCGCGGCCAGCTCGGTGTTGGTATAGCTGCCGGCCGTCAGCTTGATCTCCTGGATCTTGCTTTCGGTGACGGGGTCGGTCTGGTTCAGCGTGACGCGCCACACCGTGTTCGTGGGAATCGTGGCCCTTCCAGTGACCGGCGCGGCGCTGGTGAGCGTGCCCTGGGTCGCCATGTGGTCGATTTTTACGGCATAGGTGCCCGGCTTGGTCGCCGCGCTCGACTTGTCGAACTTGATCTGGCCGTCGGTGGCTGCGCCCATGGCCGCGAACAGGCCGCCGATCTCAGCGAAGTTCTCGTTGATTGCCTTGTTCAGCTTGCTCGAATCGACGCTCAGGTTGCCGTCCTTGCCGAACGAGATGCCGACTTGGCTGAGGGTGGTCAGCTTGCCGCCCAGGCCTTCGACGGTGCCGCCCAGCGCGCGCCGCAGCTGGCTCTGGATCGAACGCACGGACGCATCGCCCTGCAGGATCCCGGCGGTCTTGGTCTCGGCGTTGTAGCCGGCCAGGCTCGAGATCGTCTTGTTGAGGTCGTTGTAGGCCTTGACGAAGTCGTTGACGGCGGCCGAGACCGAGCCGGTGTCGCGCGTCACGTTCAGGGTGCTGCTGCCGAGTCCGACGATGTCGAGCGACACGCCCTGCACCGCCTCGGTGACGGTGGTGCTGCTGCTGCGGATGTCGATCCCGTTCATGTTGAGCAGCGTGTCCTGGGCTGCGCTGGTCTGGGTCAGGCCTTGCACGCCGCCCGGATCGTGGCCGAGCAGGGCGGCGATGGCCGGATCGCCGTCCGCGCCGTCGACGCCGCCAACGCTGATCTTCATCGAGGACTTTTCGCCGGTCTTGTTCGAAGTCAGCACCAGGTGGTAGGGATTGGCGCCGCCATCGGACACGATCGTCGCGGTGACGCCGATATTGGCCTTGTTGATGGCGTCGCGGATGCCCTGCAGCGACTGGTCGCCGGTGTCGAGCGTTACCACGCTGCTGGCCTGGGAACCGTCCTGGCCGAAGCGGGCGCCGTCCAGGTAGCTGCCGGCGCTGCCGGCCGTGAAACCGGCGGCGGCCGGGTTGCTGCCCCCGATCAGGATCTGGCTGCCGTCCTTCGACGTCAGCGTCACGCCGGCGGTGCTGGTGGCGCTGGTGCCGGTATTGGGCTCGCCCAGGCCCTTGGTGCCGCCGGTGACCGCGCCGCTGCCGCCGATGACTTCCGCGATGGTCAGGTTGGAGCCGTCGGCCGCGGTGAATTGCAGGTCGCCGTCCACGGCGCTACCGGTGAAGCTGATGTTGGCCGCCGTCAGGGCCGCGGCCACGGTGCCGCCGGCCAGCGCATTGTCGACCTGAAGGGCGGTGAGCGAAGCGCCACTGCCGGCCTGCGCGACCTGCACCCCGCCCACCGTAAGCGCATAGCTGGAGGTGGACACGGTGGTGACGGTGTCGAAACTGGCGAACAGGCTGGCGGAACTGGTGGAGCTGCCGGCCTTGGCGGTCACGCCGGTGGTGTCGCTCTTGGCATTGATGGCTTCGGCCAGCTGGGCCGCGCTGCGCGTGGTCGCGCCGGTGGTGATGGCGGTGCCGTTGAGGCTCAAGGAACCGTCGCTGATGCCGCCGGTGGCGATCGACGCGCCCAGTGCGCTGCCGGCAACCCCGAAGCTCGCGCCGCTGACGCTGCCGAACTGGAAGGTCAGGATGGTCTTGGCAGTGCCGCCAATGGTCGCGCTCATGCTGGCGCGGCCGGCGGTGCTCAGGCTCTGGGCCGAGGCCATCTGGGTGACGTTGATCCGGTACTTGCCCGCGACTGCGCCGGCGCCGGCGCTGCCGGTGAACACGTCCTTGTCGCCGCTGCTGGCGTTCAGCGCGCTGAAGGTCGCAGGAGAATTCAGGGAGGTGAGGGCGCCCTGGAAGGAACCGACCGCCGCACTGACCTTGCTGAAGGCCGCCATGCGCTGCTGCAGCGCCGCCGACTTCTTGTCGAAGTTGGCCAGCGGCGCTGCTTCGGCCGCCATCAGCTTGCTGACGAGGCCGTCGACGTCGAGGCCGGAACCGATGCCCGATGAACTGATGCCCACTTTGTTTCTCCCGTGAAAGCGATAATGTAAGTCATTATCGACAGAAGCAAACGGGACTTAAGAGTGGGAAATGTGTCTCAATTCAAATAGATGAGAAAAGATGCCTGACCACTGCCAGGCGTGCGGGGACGCGCTGCCCCGCGAGGGGAGCGCGCCGCGGTGCTGTCCAATACAGCTCAGGCCGTTTGGCTGATCAGGAGACCGCGCATCTTGTCGAGCGACTTGGCAATCTCGAGCGCTTCGACCGAGGGGATCTGGCGCACCACTTCACGGGTGTTCTGGTCAATGATCTTGACCACGATGTCCTTGCTGTCCTCGTCGATCGCGAATTCCAGGCTCTGCGAGGACACGCGCATGCCTTCGTTGATCTTCTTGACCGCGTCGCCGACCTGTTCGCGCGAGGGCGCAGGGAGGGCGCCTTCCTGGCCTTCGGCGGCCGTGGCGGACCTGACGGTCTTCACGGCGTGGGTGGTCGGCTGTTCGAGCGCCACCGGCGGGCGTTCCTCCAGCCGTGCTGCCGCGGGTGAACCAAGCGATTGGATGTTCATGGGACTTCCCTAGCGAAAAATCCTCGGCTGAATTTCTTCAGCCGAGGAATGTTCTACTGCACCGATGGACTTGCTAGTCCGTCAATCATTAGCCACGCAGGAGCGACAGGACGCCATTCGGCAGCGAGTTCGCCTGGGCCAGCATCGAGGTGCCGGCCTGCTGCAGGATCTGGCCGCGGGTCATCTTTGCGGTTTCAGCTGCGAAGTCGGTGTCGACGATGCGGCTGCGCGATGCGGACAGGTTCTCGGTCGACGACGACAGGTTCGAGATCGCCGATTCGAAACGCGACTGCAGTGCACCGTATTCGGCGCGCTTGCTGTTCACCGCTGCCAGGGCTGCGTCGGCGATCTTGATGGCCATCTGGGCGTTGTCGAAGCTGGTCACGTCCAGGTTGGCGACCGACTTCAGGTCCGAAGCGCCGGTCAGGCCGGTGCCGGAGGTGCCCTGTTCGGTGACCGAGAAACCCTGCTCCGAGTCCAGCGACACGCGGCCCACCGCCTTGCCGGTTTCGCCGGCGAGGACGTCGCCGCCCTGCAGGGCGCCGGCGGAGGTGTAGTTCTCCAGCTTGACCTTGTCGGAACCGGTCTGGTTGGCGACGTTGATGTTCTCGCCGCTCGAGTTGGTCAGCTTGATGCCGCCGTTGTCGTAGGATGCGGTGACGCCGGTCTTCGACGACTGGGCGTTGAACGCGCTGATCGCCGCAGCGTAGCCGTCCGCGTCAGCCTTGGCGCCGATCTTGAACGAGATGGTCACGGCTTCGGACGCGGTGTTGTTCGAGTCCAGCTTGATGGTTACGGCCGAGCCGGCAGTGACGGTGAGCTTGGCTTCGGTGGTGGCGGTAGCGGACACGCCGGTCTTCGCGCTTTCGGTATTTACCTTGGCGGCAATCGCCTTGGCGCTTTCCGCCTGGCCCGGGCCGATGTCGATCTTGGCCGGACCCTGGAAGCCGTTGATGGTGATGGTGCCGGCGCTGATGGCGGCAGTAGCGGCGGTACCGGCGACCGGTGCACCCGAGGTCTTGGTGTTGTTGCCGTAGGTGCTGGTGCTGAAGTTCGCACCGCCCATCGAGATCAACTGGCCTGCATTGGCGCCGACCTGGAAGTTGGCGGTGCCCATGGTGCCGTCCAGCAGCTTCTGGCCGTTGAATTCGGTGGTGTTGGCGATACGGTTCAGTTCCGAGGTCAGCTGGGTGACTTCAGTCTGCAAAGCCTTGCGGTCGCTGGCCGAGTTCGACGAGTTCGACGACTGCACTGCCAGTTCGCGGATACGCTGCAGGATGTCGCCCGAGCTCGACAGGGCGCCTTCAGCGGTCTGGGCCATCGACACGCCGTCGTTCGCGTTGCGGGTCGCCTGGTTCATGCCGCGGATCTGCGAGTTCATGCGGTCCGAGATGGCGAGGCCGGCAGCGTCGTCCTTGGCGCTGTTGATGCGCAGGCCCGACGACAGGCGCTGGATCGAGGTGTTCAGGGAAGCTTGCGAGGTCGACAGGTTACGCTGCGAGTTCAGGGATGCAACGTTGGTATTGATTACGGATGCCATGGTATTTCTCCAGACTTGTATTTCTAGGGTGGGCCACTGTGCCCTGTTCACTTTGGTGCGCCACGCTGTTCCGTGACGATCACACCGCTGTTGATGCAGGTAACGTGCTCCACGGCAAAAACTTGATGGGCGGCACTGAAATAAACTCGCGATTTTTTGCTCAAGTTCCCCCCGGGCGCTGCGTTAAGACGACAGCGAACAGCCGAACTTTAGGGCTAAAAATAATTTATTTTTTTCCTAAAGCCGGGCTGGCAGGACGGCTTCGGGTGCAGGATAATGAATATTTTTGCAATATTCGCAGTGGCGAATCCACCCATGGTGAATATTTTTTGACAACATGCTCAGCGCTGGCTGGGTAAGTGCTAGGATTCCGGCGGGCCCAGCCCTGTAACGACAATGTCAAACGCGTGATTCTTGTGGGGAGTCGAGCATGAAGAAGATGGGAGCAGCAGGGGCCGTGCTGGCCTTGGCCCTGGCAGGGTGCGCTGCGGCGCCGCAGGACGAGGGGGATGCGGCGGGCGCGCCGGCCGTTGCCAACAACACCGCCGGCCAGGACGGGCACCAGATGACCGGCAGCCGGCTGAAGCGCGACTCGACCGACCGCATGCTCAAGGCGGTCGGCGCCCAGGGCGCGCGCGACGAGATCGACAAGGCGCCGCGCCCCTTGCAGACCCAATAAGTGCGCCCGCGGTTTCAGTCGGCGACCACGACGCGGTTCTTGCCGCTCTGCTTGGCCTGATACATGGCGCGGTCGGCGCGCGCCATCAGGCTGGCCTGTTCCTCGTTCGGGTGGCGCAGCGCCACGCCGCAGGAGAAGGTGATCAGCATCTTCTCGTTGTCGTGCATGAAGAAATGGCGGGTCAGCTCGCGCTGCACGCGCACCATGGCGGCCGCTGCCGCCTCGACCGTGGTCTCGGGCAGCAGGATCACGAATTCCTCGCCGCCGAAGCGGGCGATCACGTCCATCGAGCGCAGCGTGTCGCGCACCACCTTCACCACGTGCTTGAGGGCGCCGTCGCCGGCCAGGTGGCCGTAGGTGTCGTTGAGCTTCTTGAAATTGTCGAGGTCGAGAATGGCCACGCACAGCGGCATGTCGCGGCGGTCGGCGCGCGCGCTCTCGCGCTCGAACACGTCGTCCAGGCCGCGGCGGTTCAGGCTGCCCGTGAGCTGGTCCTCGCGCACCAGCTCGCTCATGTGCTGGAGCTCCGCCTCCAGCATGCGGATGCGGTCCTCGGCTTCCTGTACGTCGCGGTGCACGGCCACCATGCGGTCGCGCGAGGCCAGCGCCTCGTCCTGGGCGGCGCGCATCTCGCGGAGCACTTCCTCCATCACTTCGTTCAGCTCGTTGATGTCGGCCGCGCTCCCGATGCGCGCCGAGTAGCCGGCCAGCCGGGTGTGGTGGTCGCTGGTCGAGGCCGCCACCGAGCCGAGCCGGTCGATGAAGGTCATCATCATGTTCTTGACGGTGGCGCGCACGTCCGAGATGCTGTGGCGCAGCCGGCCCTGCTTGAGGATCACGTCCTTCAGGCTGCGCGTCGCGTCTTCCAGCGAGCGGACGTCGAGCGGACCGCCGATCAGGTCCTGCACGGCCGCGATCTGGCCACGCATCCAGCTGTCGTCGTCGAGCAACTCGTTGACGTTGTCGAGCAGCAGGCGGAACAGGCGCAGCAGCAATTCCTGCTGCTCGGCGCTGTCGCCGCTGCGCAGTTCGATCTGGTAGCACAGCTGCTTCAGGCGGCCGGACAGTTCGCTCAGTTCCTCGCCGCGCGCCAGCCGGACCGCGCCGCCCAGCGCTTCCGCCTCCTGCACCAGTGGCGGACTGCCGGCCAGCAGGGTGGCCAGCGCAAAGGCCAGCGAGCGGCCCAGCATCTCGCGCAGCTGGCGCGCATCCGGATCCTCGTCGCCCAGCGCCATCACCGGCGTGTTGCGGCGCAGATGGCGCTCGAGCACCTGGCCGAGCGCCTGGGCGTAGCCGGCCCAGTCGCCGGTCCTGGCGGCGCGCAGCAGGCGGCGGCCGATCTCGGACACCTCGCCGGGCGTATCGGCCAGGCGGCGCGCGAAGCTCTCCAGCACCTCGGCGGCCGGATTCGCGACCGGGGCGGGCGGTGGGGGCGGCGGCAGGCCGGCGATCTCGTCGTAGATGGCCCGGTAGGCATCCGGCGTGGGGGCGATGCGGCGCGTTGCGAGGCGGCGGAAAGCTTCGCGGGCGATGTCAGCAGGATTCGCGGCAGGAGTCGCGACAGGATTCGCGGCAGAATTCAGGGCGGGGCCGGCAGGAGACTGGGTAGACATGGTGTCAATGCGTAGATTGCTGTTTGGCGACATGATAAGCAGCTTTTTTGCCGAGCATCAATTAAAAAACGGCAACAAAGTATGTCAGTCCTATCCGACCAGCTGGTTGCGGATCGCATAATGGGTCAGCTCGGCGCTGTTCTTGAGCTTCATCTTGGCCAGCAGCCGGGCGCGGTATTCGCTCACGGTCTTGACCGACAGCGACAGTTCGCGCGCGATGTCGCTCACCGTCATGCCGGAGGCGATCATGGTCAGGGTCTGGTATTCGCGGTCGGACAGGCTGTCGTGCAGCGGCGCCTCGTGGTCTTCGCCGACCTGGGCCGCCAGGGTCTGGGCCAGCGCGGCGCTCACGTACTTCTGGCCGTCCGCCACCTGGCGGATCGCGGTGACCAGCTCGCGCGGAGCGCTCTGCTTGGTCATGTAACCGGCCGCGCCCGCCTTCAGCGAGCGGATCGCGTACTGGTCTTCGCGGTGCATCGACAGCATCAGCACCGCCAGATCGGGCTTGTCTTTCTTGATCTGCTTGAGTACGTCGATGCCGTTGCGGTCGGGCAGGGAGATGTCGAGCAGCATCACGTGCGGGCGCGCCTTGCCGACCAGCTTGACGGCGTCGAGCCCGGTTTCGGCTTCGCCTGCGACGATGATGTCGCGCTGCTCGGTCAGGATCTGCTTCAGGCCCTCGCGGACGATCGCATGGTCGTCGGCGATGAATACCCGGATTGTTGCTTTGTCACTCATTCTTGCCTGTGCTCTTGCTTTGATTCGGTGGGTGCTGCCAGCCTGGTCTTGATAGTCAGCATCGTGCCACCTCCGGGCGCAGACGACAAGCTCAGCGTGCCGCCCAGTGCCTTGGCGCGCTCGCTCATGCCGCGCAGGCCGAAGGAGTGCGGCTTGAGGCGGTCGGCCGGCGCGATGCCGCGCCCGTTGTCACAGATCTCCAGGCTCAGGTGGGCGCGCTGGCGCCGCAGCGCCACCGTCACCCGGGTGGCGCCGGCGTGCTTGGCGATGTTGGTCAGCGCTTCCTGGAAGATGCGGAACAGGGCGGTGGCGTGGTCGTCGTCGAGCACGATTTCCTTTTCCGGGCAGCGGAAGATGCAGGCGATGCCCATCTGCTTCTCGAATTCGTGGGCCTGCCATTCGAGGGCGGCCACCAGTCCCAGGTCGAGCATGGTCGGGCGCAGGTCGAGCGAGATCCGGTGCACCGCCTCGATCGTGCGGTCGACCAGGTCGTCGAGGTAGTTGGCCCTTTCCAGCAGGGCCGGCTGCTGGTCCGGCAGGCGCGCGGCCAGCATCGCCAGGGCCATCTTGATGGCCGTGAGGTTGCCGCCCAGGTCGTCGTGGATCTCGCGCGCGATGCGCGCGCGTTCCTGCTCCTTGACCTGTTCGATGTGGTCGGTCAGCTCGGCCAGGCGGGCGCGCGAGCGCAGCACTTCTTGCTGTTCCTGCTTGCTGGCGCTGATGTTGGTCATGATCCCGTCCCACTGCACCGCGCCGCCGTCCACCGGGTGCGGGGTGGCGCGCAGGTTGATCCACTTGACGTCTTTCCAGGCGTCGATCCAGATCCGGCCTTCCCAGTTCCAGGCGCTCATGCCGGCGCGCGAGGCCAGCATCGATTCCAGGTAGCCCTTGCGGTCCTCCGGCAGGATCAGGCGCTCGAACAGCGTGGCGTCGCGCTGCAGGTCGAGGCGGGACAGGCCGAGCAGGGCGGAGCAGCCTTCGCTCAGCCATGGAAAGTCGATGCGGCCGTCCGGATGCTGCACGAACTGGTACACCAGGCCCGGGGTATTGCGCACGATGGCGTCGAAGCGCGCCTGCGACTCGGCCAGCGCGCGCGCCGCGGCCTGTTCGAGGCTGAGGTCGTCGGCGATCGCCAGCAGCAGGGTGCGGCCGTCGCGCACGATGCGCAGGAAACACAGCCGGACCGGATAGCTGCTGCCGTCGGCGCGCCGCAAGCGCGTGCGCAGGCTCACCTGGGCGCCGACCTCTTCGCCCAGCCCCGCCAGCAGCGCGGCCAGCGCGGCGCGCTCGAGGCCGGGCGCGAGGGCGTACACGTCCATGCCGTGCAGCGTGCCGGCCTCCATGCCGAGGTTCAGGCGCGCGGCCTGGTTGGCGTCGACCACTTCCAGGGTGGCGGCGTCGAGCAGGTAGATTTCCGAGGCGGCCGCCTGCATTTCGGCGGCCAGGGTGGGGAGTGGACTCATGGATGTTCGGTTTCGGTCTTGTCCTGGCGGCGCGCCTGTTTGCGCGCCCGGAAGCGGGTCCTGAAACGGCGCAGCACGCGCATCAGGTGGCCGGGCTGGCGCGCCGTGCCGCGCAGCAGCCCGCGCAGGACGCGACGTGCATTGGCGGCGGCGGCGCGCACCCGGCGCCAGAAATGGCTGGCGCGCAGGGTCGCCAGCAGGCGGTCCTTGACGCGCAGGAAGCCGCCATGCCAGCGTGCGAACCAGGCCAGCGTCAGCAGGGTGGGCAGGGTCAGCACGTAGATGCGCGCGATCACCACCGCACCGCCCAGCTTGGCGGCCACGAAGCCGGCCAGGCCCGCCAGCGCATGGCCATGGGCGATCGCGAGCAGGGCCAGCAGCTTGACCGGCAACAGCATCAGGCCGGGCAGCACGAACACGCACAGCGCGGCCCAGGCCGGCAGGGTGCGCACGCGCGCTTCCAGCCAGCGTAGCGGCGGCCAGGCGGCCATGCGGGCGGCGATGCGGCTGCCCAGGTCCCAGATCCAGGCCTCGAGCAGGAGCAGCAGCGCGGCCAGCTGGACCAGGGGCGCGAGCAGCCGGGATCGAGGATGGTGGCGGGTTTTTGCGCGCTTCATGGTGTGCATGATACGGTAAGCGCCACTCTCCCGGCGCTGCTGCCGTTACAATAAGGGCATGAACAAGGCATTCGTAAAAGAGTCCGACAACGACGATGACGACGCCGAGGCGTTGGCGCTGGCCCAGGCGATCCCCGCCGGGGCCAAGAACTACATCACGCCGGCCGGCTATCGCGCCATCAAGGACGAACTGCTGCAGCTGATCGACGTCGAGCGTCCCGAAGTGGTGAAGGTCGTTCACTGGGCGGCCTCGAACGGCGACCGCTCGGAGAACGGCGACTATATCTACGGCAAGCGCCGCCTGCGCGAGATCGACCGTCGCATCCGCTTCCTCACCAAGCGCATGGATTCCGCCTTCGTGGTCGATCCCAGCGTGCACTACGGCAACGACCAGGTGTTCTTCGGCGCCACCGTCACTTACCTGAACAAGGCGGGCGAGGAGCATACCGTGACCATCGTCGGCGTCGACGAGCTCGATCCGCTGCGCGGCAAGATCAGCTGGGTCTCGCCGGTGGCGCGCGCGCTGACCAAGGCGCGCGAAGGCGATCTCATCACCTTGCAGACCCCGCTCGGCACCGACGAGCTCGAGATATTGTCGGTCGACTATCCCGAACCCATCGCGGATTAGGGGCGGTCGGCAAGCGCCCCAAGCTGGTAAGATGGACGATTCGCCGCTTACCGAGCACTATGAACCGCCCCAACGATTCCGCGCGCGACACCGACGTACTGGCCGCGCTGCGGACTGCGACTGCCTCGCGGCACGAGCGGCTCGACAGCGGCCTGCCGCTGTCCGCCCCCCATCCCACCCTTGACGATTACGCCGCCCACCTGTGCATGCTGCGCGACTGGCTGGCCCCGCTCGACGCCTGGCTGGCCGGCTTCGCCGACGGCCCCCAGGGCGACACCGCGCTGCCGCCCACCGCGCGCCTGGCCCTGATCCAGGCCGACCTTGCCGAACCCGGCATGCCCGAGGTCCGGCCCATGCGCCCCGCGCCCGCCTGGCCGCAGGACGCTGGCGCCGCCTGGCGCTGGGGCGTGGCCTATGTGATCGAAGGCTCGCAGCTCGGCGGCGCCGTCCTGTACGCCCGGCTGGCGGCGCCGCTGGCGCCCCATCCGCTGCGCTACCTGCGCGGCGACGAGGGCGGCCCGGGACCGCGCTGGCGCGCCTTCATGCTGGCCCTGCGCGCGCGCGTCACCAGTCCGGAAGAGATCGCCGAGGCCTGTGCCGGGGCCTGCGCGGCCTTCGACGCCATCCTGGCGCTGGCCCCGCTCGAGGATCATTAGAAAAAAGTCGGCGCGGATGTCGATTCCGCGCCGCGCCGATCGTCGTGCTGTCACATGGCGGACGACAGCAACAGCGGCCGCCTTCTTCAACCACCCAACGGAGGATGCGATGCGATTCATGATTTTGCTGAAGGCGGACCAGCACAGCGAAGCGGGCGAGATGCCGGACGAAAAACTGCTCACGGAGATGGGCCGCTTCAACGACGAACTGATCAAGGCCGGCGTGATGCTGGCGGGCGAGGGCCTGCATCCGTCCTCGCGCGGGGCGCGGGTTCATTTCGATAAAAGTGGAAATGTCCATGTGATCGACGGCCCCTTCGCCGAGACCAAGGAACTGCTGGCCGGCTTCTGGATCTGGCAGCTGAGGTCGAAGGAAGAGGCAATCGCGTGGGTCAAGCGGGTGCCGATGCCAATGAAGAGCGGCGAAGCCGAGATCGAGATCCGCCAGATCTTCGACATGGACGACTTCGGCGATGCAATGACGCCGGAACTGCGCGAGCAGGAAGCGCGCCAGCGCGCCGCGCTGTCCGGCTGAGCGGCCCTTGCTGCGTTCCGCGCGGTCTTACCGGCCCGCGGGCGGCTCCCACAGTTCGACCTTGTTGCCTTCGGGATCGATCACCCAGCCAAACTTGCCGAACTCGGCATCGTCGGTCTGGTCCAGCACCTGGCAGCCTTCGTCGCGCAGGGCCTGCAGCAGGGCGGCCAGGTCGGCGACCCGGTAGTTGATCATGAAGCTGGCCTTGCCCGGCGCGAAGTGCTCGCTGCCGGCCTGGCCGATCGACCAGATGGTGACCCCGCCATCCGGCTGGCGCGCCTCGTCGGACCAGGTGAAGGCGGCCCCGCCCCAGTCCTGCACGTCGACGCCCAGGTGGCGCGCATACCAGGCGCGCAGCGCCGCCGGGTCTTGGGCGTGGAAGAAAATACCGCCGATGCCAGTCACCCGTTTCATGTGTTCTCCTCATTGAGGGTGCGCAGGTCGCCCTCCGGCGCAGGATGCGCAGGCGCCGTCTGCTCCCTGCATGCGGGTGCCGCAGCATCGGGCACCTCGAACGCTTCAGGCGGCAGGCCTGCACACCAGCGCTCCCACATGCGACGCAGCGCGAATTCGAAACCGTCGGCAATCCTTTCGGGACCTCCCGGCCTCCAGAAGGGCGAGCGCTCGCGCAGCGTCGACCGTATATCCGCCAGTGCCGCCAGATCCTTGCTTGCGGCTACCCCTTTGTTCACGAAATCCTCTGCATCATCGGCGAAAAACTGTTCCAGGCCATGATGACGCAGAAGCGCGGCGGTCTGCCGTCCGGCGATTGACGCACCGGACACGGTGAGCGTAGGGACGCCCATGTAAAGTGCAAACAGCGTCGTGGTGCCGCCCGTATAAGGAAAGGTGTCGAGACAGATGTCGACCTGGGCGTGCATCGCCAGGTAGTCGCGCGTATTGGTGCGCGGGTGGAAGCTGGTCCGCGACGCTGCGATGCCTTCTTCCTGCAACCAGGCAGCGAGCTGCTCGTGGCCGCCTCCTTCGACAGGCATGCCGGCCACCAGAAGCCGCGCATCCGGGACGGCCCTGAGCAAGCCGGCCCACGCTGCGATCACCCGGCGGCTGATCTTGCTGAGCCGGTTGAAGCTGCCGAAGGTCGGGTAGCCGTTGCGCAGAGCAGGCAGCGCTGCGACGTCCGGTGCGTCGGCCGGCGCCTCGAAGGTCGAGCCTACTGGCAGTCTGACCAGCGCTTCGGTGAACAGATGCGCATGCTGGCCGGACTCCACCAGGTAGCGGTCATGCAGATAGTAATCGATCGCCGTCAGGCCGGTGGTGCCCGGGTAGCCCAGCCAGGAGACCTGCACCGGTGCCGGCTTGCGCGCGAACACCGGCAGGCGGTTGTAGGCGGTATGGCTGCTCAGGTCGATCAGGATGTCGATGCCGTCGGCCCGGATCAGGGCCGCCAGCGCGTCGTCGTCGAGCGCATTGACGTCGCGCCATTGCGGCATATGGCTGCGCAGGCGTGCGGTCACGTCGTCATGCAGCGGATGGGTGCAGTACGCATGCAGCACCAGGCCCGGCCGGCCGCTGAGCTCCCTGAACATCGGTTCGACGAAACTGGCGACCGCATGGTTGCGCAGGTCGCCGGAGACAAAGCCGATCCGCAGTTGGCGCCCCGGCTGGGGAGTATTGTCCCAGCGTCGCGCGGCGCCGCAACGCGCCGCAAGCCGTTGTCCGAAGCGTACATGTTCCTCAAACAATTCCTCGGGCGTGAAGCTGTCCATGTGGCTCATGCAGAACAACATGTTGCCATACGCGCTGACATGGTCGGGATTGAGCGCCAGAACGCGCCGGTAGGCCGTGACCGCTTCCTCGGCGCGGCCCAAGTTGTCCAGGATCGTGGCCAGACCGCTGACGGCGTCTGGGTAATCCGGGTCGAGGGCAAGCGCGGCGGCGATGCTGGCGTAGGCCTGCGTCGGTCGGCCGATTTCCTGTAGCGTCGCGGCCAGGTAGGTATGGGTCTTGACGTTTTCCGGGTCCAGCGCGATCGAGCGCTCGAACGTGCTGCTGGCTTCTTCCAACTGGCCGGCTTCCCTGAGCATGACGCCCAGGTTGCGGAGCGTCTCGGCGTCCTCCGGTTCGTAGCTTGCCGCCTTGCGCATGGCTTGCAGTGCTTCCGGATAGGCGCGTCGGCTGTAGAGCACGCCGCCCAGCAGCTTCCACCCGAAGGGGTGTTGTGGATATCGGTCGGCGAGCTGGCGCGCGATCTTGCCTGCGGCCTCCTTCTTGCCTTTGGCATACAGCCTGGTGGCTTCCTCGATCCGATTCGCCGGCGGCGTGCCATCTTTCTTCAGGCGTTGCTCGTAGGCATCGACTTCCGGTCCCGCAAGACCCTGGCGACGGCCGAGCGCGATCAGTTCACTTGCGGTGGTGTACTGGCGCGCCTCCATCAGCGCGTCGATGTAGGCCAGCCAGAACGAGGTTTCCTGAGGGGCGGCCTGCAGCGCATTGGCGAAGTGCGGGATCGCCGCGCCCGTGTTGCCGCCCCGGCGCATCAGCAGGCCCAGCCCGAAGTGTGCTTCCGCCCGCTGGGGCTGGAGTTCGAGCACGGCGCGAAACAGCGCGTCCGCCTGCTCGGTTTGACCCGCTTCGAGGTCGTTTAGCGCAGCATGCAGCGCTTCGTCGGCAAGCTTTTGGATGTCGGCGGTGGGGGGAGGCATCAAAGGTTCCTGCGGGGGGGGGGGGGGGGCTGGGCAGTCCGGTGCGTGCTTGGCGCCGGCAATCGGGAACCGGATCTGGCCGGTTTCTGGCCGTTAAGATAGAGCATGGTCTTGCCAGCGTCAAGAAAGCTCACCTCCCGGTTGCCCGCCGGAATACGTAATATCCCTCAGTTGTGTAAGTGCCGCATTGCAGCATAGTTGCTAAGCGGCAATGCTATTCTGTGTGGCTACCGCCCGCCAGCTCTTCGTGTCGTCGCGGCACGCCACCACACCAGAAGGAATCCAGCAGTGAAAAACCTCAAGATCGGCGCCCGGCTCGGCATCGGGTTTGCCGTCGTCCTGTCCCTGTTGCTCGCCGTAACACTCACCGCCCTAGTGCGCATGCAGTCGGCGGGCGACCTGACCCATCGCCTGGTGAATACCAGCATCAAGAACCAGCGCAACCTGGCGGAGTGGGGCAAGCTCATCGAACTGAACAACGCCCGGATCGAGACCGTGTTCGTCGCCCCCGATCCGGCGGTGGCGGTCGACATGGCCGGGCGCATGAAGGCCGTGTCGGCGCGCTCGACGGAACTGCAGAACGCGATCGAAAGCTCGCTGCGCAACGAAGCGGTCAGGGAACAGTTCAAGGTCGTCAAGCAGGAGCGCATCGGCTACCTGGCCGCGCGCGATGCGCTGTTCAAGGCCAAGCTGGCCGGCGACCACGATCTGGCGGCCACGGTGTACCGCGAGCAGATGCTGCCGCACACCGCCTCGTTCCAGCGGGCCGTGGACCAGCTCGCGCAGATGCAGGTGAACGCCGCCGACGCCGTCGCCGCTTCGATCCTCGATTCCTATGCCGGCGCGCGCGTGCTGCTGGTGGCGCTGGGCCTGGCCGCCATCGTGCTGGGCATCGCCTGCGCCTGGCTGATCACCCGTTCGATCACCGTGCCGCTGCGCGCCGCCGTGGCGGTGGCGGAGCAGGTCGCCGCCGGCGACCTGGGCCAGCGTATCGCCGCCCACGGCCGCGACGAAACCGGCCAGCTGATGCGCGCACTCGGCGCCATGAACGACAGCCTGGCCGGGATTGTCGGGCGCGTGCGCGCCGGCACCGGCACCATCGCGCTGGCCTCCAGCGAGATCGCGGCCGGCAACCAGGACCTGTCCGCACGTACCGAGCAGCAGGCCAGCGCGCTCGAGGAAACCGCGGCCTCGATGGAAGAGCTGACCTCGACCGTGAAGCAGAACGCCGACCATGCCCGCCAGGCCAACCGCCTGGCCGGCGAGGCCGCGATGATCGCCGGCCAGGGTGGGGTGATGGTGGCCGAGGTGGTGGCGACCATGGGCGCGATCAACCAGGCGTCGGGCAAGATCGCCGACATCATCGGCGTCATCGACGGCATCGCCTTCCAGACCAACATCCTCGCGCTGAACGCGGCGGTCGAAGCCGCCCGCGCCGGCGAGCAGGGCCGCGGCTTCGCGGTGGTGGCCACCGAGGTGCGCAACCTGGCCCACCGCTCGGCCAGCGCCGCCAAGGAAATCAAGGCGTTGATCGACGACTCGGTGTCGAAGGTGGCGGAAGGCAGCAGCCAGGTCGACCGCGCCGGCGTGACCATGGACGAGATCGTCCGCAGCATCGGCCAGGTGACCGCCATCATGAGCGAGATCGCCCACGCCAGCGAAGAGCAGCGCGCCGGCATCGAGCAGGTGAACCAGGCCATCGTCGAGATGGACCGCGTGACCCAGCAGAACGCCGCGCTGGTCGAGGAAGCCGCGGCGGCGGCGCTTGCGATGCAGGAGCAGGCGGCCGGGCTGTCCGAGGTGGTGGGCACCTTCAGGCTGGCGCGCGAAGGGCGCGCCGCGCCGGCAGCACCGGCGCGGCCGGCGGGGCGCGGGCAGCTGGCGCTGGCCGCCCACGGCGCCTGAGCGCGGTCGCGCCGCGCGACGATTGCGCGCCGGCGTTTGCCAAGGCCGGGCGATTGCCCCACACTGGCGCCAGCCCGGCAATTCAGCCGGCACGAAAGGAGCATGCATGGGGTATTCGATCGCCTGGATCGCAGTCCGGGGCAAGACCAAGGACGAGATCCTGGCCCGCTTGGCGCTGGCCGACACCGGCCAGCCCGACGACGCCAATGAAAGTCCGGTCTCCGGCGCCGCACTGCCGGGAGGCGGCTACCTGGTGTTCTTCAACGATATGGCGCACCCGGCCACGCAGGCGCCGAGCATGGCCCTGCTGTCCGCCGGATGCGAGGCGCTCGGCTGCCAGGTGGAAGAACACGTGATGGCCAGCGCGGCCTTCCTGTACAAGGACGGGGTCAAGGCCTGGGACGTGGTCCACCTGGCGGAACAGGGGCTCTACCATCTCGCGGTCGACGGCACGCCGCCTGCGCTGCTGGACACCATCCATCGCGAAATGAAGGCGACCCAGGACGAGCAGGGCGGCGCCGAGGCCGACGTCGACTGCCTGTTCGAAGTGCCGCTGATGCTGGCGACCGCGCTGTTCGGCTACCGCCACGACGAGGCGGCGCTGCTGTCCGGCGAGACGCTCCGGTTCACCGAACTGGTGCCCGCCGAGCCTGCCGCTGGCCGCCGGCACTGAGACCGGCGACAGCGTGAAAAAGCGACGCCGGCGCAGTTGCCGGCGTTGGCGGGAAGATCGCTACGAGCGCTCGCGCTCGACGCGGTTGACGCCCGCCACCCTGCGCAGGTTGCGGATCAGCTGCGCCAGGTGCACCCGGTCCTTCACCTGGATGGTGAAGCGCAGCTGGGTCATCAGGTGTTCGTCGTCCTCGTCCATGCCGACATAGGTGATGTTGGCGTCGGATTCGCCGATCTCGGCCGCCACCCGCGCCAGGATGCCCTTCTCGTTGTTGATGAGCAGGCGGATGCGGCAGTCGAAGCGGCGGTTGAGTTCTTCGCCCCATTGCACGGCGATCCAGCGGTCCGGTTCCTTGGCGCGGATGCGCGCCGCCGGCAGGCAGTCCTTGGTGTGTACCACCAGGCCCTGGTCGCGGCGCAACTGGCCGACGACCTGGTCGCCCGGGATCGGCAGGCAGCAGGGCGCCAGCTGTACCGACACGCCTTCGCTGCCGTAGATCGTGACCGGGTCGATGTCGCTGGCCGGGATCGGCTGGGTCGAGGGCTTGTGCTCGGGGTCGGCGTCCATCAGGCCGAAGATGTGGCGCGCCACCAGCTGCGGCATGCGCTTGCCGATGCCGATGTCGGCATACAGCTCTTCCATCGACTTGGCCGAGGATTCGGCCAGCAGCTTCTCGATGGTGGCGGGGGGCAGCTCCGCGCCGATGTTGCGGGCGGCGAGGGCGCCGGCCAGCAGTTCCTGGCCCAGCTCCACGGACTCGTTGACGTTGACGGTGCGCAGGTAGTGGCGGATCGCCGAGCGCGCCTTGCCGGTGCGGACGTAGCTCAGCCAGGTCGGGCTCGGGCGCGATTCGGGGTCGGTGGCGATCTCGACGATGTCGCCGTTGTGCAGCTCGGTGCGCAGCGGGGCGGCTTCGTTGTTGATCTTGACCGACACCGTGTGGTCGCCGATGCCGGTGTGGATCGAGTAGGCGAAGTCGAGCGCCGTGGCGCCGCGCGGCAGGGCGATGATCTTCGACTTCGGCGTGAACACGTAGACCGAATCCGGGAACAGGTCGACCTTCACGTGCTCGAGGAACTCGGCCGAGTCGCCGGTCTGCTGCTGGATGTCGAGCAGCGACTGCAGCCAGGCGTGGGTGCGCTGCTGCAGGTCCGACATGTTCGAGTCGCCGGTCTTGTACAGCCAGTGCGCCGCCACGCCGCTTTCGGCGGTGCGGTGCATGTCCTGGGTGCGGATCTGGAACTCGACCGGGGTGCCGTAGGGGCCGATCAGGGTGGTGTGCAGCGACTGGTAGCCGTTGATCTTGCGGATCGCGATGTAGTCCTTGAACTTGCCGGGCATCGGCTTGTACAGGGCGTGCAGGGTGCCGAGCGCCACGTAGCAGTTGGGGACGGTGTCGACCACCACGCGGAAGCCGTACACGTCGAGCACCTGCGAGAACGACAGGTGCTTGTTGCGCATCTTCTTGTAGATGCCGTACAGGGTCTTCTCGCGGCCGTAGACCTCGGCCTCGATGCCGGCGCCGGCGAGCTGGTTCTTGACCGCCTCGAGGATCTTCTTGACCACTTCGCGGCGGTTGCCGCGCGCCGCCTTGATGGCCTTGGCCAGCGTGTAGTAGCGCAGCGGATACAGGTGCGAGAAGGACAGGTCCTGCAGCTCGCGGTAGATGTTGTTCAGGCCGAGGCGATGCGCGATCGGCACGTAGACTTCCATGGTCTCGCGCGAGATGCGGCGGCGCTTGGCCGGGATCATCACGCCCATGGTGCGCATGTTGTGCAGGCGGTCGGCGAGCTTGATCAGGATGACGCGCACATCCGAGGCCATGGCCAGCAGCATCTTGCGGAAATTCTCGGCCTGGGCCTCGACCTGGCTCTGGAACTCGATCTTCTCGAGCTTGGACAGGCCGTCGACAAGGTTGGCGACCTGGGCGCCGAAGCGCTCGATCAGCTCGTCCTTCTTGACGTCCTGGTCTTCGATCACGTCGTGCAGCAGCGCGGCCATGATGGCCTGGGCGTCGAGCTTCCACTCGGCGCAGATTTCGGCGACCGCGATCGGATGGGAAATGTAGGGCTCACCGGACTTGCGGACCTGGCCCAGGTGCATCTCGTCGGAGAAGCGGTAGGCTTCCTTGACCTTCTTGAGCTCGGCGGGGGTGAGGTAGTCGGACAGCTTGTTGACCAGCTGCGTGACCGAGGCAACGCCCGGGGCGGGCGCCGGCGCCTCGGCGTCCTGCGGTTTGCCCGGACGCTTGTTCCGGGCAGGGGGGACTGGATGGGTCGAATCCGGGGAAGACAATTTCATACGTTATATCGATCAGCCAGTATGAAGAACAGCATAACAGATTCGCCTGCGCACCCAGAAAGACGGGGCTTGCGTCCCGTCCCTGGTGTATTACATCGGGACCTTTTTCAGCATTTCCAGGCCAACCTTACCGGCCGCGATTTCGCGCAGCGCGACGACGGTCGGCTTGTCCTTGGCTTCGACCTTCGGGGTGTGGCCCTGCAGCAGCTGGCGTGCGCGGTAGGTGGCGGCCAGGGTCAGCTGGAAGCGGTTCGGGATGTTCTTGAGGCAATCTTCGATGGTGATACGGGCCATGGGTCACTCCTGAATTGGACAATGCGCGACGGCCTTGCGGCGCCGCACGCTGCTAGATTACAAATTTGGTTGTTGCGCGTGGATTCCCAGCTGGGCAAACAAGTCGGCGTTGCGGGCCGCCTGCTGGGCGAAACGGCAACGTGTCGCTTTGACGATCGCCTGCAGTTCCGCGAGGGCGACGTTGAACTCTTCGTTGATGATAGCATATTCGAACTCCGGAGCGTGAGCCATCTCCCCCCCGGCAGCCAGCAGGCGGCGGGTGATGATGTGGGGCTCGTCGGTGCCGCGCTTGTGCAGGCGCTCCTCCAGGGCTTCGATCGACGGCGGCAGGATGAAGATGCCGGCGGCGTCGGGGAACTGCTTCCTGACCTGGCGCGCGCCCTGCCAGTCGATTTCCAGCAGGATGTCGGTGCCCAGCTTCATCTCCTGTTCCACGGTCAGGCGGCTGGTGCCGTAGTAATTGCCGTGGACTTCCGCCCATTCCAGGAACTCGCCGCGGTCGGCGCGCGAAACGAAGTCTTCCGCCGTCGTGAAGTGGTACTCGCGGCCATCCTGCTCGCCCGGACGCGGCGGGCGGGTGGTGGTCGAGATCGACAGCTTGATGCCCGGTTCCAGCTTCAGCAGGGCATTGACCAGGGTCGATTTACCGGCGCCGCTTGGTGCGGCGACGACGAACAGGCTGCCGGAGAGGGCGGGAGTGATCATTGTGTTTTCCATGTTGCGTTTGTCCATTACGGCGTCCAAAGCCGCCTGGTGTTCATCATAAATGTGAACGCGTGGGCAGGAAACCTGCCCACCCTACAAAATCGCTCTTGTAGGGTGGACGGCTCTCCCGCCCACGCGTTCGCATGTCGCCCGCATACTGTTGCGTAACGACAACAAATCAATCGTACTTATTCGAGGTTCTGCACCTGCTCGCGCATCTGCTCGATGAGCAGCTTCAGCTCCATCGACGCATCGGCCAGTTCCTTGACCGAGGCCTTGGCGCCGAGCGTGTTGGCCTCGCGGTTCAGTTCCTGCATCATGAAGTCCAGGCGCTTGCCGACCTGGCCGCCTTTTTTCAGGATGTGGCGGGTCTCGTTCAGGTGCGCCGACAGGCGCGACAATTCCTCGGAAACGTCGATTCGGATGCCGTACAGCGTCACTTCCTGGCGGATGCGCTCCAGCACTTCCTGGCGGCTCAGCACCGAGGGGTTGCCGTGGCCGGCCAGGCCCAGCGCGTCCTGCATGCGCTCGACCGCCTTTTGCTGGAACTGGGAGATCACCTGCGGAATGAGCGGGGTGATGCGCTTGACGATCGCTTCCATCGCATCGATGCGCGACAGCAGCATCGCTTCCAGCGCCGCGCCTTCGCGCTTGCGGCTGTCGACGAAGGCGGCGACGGTGGTGGCGGTGAGGGCGGCGACGTCGGCCTGCAGCGACTCCTGGCCCACGGTCGATTCCTCGATGACGCCGGGCCAGCGCAGCAGTTCGGCCACCGTCATCTGCGGCGCCGAGACGAAATGTTTGGTGATTTCGGCCTGCAGGCGCGCAAGGTCGGACAGCAGTTCCTGGTTGAGCGCTTGCGAACCGCCGGCGGCCTTGCGGCCGAAGGACAGCCGTACCTCGACTTTGCCGCGCGTGATCGCGGCCATGAGGGCGGCGCGCAGGTCGGGCTCGAGGGCGCGCAGGTCGTCGTTGATCCGGAATTGGAGATCCAGGAAGCGTGAATTGACGCTCTTGATCTCGATCGTGAGGGTGCCGGCAGCGCCTTCGCTGGTAGCCACCGCATAACCCGTCATGCTAGAAATGCTCAAATGTATCCCCGGTTTTTATTCTTTACAAAGGCAACATTTATCCCACACAATCGCCCTGTTAAGCAAGGAAACCATCCTGAATGGCCACACAGAATAATGCCCCCCTGCCGGATGGCCTGGAAATTGCCGGATATCGCATTGTAAAGAAAATTGCGTCCGGTGGGTTCAGTATTGTTTATCTGGCATATGACGGCGAAGGCAATGCGGTGGCCATCAAGGAATACCTGCCCAGCCAGCTTGCCCTGCGGGCGCCGGGCGAGCTGGCACCCAGGGTTTCCAAGCCCAATCTACCGGTGTTCCGCATCGGCCTGAAGTGCTTCTTCGAAGAGGGGCGGGCGCTGGCTCGCATCGTCCATCCGAACGTGGTGCGGGTGGTGAACTTCTTCCGCGCCCACGAGACCGTCTACATGGTGATGGCCTACGAATCCGGCCACACGCTGCAGGACCATATCGCGCGCCTGCACGCCCGCGGCAGCCGCATGGGCGAAGCCTCGATCCGCCAGCTGTTCAACGGCGTCTGCGCCGGCGTGCGCGAAGTCCATGCGAACAAACTGCTGCACCTGGACCTGAAACCGGCCAACATCTACCTGCGCAGCGACGGCTCGCCGCTGCTGCTCGACTTCGGCGCGGCGCGCCAGACCATCAACCTCGACGCGCCGATGCTGGCGCCGATGTACACCCCCGGCTTCGCCGCCCCCGAGCTGTACAGCAGGGCCGCCACGCTGGGACCCTGGACCGACATCTACAGCATCGGCGCCGCCATGTATGCCTGCATGACGCGCAGCATGCCGCCGCCGCTCGAGCTGCGCAAGGAAGACGACAAGACCGAGGCCCAGTTCGCCAGGCTCGGCGGCAGCTATTCGCCGGAACTGATCGAGATGGTGCGCTCGTGCATGGCGCTGGATGCGCTGGCCCGGCCGCAGAGCGTGTTCGCGATGCAGAAGGTGCTGCAGGCGGCGCCGACGATCGCGCCGGAACCGGCGCCGGCGGCCGGGAACGAGGGCGAGGGCGAGGGCAAACCCGCGCGCGCCGGCGGCTGGCGCGGGCTGGTCGAACGCGTCGGCGCCATCGGGCGTAAAGTGGGTTCTTAGGAGAGAGCATGCAGTTTTCCGTCTACCAGCAGACCCACATCGGTGGGCGCAAGGTCAACCAGGACCGCATGGGCTACAGCTTCACGCGCGATGCGCTGCTGCTGGTGCTGGCCGACGGCATGGGCGGCCACCTGGCCGGCGAGATCGCCGCGACCATCGCGCTGCAGACGATGTCGATGATGTTCCGCATGCAGGCCAAGCCCTATGTGAAGAAGCCCGAGCGCTTCCTGGAAGAGGCGCTGATCCAGGCCCACTGGGACATCCTGGCGTATGCGGAAAAGCACAAGCTGCCCGAGACCCCGCGCACCACCGTGGTGGCCTGCCTGGTGCAGCACAACTGCGCCGTGTGGGCGCATTGCGGCGATTCGCGCCTGTACTGGGTGCGCCGCAGCCAGGTGCTGGCGCGCACCCGCGACCACTCGCACCTCGAACACCTGATCGAACGCGGCCGCGCCACCGAGGCGGACCGCAATACCCACCCGGACCGCAACAAGCTGTGGAACTGCCTCGGCGCCGGCCAGGCCCCGAAGATCGAGCTCTCGCGCCAGGCCAGCCTGGAGCCGGGCGACACGCTGCTGCTGTGTTCCGACGGCCTGTGGTCGATGCTGCCCGAGACCGAGATCGTGCACCGGCTGTCGACCTCCACCATCGTGCAGGCGGTGCCCGACATGGTGGCGATGGCGGCCGCGATCGGCGGCGCGCGCGCCGACAACACGACCGCGCTGGCGATCACCTGGCAGGGCGCGGATGCCAAAGGCGCCGGCTCGCCCGGCGTGATCTCGACCCAGATGCTGCCCGAGGACGAAGTCAGTTCGACCATCATCGCAGGCCAGCCGCTGCCCGCCGGGGCCGCCGCCGCGGACGCCTTCGACGAGGACGAGATCGAACGGGCGATCGCCGAGATCCGCGAGGCGATCGAGAAATCTTCCCAATTACTTAAATAAAAAGGCTTCCCATGACGTTTGCACAACGCCCGAGCGGGCGCGCGGTCGACCAGCTGCGCAGCATCCGCATCACCCGCCAGTACACCAAGCACGCGGAAGGCTCGGTGCTGATCGAGTGCGGCGACACCAAGGTGATCTGCACCGCCAGCATCGAAGAGAAGGTGCCGGGCTTCCTGAAGGGCAAAGGGCAGGGCTGGCTGACGGCCGAATACGGCATGCTGCCCCGCTCCACGCACACGCGCATGGACCGCGAAGCCGCGCGCGGCAAGCAGACCGGGCGCACCCAGGAAATCCAGCGCCTGATCGGCCGCTCGCTGCGCGCCGCCTTCGACCTGGAAGCCTTCGGCGAGCGCACCCTGCACCTCGATTGCGACGTGATCCAGGCCGACGGCGGCACCCGCACCGCCGCCATCACCGGCGCCATGGTGGCGGCCTACGACGCCTTCGGCGCACTGGTCGGCCAGGGACTGCTGCCGGCCGTCCCGGTGAAGCACTTCGTGGCCGCGATCTCGGTGGGGGTCTACCACGGCATCCCGGTGCTGGACCTGGACTATGTCGAGGACTCGGACTGCGACACCGACATGAATATCGTGATGACCGAGCAGGGGCATTTCATCGAAGTGCAGGGCACGGCCGAGGGCGCGGCCTTCGATCGCGCGGGCATGAATCGGCTGCTTGACCTCGGCCAGCTGGGCATTACCGAGTTGATCAAGCTGCAGAAACAGGCGCTGGGCATCTGAGCATGCAGATGGGCGGCTGGGCCGCCCACCTGCATGTCATGCAGGCAGCGCCGCGACCGGCTTGCTGCGCAGCGCCGTCGCCATCACATACACGCCCAGCAACACCTCGACCACCTTGGTCGCGTACTGCACCAGCTTGAGCACGTCTTCGCCTGCCACGTTCCCGATGTTGGAGTACATGCTGGCCAGGTTCAGGATCATGTGCAGGAACACCACCAGCCACAGGCTGCCCGTGCTTGCCCGGGCGGCGGCGAACATCATGCCGGCGCAGGTGCTCATCAGGGCCCACACCAGCGCATGGTTCCAGTTCCCGTCCATGTAGCCGTGGATCAGGTGCATCGAGCCGAACAGCACGCCGTTGAGCACGATGGCTTGCCATAGCGGCAGGCGCATCAGGATCACGAAGATCACGCCGCGAAACAGCAGCTCCTCGCCGAAGGCATTGAAGGACTGGATCAGCAGGTCGCCCGCGACGCCCTGTTCGGGCAGGTGCAGGCCCAGCGCGGCGAACATCAGCACCGGCAGCAGGCAGGCGATGAAAAAGCCGTCCGGCCTGGCCTTGCCGAAGCCGATCTCGCGCCACATGCCGAAGGCCTGGGTGAGCAGCAGCGGCAGCAGCACGGTGGACGCGAACGCCAGCAGCTTGACCTTGCCGAAGGCTTCCGGCGGGGCCAGCAGCTTGCCGGCCTTGAGGATCAGGATGGTCAGGCCGAACTGCAGGGCGGCGCATGCGACGGCGGCCAGGACCGGGTGTGTGTTGGCAAAGTGGCGGAGTTTCATGTTGTCTTGTATGTCATGGGTTGGGGATGTCATGACTGTACTGATAGCGCGCCCTGGCACCCAGCCCGGTGCGACAGGCTGCGCAAATCGCGGAATGGGCGGCAGCCGCGGCAGCGACGCGCCGGCGGAAACGGTAAAATAAGGGGTCCGATCCAGCCAGCCTACCCACCATGACCCAACGCCTGATCCTCGCCTCCAACAACGCCGGCAAACTGAAGGAATTCGCGCAACTGCTCGCGCCCATCGGCTTCGAACTGCACCCGCAGGGCGAATTCAACGTCCCGGAGGCGGAAGAACCTTTCGGCACCTTCGTGGAAAACGCCCTGGCCAAGGCCCGCCATGCGTCGCGCCTGACCGGGTTGCCGGCGCTGGCCGACGATTCCGGCGTGTGCGTCAATGCGCTCGGCGGCGTCCCCGGCGTGTATTCGGCGCGCTATGCCGGCGAACCGAAATCCGACGCCCGCAACAACCAGAAGCTGGTCGCCGATCTCGCCGCGCACGCCGACAAGTCGGCCTATTACTACTGCGTGCTGGTCTATGTCCGCCATCCCGACGATCCGCAGCCGGTCATCGCCGACGGCCAGTGGCATGGCGAGATCATCGCGACGCCGCGCGGCGCCAACGGCTTCGGCTATGACCCGCACTTCCTGATTCCCGCGCTGGGCAAGACCACCGCCGAACTCGATCCGGCGGTCAAGAATGCCCACTCGCACCGCGGCCAGGCGCTGCGCGCACTGGTAGAGAAACTGAAATAAGCTCGCTGAAATGATCCCGATTAAAGTCGCAGGGCCCGTCCCCGGCGAACCGCGTTCTCCCGCGACGACGGCCCTGCAATACCTGCAGCCCGGCGCCCTCAACCTCACGAGCCTGCCGCCGCTGTCGCTCTACATCCACTTCCCCTGGTGCGTGCGCAAGTGCCCCTACTGCGACTTCAACTCGCACGAGGCCAAGGGCGAACTGCCGGAGAAGGCGTACCTGGACGCCGTGCGCCTCGACCTGGAGCAGTCGCTGCCCATGATCTGGGGCCGCAAGATCCACACCATCTTCATCGGCGGGGGCACACCGAGCCTGATGTCGGCCGCCGGCCTGGATCGCCTGCTGTCCGACGTGCGCACCCTGCTGCCCCTGGCGCTGGACGCCGAGATCACGATGGAGGCCAACCCGGGTACCTTCGAATCCGAGCGCTTCCGGTCCTACCGCGACAGCGGCGTCAACCGCCTGTCGATCGGCATCCAGAGCTTCAACGGCGCCCACCTGAAGGCGCTGGGCCGCATCCACGACGAAGCCGAAGCCCTGCGCGCGGTCGAGATCGCGCGCTCGACGTTCGATAACTTCAACCTCGACCTGATGTTCGCGCTGCCGGGGCAGACGCTCGACGAGGCGCGCCGCGACCTGGACACGGCGCTGTCCTTCGCCCCGCCGCACCTGTCGATGTACCACCTGACCATGGAACCGAACACGGTGTTCGCGAAGTACCCGCCGATCCTGCCGGACGACGATCTGAGCGCCGACATGCAGGACATGATCCTGGAAGCGACCGCCGCGGCCGGCTACGGGCACTACGAGGTCTCGGCCTACGCCCGCGCAGGCCGCCAGGCCAGGCACAACCTGAATTACTGGCAGTTCGGCGACTACCTCGGCATCGGCGCCGGCGCCCATTCGAAGATTTCCTTCCCGCACCGCGTGCTGCGCCAGGCGCGCTACAAGCAGCCGGCTTCCTTCATCGAGGCGGCCAAGCGCGGCAACCCGGTACAGGAAGAGCACGAGATCGCACGCGCCGACATGGGTTTCGAGTTCATGCTCAACGCGCTGCGCCTGACCGACGGCTTCGATCCGAACCTGTTCGGCGAGCGCACCGGCATGAACATCGGTTCGATTACCAAGGCCCTGAACGAGGCCGAGAGCAAGGGCCTGCTGTACCGCGACCACAAGCTGATCAAGCCGACCGAACTCGGCCAGCGCTTCCTGAACGACCTGCAAGAGATGTTTTTGGGTTCGTAGGGTGGGCGGGTCTCCCGCCCACGCGGCGATCGCTGCCAGCTATGACGCCTACGTCCGCGCCGGGCCCGCCAGCGCCTCGATGGTGCGCGCCAGTCCCTTGACCACGCGCGCCATGCTCGCGTAATCGAGCTTGTCCGGCGTATCTTCGCCCGTGTGGTAGTAGGGATAGCGCAGGAAGGCGGTGTCGGTGATCATCAGGGCAGGGTAGCCCTGCCGGTTGTAGGCGCTGTGGTCCGACAGCGTGACGCCCATCACGTGGGCCGGCGCCGCCAGGCCCTCGGCCGGAAAGCTTGACTCCGCACGAAAGGCTGCCAGGGCCTGGCGCACCAGCGCCGACGATTCGAGCGTGCCGACGAAGGCGATGAAGTTGCCGGTGCTCGGGTACTGCTTCTCCGGCCCCGGCGGCAGCCGCTGGCTGTTTTGCGTCTGCGCATACCAGCCGACGGTCTCCAGGATCAGGGCGCCCGCCACGCGGTGGCCGTTTTTCTCGAGCGCGCGCGCGTGCTGCATGCTGCCCATCTGCTCGCCCATGAAGAAAGGCGGCTCCTCGTTCACGAAAAAGACGAACTTCACTTCGGTGCCGCGGCTCGGCTGCATGGTCTTGAGCAGGCGCGCCAGTTCCAGCACGGCGGCGGTGCCGCTGCCATTGTCATTGGCGCCCGGCCCCCCGCGCGCCGAATCGTAGTGGGCGCCGACGATGAAGATGCGCTCGGGCTTCGCGCCCGGCGCGGTGTTCGCGACCGACACCTCGATGTTGCGTACCTGCTGGCCGTCGGCCTCGTATTCCTGCCGGCGCAACTGGTAGCCATAGCCCTGCAGCGTGGTCTCGATGTGGCGGGCGGCCTGTTCCAGCGCGTGCGGGGTGGCGGTGTTGTGCTCCCGGCTGGCGATCGCGCTGACGTGCGCGCGCAGGCGGACCGAGAGCTCGGGGCCAGCCTCGGGGCGGGGCGCCCGGGCGGCGGAGTCGGTGTCCAGGGTCAAGGTGGCCAGCGCGACCGCCAGCAGGATCGCGATGAGGAGTTTCCAGTGTGAGCGGGCGAGTTTGCGCATGGCAGTCGGGCAGTGGGCCCCCAAGCCTTCATGCGGCCAGTGTAGCCATTTGCGCAAAACGGCAGCGCTTCGATTCCGCGTTTCAACAAGCAAAAAAAATCGGGCCGCGCAGGGCCCGATTCGTGGGGGAGCAGACGACAGCTCAGCGCGCCGCCACCGGCGTGGCGGGCTCGGTCCAGCCGCCGCCCAGCACGCTGTACAGCGTCACCTGGTTCTGCAGGCGCTGCAGGTTGGCCTGCACCGCCGCCTGCTGCGCCTGGAACAGCGCGCGCTGGGCGTCGAGCAGCTCGAGGTAGCTGGCCGCGCCGTTGCGGTAGCGCAGGTCGGCCAGGTTGAAGCGATCGGCCTCGGCCTCGGCCACCGCGCGCTGGGCGCGCAGCTGCTCGCTGAAGGTCGACTGTCCCGCCAGCGCGTCCGCCACTTCGCGGAACGCGGTCTGGATCGAGCGCTCGTACTGCGCCACCGCGATGTCGCGCTGGGCGCGGGCCGAGCCCAGCACCGCGGTGTTGCGGCCGTAGTCGAAGATCGGCAGGATCGCCTGCGGCGCGAAGCTCCAGCCGTAGGAGCCGCTCTTGAACAGGCCCGACAGCTCGGTGCTGGCGCTGCCCACGCTGCCCGTCAGCGTGATGCGCGGGAAGAAGTTGGCGCGCGCCGCGCCGATGTTGGCGTTGGCCGCGATCAGCTGCTGCTCGGCCGCGCGGATGTCAGGGCGGCTGGCCAGCAGGTCGGACGGCAGGCCGGCCGGCAGGTCGGGCAGGTCGGTCGAGGCCAGGGTGGCGCCGGCTGCCGCGCTGCCCGGCACCGGCGTGCCCACCAGCAGGGTCAGCAGGTTCAGGTCCTGGGCGCGCTGGCGCTGCTGCGCCGCGAGCGTGGCCAGCGCGGTTTCCACCAGCGAACGGGCCTGCTGCAGCTCGAAGCGCGAGGACACGCCGTTGTCGAAGCGCAGCTGGATCAGGCGCAGCGATTCCTGGCGCGTGCCCAGGGTTTGCTGGGTGATCGCCAGCAGCTCTTCGTCGGCCAGCAGCTGCAGGTAGACGTTGGCCACCGACGAGACCAGGCTGATCTGCGCCGACTTGCGCGCTTCTTCGGTCGCCAGGTACTGCGCCAGCGCGGCCTCGGACAGGTTGCGCACCCGGCCGAACAGGTCGAGCTCGAAGGCCGAGACCGAGAAGCCCGACTGGTAGACGCTGTTGATCGGCTGGTCTTCGCCGGTGGTCTGGCGCGAACCGCTGATGCCCAGTCCGACCGTCGGCAGGCGCTCGGCGCGCTGGATGCGGTACTGCGCGCGCGCCTGTTCGATGTTGGCGATCGAGATGCGCAGGTCGCGGTTGTTGCTCAGGGCCTGCTCGATCAGGCTGCGCAGGCGCGCATCCGGGAAGAAGCGCTGCCACGCGATGCCGGCCGGCGCCTCGTTCGCCAGCTGGGCGGCGGGGGCGCTGGCAGGCTTGGGCAGCTCGGGGAAGGCCGGGGCCACCGGCGCTTGCGGTCGCTCGTACTTCGGCGCCAGCGACATGCAGCCCGACAGCAGCAGCGCCATCGTCATGCCGGATGCGAGCGGAGTCAGTTTTTTCATGTTATCGATCATGGTTGTTTTCCTTCGACGGCGGTGGCCTCGTCGGCATGGTGCGAATACTTCTCCTGCTGGCGCTTGCTGCCCTTGAAGATCTTGCGCACGACGACGAAGAACAGCGGCACGAACAGCACGCCCAGCGTGGAAGCCGTCATCATACCGCCCATCACGCCGGTACCGATCGCGCGCTGCGATGCCGAGCCGGCGCCGCCTGCGATCACCAGCGGCAGCACGCCCAGAATAAAGGCCAGCGAGGTCATGATGATCGGGCGGAAGCGCAGGTGCGCCGCCTCGATCGCCGCTTCCATCGGCGACTTGCCCTGCGCCTGCAGGTCCTTCGCGAACTCGATGATCAGCACCGCGTTCTTCGCCGCCAGGCCGACGATGGTCACCAGGCCGATCTTGAAGTACACGTCGTTCGGGTAGCCGCGCATCATGGCCGCCAGCACGGCGCCCAGGACACCGAAAGGCACCACCAGCAGCACCGACACCGGGATCGACCAGCTTTCATACAGCGCCGCCAGGGCCAGGAAGATCGCCAGCAGCGAGAAGGCCATCAGGATACCCATGGTGCCGCTGGAGAGCTGTTCCTCGCGCGACTGGCCGGTCCACTCGAAGGCGAAGCCGGCCGGCAGCTTGCCTGCCAGGCGTTCCATCTCGGCCAGCGCGTCGCCGGTCGAATAGCCCGGCTTGGCGTCGCCCGAGATGCTCATGGCCGGATAGCCGTTGTAGCGCAGGGTCTGCATCGGGCCGGTCACCCACTTGGTGGTCGCGAACGAGGACAGCGGCACCGGCTGGCCCTGGTTGTTCAGGGCGTTCAGGCGCAGCAGGTCGTCCGGCTGCATGCGGGCGCTGGCCTCGGCCTGCACCACGACGCGCTGCAGGCGGCCGGCGTTCGGGAAGTCGTTCACGTAGGACGAGCCCAGCGCGGTCGAGATCGCGGTGTTGATGGCGTCGAAGGACACGCCCAGCGCTTGCGCCTTGTCGCGGTCGATGTCCAGACGGACCTGCGGCGCGTCTTCCAGGCCTTCCGGACGCACGCCGGCCAGGACCGGGCTCTGTGCGGCCATGCCGAGCAGCTGGTTGCGGGCCGCCAGCAGGGCTTCGTGGCCGTTGCCGCCGCGGTCCTGCAGGCGGAAGCTGAAGCCGGTGCCGCGGCCCAGTTCCGGGATCGGCGGCGGCGACAGCGCGAAGATGAAGGCATCGCGCACGCCCGACAGGCCGCCGATGATGCGGCCGGCCACGGCCTGGGCGCTCGAGTTCTCGCCCTTGCGCTCGTCCCAGTCTTTCAGCGGGATGAAGGCCAGCGCCATGTTCTGGCCGGCGCCCGAGAACGAGAAGCCCAGCACGCTGACCATGTTGGCCACTTCCGGCTGCTTCATGATGAAGTTCTCGGCGGTGCGCATCACTTCGTTGGTGCGCTCGAGCGTGGCGCCCGGCGGCAACTGGATGTTGGCGATCACGTAGCCCTGGTCTTCGTTCGGCAGGAAGGAGTTCGGCATGCGGGTGAAGAACAGCGCCACCAGGCCGCAGACCAGCACGAAGGCGACCAGCGCGCGGCCGGAGCCGCGAATCAGCTTGCCGACCCAGCCTTCGTAACCCTTGGCGGTGGCGGCGAACTTGCGGTTGAACCAGCCGAAGAAGCCGCGCTTCTCGTGGTGGTGGCCGGCCTCGACCGGTTTCAGGAAGTGCGCGCACAGCGCCGGCGTCAGGGACAGCGCCAGGAAGGCCGAGAAGGCGATCGAGGACACCATGACGACCGAGAACTGGCGGTAGATGTTACCCACCGCGCCGCCGAAGAAGGCCAGCGGCACGAACACCGACATCAGGACCACGGTCACGCCGACGATCGCGCCGGAGATCTGGCTCATCGCCTTGCGGGTGGCCTGCAGCGGCGGCAGTCCCTCTTCGGACATGATGCGCTCGACGTTCTCGACGACCACGATGGCGTCGTCGACCACGATACCGATCACCAGCACCATGCCGAACATGGTCAGCACGTTGATCGAGTAGCCCAGCGCCAGCAGCGTGCCGAGCGAACCCAGCAGGGCCACCGGGACCACGATGGTCGGGATGATCGTGTAGCGGAAGTTCTGCAGGAACAGATACATCACCAGGAACACCAGCACCAGCGCTTCGACCAGGGTATGCAGCACCTGTTCGATCGAGATGTCGATGAACTTCGAGCTGTCGAACGGCACCGTGGCCTTGACGCCGGCCGGGAAGAACTTCGACAGTTCGTCGATGCGCTCCTTGACCAGGCGCGCCGTTTCCAGCGCGTTGCCCGATGGCGCCAGCTGCACGCCGATACCGGTGGACGGCTTGCCGTTCAGGCGCGCCGAGGTACCGTAGGCCTGGCCGCCGATCTCGATGCGGGCCACGTCCTTCAGGCGGACGGTGGAGCCGTCCGGATTCGCGCGCAGCACGATGTTGCCGAACTGTTCGACAGTGGAGAGCTGGCCGGTGACGACCACGGTCGCGGTGATCTCCTGGCCCTGGGCCAGCGGCAGCTCGCCGATGGTGCCCGAAGCCACCTGGGCATTCTGGCTGCGGATCGCATTGTTGACGTCGGCCGGCGACAGGCGGAAGCCCACCAGCTTGGCCGGGTCGATCCAGACGCGCATGGCGCGCTCGGTACCGAACAGCTGCGCGGTGCCGACGCCCTTGATGCGCTGGATTTCAGGCAGCACGGTGCGCGAGGCGTAGTCGCCCAGCGCGATCGGGTCCCACTTCGGGTCGTCCGACGAGAGGATGGTAAACAGCAGGAAGTTGGCGCGTACCTTGTCGACGCGCACGCCCTGCTGGTTCACCGCCGCGGGCAGGCGCGGGGTCGCGCGCGACAGGCGGTTCTGCACGTCCACCTGGGCGAGCTCGGGGTTGGTGCCGGTTTCGAAAGTCAGGGTGATCGAGCCGCTGCCGTTGGCGGTGCTGCTCGATTCCATGTAGACCAGGCCCGGCGAACCGTTCATCTCGCGTTCGATGACGGAGATGACCGAGTCTTCCAGGGTCTGTGCCGAGGCGCCCGGGTAGGCGGCGTTGATCACGATCGACGGCGGCGCCACGTTCGGATACTGGGCGACCGGCAGCTGGGTGATCGAGACCGCGCCGATCACCATGATGAACAGCGCGATCACCCACGCGAAAATTGGGCGGTCAATAAAAAAGCGTGCCATGAATTAGTCCTGTTCCTGTCCTGCTTAGCGGCGGGCGGTGCCGGCCGCCGGGGTGGCGCTCGGGGTCGATCCGGACGGCGCCGAGGCCGGGGCCTGGCCCGCGGTCTGGGCGCCGGCCGACGCCGAGGTCCATGGCACCGGCTTGACCGGGGTGCCCGGCGGCAGCATCTGCAGTTTCTGGAAGCCGTCGACCATCACGCGTTCGCCTTCCTTGAGGCCATCGGTGACGACCCAGTTGGCGCCGTGCTGCGAGCCGATCTTGACGACGCGCTGGGCCGGCTTGTTGTCCGCGCCGACCACCATCAGGGTGTCGCCCTGCGGGCCGCCGCGGGTGACGGCCTGCTGCGGCACCACGATGCCGTTCGGGACCTCGGCCTGGGCCAGGCGTACGCGCACGTACTGGCCCGGCAGCAGGGCGTTGTCCGGGTTCGGGACCTGGGCGCGCAGCGTGACCTGGCCGGTGCTCGGGTCGACGGTGACGTCCGAGAACAGCAGGCGGCCCTTGCTTGCCAGCTCGGTGCCGTCATCGAGGATCACGCTCACCGGGGCGTCCTTGGCGCTTGCGCCGGCCTGCTTGCGCAGGCGCTGCAGGTCGCTGGCCGACTGGGTGATGTTCAGGTACATCGGGTTGGTCTGCTGGATCAGCGCCATTTCGGTCGCCTGGGCGCTCGAGACCAGCGCGCCTTCGGTCACCAGCGAGCGGCCGATGCGGCCCGAGATCGGGGCGTACACATTGGCGTAGCCGGCGTTGATCTGGGCGATGCGCACCTGGGCCTTGGCGGCCGCCACGGCGGCTTCGGCCTGCTTCTGGGCGGCCACGGCGTTGGTGTATTCCTGCTTGCTGATGGCGTTGGCCTCGACCAGCGGCTTGTAGCGCTCGGCCTGGGCGGTGGCCTGGTTCAGGGTCGCCTGGGCGCTGCCGACGTCGGCCTGGGCCGCGGCGAGGCGCGCCTGGTAAGGGGCCGGGTCGATCTGGTACAGGGACTGGCCTTGCTTGACTTCGCTGCCTTCGGTAAACAGGCGCTTGAGCACCACGCCGTCCACGCGCGCGCGGACCTGGGCGGTGCGGACCGGCTCGGCACGTGCCGGCAGTTCGGTCAGCAGCGCGACCGATTCGTATTTGGTGGTGATCACGCCGACTTCTGGCGCCGGCATGCCGCCGCCCGGGGCGCCTGCGCCCGGGGCAGCGTCTTTCTTGCCGCAGCCCGACAGCAGGGCAAGGGCCATCAGCGTGCCGGCGGCGACGCGGGTCAGTGAAAGGGGCCTGGACAGGGAGGAGTGGTCTGAGCGCATTACGTATGCTTCCTTCTCATTGTTGTTTCGATATCCGGCGCAGACCTTTCGACTGCACGCGAATCCTTACTGGCTTTTACGGATGGTTTTATATACTATCACGGCTGTATGTTTATTGCTGGAGCGTCCCCTCAAATCGAAGGGCAATGAAAAAATGGCACGTAAAACCAAAGCGGAGGCTGCGGCGACCCGCGACAGCATCCTTGACGCTGCTGAAAGATTGTTCGCCCAACAAGGCGTATCACGAACGACATTACAGCATATTGCAACCGCGGCGGGTGTAACGCGCGGTGCGATTTACTGGCATTTCCTGGACAAAGGCGCATTGTTCAACGCGATGTTCGACCGCGCCAAGATGCCGATGGACGAGGCCATGCAGCAGCTCGACACCCAGCGCGACGTCAAGGATCCGCTGCAATGCCTGCGCGACGACATGATGACGGTGCTGCGCATCGTGGTCGAGGACCCGAAGGCGCGCCGCGTGTTCGAGATCGCCACGCTGAAGACGGAATTCATCGACGAGGTCGATGCGGTGCGGGCACGCCGGAGCGAGTCGATCACCCTGTGGCAGGACCGCATGGAAGGGCACCTGAAGCAGGCGCAGGAAAAAGGCATGCTGCGCCCCGGCGTGGCGACGCTGGCGGCGGCGCAGGGCGGCTGGATCCTGGTGGATGGCTTGATCCGCAACTGGATCTTCGAACCGACCTGGTTCGACCTGGTCGAACTGGGCGGGACCGTGATCGATACCTACCTGGCGGGCATGCGGGTCTCGTAGCGTGGGCGGCTATGCCGCCCACGCGGTGATGCCTGCTGGCTCCGTTTTTGCACCGGATGATCTCGCTGCAAACGATCACCGCGTGGGCGAGAAACTCGCCCACCCTACAAAAAACGCGCTTTGAAAGCGCGTCTTCTTGTTACTTCTTCATCTCTTCGATCATCTTCTTCAGCTTGATCGAGTCGGCCACGAAGGCGCGGATGCCTTCGGCCAGTTTCTCGGTGGCCATCGCGTCCTCGTTCAGCATGAAGCGGAAGCTCTTCTCGTCGACCGCGATCTTCTCGATGTCGGCGTTGGCGTCCGCCACCAGCTTGCGCTCGACCGGCGCGTCGGCGTCGGCCAGCTTCTGCAGCAGGTCCGGCGAGATGGTCAGGAGGTCGCAGCCGGCCAGTTCCAGGATCTGCGAGGTGTTGCGGAAGCTTGCGCCCATCACTTCGGTGTCGAAGCCGAACTTGCGGTAGTACTGGTAGATGCGCTTGACCGACTGCACGCCCGGATCGTCAGCGCCCTGGTACTCGGTGCCGGTCGACTTCTTGTACCAGTCGTAGATGCGGCCGACGAAGGGCGAGATCAGCTTGACGCCGGCTTCGGCGCAGGCAACGGCCTGGCACAGCGAGAACAGCAGGGTCAGGTTGCAGTGGATGCCGTCCTTTTCCAGGATCTCGGCGGCGCGGATGCCTTCCCAGGTCGAGGCGATCTTGATCAGGACGCGCTCGCGCGACACGCCGGCCTTTTCGTACAGGGCGATCAGTTCGCGGCCCTTGGCGACGGTGCCTTCGGTATCGAAGGAAAGGGCGGCATCGATCTCGGTCGAGACGCGGCCTGGCACGAACTTCAGGATTTCGACGCCGAAACCGATCAGGAGGTTGTCGACGATTTCATCGACCGAGGCGTGCGGCGCGTCGGCGATGGCCTTTTCCAGCAGCGGGCGGTATTCCGGCTTCTGCACGGCCTTCAGGATCAGCGACGGATTGGTGGTGGCGTCCTGCGGCGCGTAGGCCTTGATCGACTGGAAGTCGCCGGTGTCGGCGACCACGGTGGTGTACTGCTTGAGTTGTTCGAGTTGGTTCATGTTGGGGCTCGGTGTTGATGAGTGAAACTGGGAATCTGTGTATGGCTTCGGCAGGGAACCTGGATCCCGGCGCAGGCCGGGATCCAGGTTCAACCCTCCTTAAACGAAATCGGTGCCGTCCAGGAAGGCGGCCAGCATGCGTTCCAGGCCTTCACGGTCTTCGTCCGAGAACCGGTCGAGCGAGGGGCTGTCGATGTCGAATACGCCGACCACCTCGCCGTCCTTGATCAGCGGAATCACGATCTCGGAATTCGAGGCCGAATCGCAGGCGATGTGGCCAGGGAAGGCGTGGACGTCCGGCACCACGATGGTCTTGCGCTCGGCGGCGGCGGTGCCGCAGACGCCGCGTCCGAAGGGGATGCGGGCGCAGGCCGGCTTGCCCTGGAAGGGGCCGACCAGCAGGTCGTAGCCGTCGCCCTTGCGGGCTGGAACCGTGAAATAGAAGCCGGCCCAGTTCAGGTCGGCCAGGGTGTCGTAGACGAGGGCGGAAAACTGGGCGGCGTTCGCCATCAGCGTGCGTTCGCCTTCGAGGACGCTTTCGACCTGGCGTTCCAGCAAGGGGTAGTCGGGGCGGGACGTGCGTTCGGGATTGATATGCATTGGCGTGGCCCGGGATGCTATGGAAACCGGGTATTTTACACCTGTGGCAAGTCGGATGCGCCGGCGCGAGCGTGACGAACCTGGGTTCCGGCCTTCGCCGGAACGACGCGTCGAACCTGCCACTGGACGACGGGCCGTCATCCCGGCGAAGGCCGGGGGGCAATTTTGCGAGCGACTCGTTAGCCGATAAACGAATCGAACTGCATGTCGAATTCCTGCAGCGCCTTCTGGGCGTTCTGCATCTTCTTGCGGAACTCGGGCCCGCGTTGCAGCGCCAGGCCCACCGCCAGCACGTCGATCACCACCAGGTAGGCCAGGCGCGCCGAGATCGGCGTGTAGGGGTCGATCGCGAACACCAGGTCGATCGGGATGAACAGGGTCGCGATCTCGGCCAGCGGGGTGCCGGACGGCGCCAGCACGATCACGTCGGCGCCGCCGCGCCGCGCCAGCTTGGCCGAGCGGGTCAGCGCCGGGTTGTTGCCGCGCTGCGAAATCGCCACCACGGCGTCGCCCTCGCGCAGCAGGGCCGCGGCGATCGAATGGATGGCCGGGTCGGTATAGGCCACCGTCGGCACGCCCGAGCGGAAGAACTTGTGCTGGGCGTCGGCCGCGACGAAGCCCGACGAACCCTGGCCGTAGAACTCGATCTTGTTGGCGCGCGACAGGATGTCGAGCGCCTTCTGGATCAGTTCCGGCTTGAGGTTGTTGCGCAGGTCGAGCAGGGTGTTGATCGAGCGGCTGCAGATCTTGTTGACCAGGTCGGCCGCCAGGTCGTCCGGCGCCGGCTGCTCGTTCGCGCCCGGCAGCGCCAGCGCCAGGCCCTGCGCCAGTTTCAGCTTGAACTCGTGCCAGCCGTCGTAGCCGAGGGTGCGGCAGAAGCGCACCACGGTCGGCTCGGACACTTGCGCGCTCTTGGCCAGGGCGGTGATGTTCTGGCTCACCGTGTTCGATGGCGCGGCCAGCACGGCGAGCGCCACCTTGCGTTCGGATTTCGACAGCGAGTCGAGCTGGGAGCGGATGGAATCGAGCAGCATGATGGTAGCCGTCAGTCTTCAGGCAGCACTTCTTCGCGCCACTGCAGCCCGTCGCGTCCGATCAGGGCGCTCGAGGCGGCAGGACCCCAGGTGCCCGAGGTGTACGGCACTGGCGCGCTGTCGTTCTGTTCCCAGTACTCGAGGATCGGCTCGACCCATTCCCAGGCCGCTTCCAGCTCGTCGCCGCGCATGAACAGGGTCAGCTGGCCGCGCAGCACGTCGACCAGCAGGCGCTCGTAGGCTTCCATGCGCGGGCTGGTGAACTGCTCGCGGAAGTCGAGTTCGAGCTCGGCCTGCTTCAGGCGCATCGAGTCGCCCGGGGTCTTGGCCATCAGGTTCATCGACAGGCCTTCGTCCGGCTGCAGGCGGATCACCAGGCTGTTCGGCTGGAAGCTCGAGGTCGGCTGGTTGAAGATCGAATGCGGGATCGGCTTGAAGCGCACCACGATCTCGGCCAGGCGGTCGGCCATGCGCTTGCCGGTGCGCAGGTAGAAGGGCACGCCGGCCCAGCGCCAGGTGTCGATCTCGGCCTTCATGGCCACGAAGGTTTCGGTCTTCGAGCCCTTCGGCGCACCCGGCTCCTCGCGGTAGCCCGGCACCGCCTGGCCGTCGATGTGGCCGGAACGGTACTGGCCGCGCACGATGTTCTGGGCCAGCGTGGTCGGGGTGAAGCGCTTCAGCGAGCGCAGCACCTGCAGCTTGGCGTCGCGCACGGCATCCGGCGCGATCGAGGTGGGCGGCTCCATGGCCACGATGCACAGCAGCTGCAGCAGGTGGTTCTGCAGCATGTCGCGCAGCGCGCCCGAGGTGTCGTAGTAGCCCAGGCGGTTGCCCACGCCGATCTTCTCGGCGATGGTGATCTGCACGTCCGAGATCCACTCGCGGCGCCACAGCGGCTCGAACAGGATGTTCCCGAAGCGCAGGGCCAGCAGGTTCTGCACGGTCTCCTTGCCCAGGTAGTGGTCGATCCGGTAGATCTGCGTCTCAAGGAAGACCTTGCCGACATCCAGGTTGATCTGCTTGGCCGAGGCCAGGTCGCGCCCCAGCGGCTTTTCCAGCACCACGCGCGAGTTCGGCGAGACCAGCCTGGTTTCGGCCAGGTTGTCGCAGATGGTCGCGAACAGATGCGGCGGCGTCGCCAGGTAGTAGACGCGGGTCAGCGCTTCGTCCTTGCGGAGGGCCTCCACCAGCGGGCCGAAGGTCGACACGTCGGTGGCGTTCAGCGCCACGTAGACGATGCGCTTGAGGAAGCGTGCCCAGGTTTCGTCCTGCGGCGTTTCCTTGATATGCGGCTTCGAATTTTTCTCGATGAACCGGAGGAAGTCTTCCTGCGAGAAGTCGTCACGGCCAACGCAGACGATGCGGGCCGTATCGGGCAGGTCGTTGCAGACGTCGCGCGCATACATCGCGGGGAGCAGCTTGCGCATTGCAAGGTCGCCGCTGCCGCCAAAGAAAACGAGGTCGAAATCGGAAAGGGCCATGGGAATCGGGGAAGAAGTGGAAGCGTGGTGTGTAAATTTACTACACCAATATTGGCTTAGCAAGAAAATCTACTACGTAATGGCTGGGTTGGACGCCGTGCCGGGTGGGCGGCGCCGCCCGGCAATCCGGTCCGGTATCGAATGGGCGGCAGGTGGCCGCCCGTCCGCCATCAACGGTGGATGTATTCCGGCTCTTCGCGACCGGCCACGTCGACCCGGATCGACAGCAGCTTGCCGCTGAGCGGATAGCGCGCCAGCTCCTCGGCCGTCCGGCCATGGCTGGCGCTGGTGATGTACAGGGTGCGCAGGTCCGGCCCGCCGAAGGCGACCGAGGTGGGGCAGCGCAGCGGCAGCAGGATTTCGCGCAGGATCTCGCCGCTCGGGGCGATGCGCAGCACGCGGCCGCCTTCGAACATGGCCACCCAGTAGGCGCCTTCGCTGTCGACGGTGGCGCCGTCCGGCCGGCCGCCGTAGTCCGGCGCCGTCTTATCCTGTGGGAAGGTCTTCAGGGTGCGCCCGTTCGCATGCGCGCCGGTGGCCGGGTCGAAGTCGTAGCAGTCGATCCGGTGCGTGGTGGTGTCGGCATGGAACATGGTGCGCCCGTCCAGGCTCCAGGCCAGGCCGTTCGAGTTGGTCATGTTGCCGGCCCAGGCGCGGCGCAGCTGGCCGCGCTCGAGCACGTACATCTCGGCGGCCGGCTGGTCGCGCGGCTCGTACATGGTGCCGATCCAGAAGCGTCCCGCCGGGTCCACGCGGCCGTCGTTGAAGCGCACGATGCCGGTGTCGTAGGGGGCGTCGGCGATCGGGGTTTCCTTGCCGCTGGTGGTGTTCAGGCAGACCAGGCCGGTGCGCGTCGCCACGACCAGGTTGTTGTCGCCGTCGATGGCCAGCGCCGACGGTTCCGAACCCATCTTCCAGTACGAATACTTGCCGCTGGCCGGGTGCACCCGGTTGACCGTGCGGCCGTTGATGTCCACCCAGTACAGCGCCGACTCGACCTCGTGCCAGGTTGCCGCTTCGCCGACGAGCATCGGCGCGTCGTGCACTACTTCAAATTTATCGCTTGCCATGGAATGTCGTGATCAGGTTCAGAAAGCGGCCTTGGCGCGGGCGATCAGGCCGTTGGTGGAGCTGTCGTGATTGTCCGGTTGGGCATCGCCCGCCAGCTCGGCTTCGATCTTCTTCGCCAGCACCTTGCCCAGTTCAACGCCCCACTGGTCGAAACTGTTGACGTTCCAGATCACGCCCTGCACGAAGGTCTTGTGCTCGTACAGCGCGATCAGGGCGCCCAGGGTGGACGGGGTCAGGCGTTCCATCAGGATGGTGTTGCTCGGGCGGTTGCCCGGGAAGGTCTTGTGCGGCGCCAGGCGTTCGACTTCCTCCGGGGCCAGGCCCTGCGCCCGCAGGTCCGCGCGCACCTCGTCGATGGTCTTGCCCTTCATGAAGGCTTCCGACTGGGCGAAGCAGTTCGCCAGCAGGGCGGTATGGTGGTGTTCCATCTCGTGCGCCGGACGCAGCGCGGCGATGAAGTCGATCGGCGTCAGGTCGGTGCCCTGGTGCAGCAGCTGGAAGTAGGCGTGCTGGCCGTTGGTGCCGGGCTCGCCCCAGATCGCCGGGCAGGTCGGGGTGTCGACCGGGTCGCCGTCGCGGGTGACGCACTTGCCGTTGCTCTCCATGTCGAGCTGCTGCAGGTAGGCCGGGAAGCGGTTCAGGTCCTGGTGGTAAGGGGCGATGGTGACCGAGTGGGCATCGAGGAATTCGCGATTCCAGAAGCCGACCAGGGCCAGGAGCATCGGCATGTTCTGCTCGACGGGCGCGCTGCGGAAGTGCTCGTCCATGGCGTGGGCGCCGGCCAGGAAGTCGCTGAAGTAGCCGAAGCCCACCGCCAGCGCCACCGACAGGCCGATTGCCGACCACACCGAGTAACGGCCGCCGACCCAGTCCCAGAACGGGAACATGTTGGCCGGGTCGATGCCGAACGCCTTGATGGCCTCAAGGTTGGTCGAGACGGCGACGAAGTGCTTCGCGAGGGCCTCTTCGGGTGCACGCTCGAGGAACCAGGCGCGCGCGGTCTGCGCATTCATCATGGTCTCGGCGGTGGTAAAGGTCTTGGAAGCCACGATGAACAGCGTGGTTTCCGGATCGACCTGCGACAGCGCCGCGTCCATGTCGTGGCCGTCCACGTTCGACACGAAATGCATGCGCAGACGCGGATGGGTGTAGTGGCGCAGCGCCAGCACGACCATCTTCGGGCCCAGGTCCGAGCCGCCGATGCCGATGTTGACGATGTCGGTGATCGGCTTGCCGGTGTGGCCCAGCCATTCGCCGCTGCGCACGGCGTCGCTGAAGCTCCTGACGCGGTCGAGCACCGCATGCACGTCGGCATTCACGTCCTGGCCGTCGACCACGAGCGTGCTGCCGCGCGGGGCGCGCAGGGCAGTGTGCAGGACCGCGCGGTTTTCGGTGTTGTTGATGCGTTCGCCGGCGAACATCGCGTCGCGCCGCTGCTCGACGCCACGCTCGCGTGCCAGCGCCGCCAGCAGTTCAAGCGTGCGCCCGTCGAGGCGATTTTTTGAATAGTCTAGGAACAGCCCCGCCGCTTCGACGGACAGGCGCGCGAAGCGCTGCGGGTCGGCGGCGAAGAGCGCGCGCATTTCCCAGTTTTCAGCCTCGGCTGCGTGGTTTTCAAGGGCTTGGAAGCTGGCGGTGGAGGTCAAGGTTGGCTGGCGCATAAGGTCAGTGTCGATGAGCGGTGCCGATGGCACAATGTTGTCAATAGCAGATTAACGAATAATACAGGAAGCGTGCGTAAATTCACTACATAAAAAAGTGGCAGCTTCACCACGCCTTCCGCAGTCGGGTTGGTCCATGAGCGGACGACCTCTCTCTACAGGCGGCCGAAAATTGGCTTGGCTGCGTCCCGTTCAAATCTGTAGTAAAATTTCAGATACTATATTTCCGAAGGAACGATCATGGCGCTGCACCCCGTAGTCGAACAGGTAACGAACCGGATCATCAAGCGAAGCCGCCCGTCGCGCGCGGCCTACCTCGCGCATATGGAGGCCGCCCGCGTGCAGGGCGTGCAGCGCGGGGCGCTGTCGTGCACCAACCTGGCGCACGGCTTCGCCGCGTTTCCGGCCAACGACAAGCTCAAGCTGAAGGAATACAAGAAGCCATCGGTGGCCATCGTCTCGTCCTATAACGATATGTTGTCGGCGCACCAGCCCTTCGAAACCTTCCCCCAGGTAATCAAGGAAGCCGTGCGCGAAGTCGACGCCGTGGCCCAGTTCGCGGGCGGCGTGCCGGCCATGTGCGACGGCGTGACGCAAGGCCAGCCGGGAATGGAGCTGTCGCTGTTCTCGCGCGACACCATCGCCATGGCCACCGCGGTCGCGATGTCGCACAACATGTTCGACGCGGCCCTGTACCTCGGCATCTGCGACAAGATCGTGCCTGGCCTCCTGATCGGCGCGCTGCACTTCGGCCACATCCCGGGCATCTTCGTGCCGGGCGGTCCGATGACCTCGGGCATCTCGAACAAGGAAAAGGCGGCCGTCCGCCAGCGCTACGCCAAGGGCGAGGCCACCCGCGAGGAACTCCTGGAGAACGAATCGGCCTCCTACCACGGCGCGGGCACCTGCACCTTCTACGGCACCGCCAACAGCAACCAGATGCTGATGGAGATGATGGGCCTGCACCTGCCGGGCTCCGCCTTCATCACGCCGGGCACGCCGCTGCGCGATGCGCTCACCAGGGCAGCAAGCCAGCAGGCGGTGGCGATCTCGCAGCAGGGCGGCCAGTACATGCCGATCGGGCACATCGTCGACGAGAAAAGCATCGTCAACGCCATCGTCGCGCTGCACGCGACCGGCGGCTCGACCAACCATACGCTGCACCTGATCGCCATCGCGCGCGCCGCCGGCATCGTGGTCGACTGGAACGACTTCGACGAGCTGTCGAAGGTGGTGCCGTCGCTGACCCGCATCTACCCGAACGGCGAAGCCGACGTGAACCACTTCCAGGCCGCCGGCGGCCCGGGCTTCGTCATCCGCGAGCTGCTCGATGCCGGCCTGGCCCACGAGGACGTCAACACCATCCTCGGCCACGGCCTGCGCGCCCACTGCAAGGAGCCCTTCCTGGGCGAAGACGGTCGCGTCGTGTTCCGCGACGTGCCGGAGAAAAGCGGCGACGAAGCGGTGCTGCGCCCGGCCAGCAATCCCTTCGCCAACAACGGCGGCATGGTGCTGGTGCAGGGCAACCTGGGCCGCGCCGTGATGAAGATCTCGGCGGTGAAGCCCGAATACCACGTGATCGAGGCGCCGGCCATCACCTTCGACTCGCAGGAAGACTTCATGCAGCGCTACAAGGACGGCGAGCTCGAGCGTGACTTCGTCGCCGTGATCCGCTTCCAGGGACCGCGCGCCAACGGCATGCCCGAACTGCACGCCCTGACCCCGGCGCTGTCGAACCTGCAGGATGCCGGTTTCAAGGTGGCGATGGTCACCGACGGCCGCATGTCGGGCGCTTCCGGCAAGGTGCCGGCGGCGATCCACGTGTCGCCCGAGATCCTGGCCGGCGGCCCGCTAGGCCTGGTGCGCGACGGCGACATCATCCGCGTCGACGCCACCACCGGCGCGCTCGAAGCACTGGTGGCGGACGACGTCTGGGCATCGCGCTGCATGGCCAGCGCCGACCTGACCAAGAGCCACATCGGCATGGGCCGCGAACTGTTCGCGATGTTCCGCTCCCATTCGAGCCCGGCGGAGGAGGGCGCGGCGACGTTCCCGCTGCCGTCGCCGATCGACACCACCGTACCGCTGCATGACGGCATCCAGACCGATGAAGTGCAGCCCGGTTCCGACGAAGACTATCTCTTTAGGACGCAGAAATGACTTTACTTGAAATCATGCGCTCGGCGAGCGTGATCCCCGTCATCGCCATCGACGACCCAAGCCACGCGGTCCCGCTGGCCAAGGCCCTGGTGGCAGGCGGCATCCGCGTGCTGGAAGTGACGCTACGCACCGAGCACGGCCTGCAGGCGATCCGCGACATGAGCGGCGTCGAAGGCGCCATCGTCGGCGTCGGCACGCTCACCCAGCCGCACGAATTCGACGCCGCGCGCGACGCCGGCGCGGTGTTCGGCGTCTCGCCGGGCCTGACCGCCGCCATGATCGACGCGGCAAAGAAGAGCGGCTTGCCGCTGCTGCCGGGCGTGATGACCCCGTCCGAAGTGATGGCGGCGCGCGAGCACGGCTTCAGGCAACTGAAGCTGTTCCCGGCAGTGCCGGCCGGCGGCGTCGGCATGTTGAACGCGATCGCCGGCCCGCTGCCGGACGTGACATTCTGCCCGACCGGCGGCATCTCGATCGAGACCGCGCCGAAGTTTTTGGCCTGCAAGAACGTTGCCTGCGTGGGCGGTTCCTGGCTGACGCCGAAAGACCTGATCGCCGCCGGCGACTGGGCCGGCATCACCGAACTGGCAAAGGCGGCTTCCGCGCTGCGTGCTGCCTGAGCCTTCCATGAAACGCCCTCGTTCTCGCGCGCTCACCGAGAACGAGGTCGCGATGGCGTCGCTGCTGTTCCGCGACGCCATCGACTACAGCCGCGTCCGTATTCACGGCCGGCGCTACATTCCTTTCCAGCCGACCAACTGCTGCATGACGCCGAACGGCAGCATGTATTTTCACCGGTCCTGTTTTCTTCCCGATTACACGCGCGGCGATCCGACGGCGATCCACTGGTTCATGCACGAGATGGTGCATGTGTGGCAGCACCAGCTGGGGTATCCGGTGCGCTTGCGCGGCGCGGTGCGCATCGGGCTGTCCTACGATTACACCCTGCGCGACGACGCGACCCTGGCCGACTACAACATGGAGGCGCAGGGCGACCTGCTGGCCGATTACTTCGTGCTGAAGTTCCTGGCCAAGCCCCAAGCCATGCGCCAGAAGCGCTACCGCGACAGCCTCGCGCTCTACGAACGGGTGCTGGCCTCGTTCCTGGAGCGCCCCGCTGCGCGCACCAACCTGCATCGCCCCCGCTGGCGCTTCCTGCGCCGGCATGGGGCGCAGGCGGCCTGACGCGCGCCGCGCAGTCATCGCCTCAGGCAGCCCCTTTTCCGGACGCGGCATACGCCAGGCTGGCCCGGGCCGGCAGGCGGCAGGCGGCCACCGATGGTGGCGCCGCAGGCGCCTCGCCCGCGCCATCGCCGATATTGAACACCCGCACCAGTTCGGCGAGCGCCAGCGCCTGGTCCTGCATCGATGCCGCCGCCGCGGCAGCTTCCTCGACCAGGTTGCGGATTTCCTTGGCCGCGGCGGCCGAGCGCTGGGCCAGGTTGCGCACCTCGGAGGCGACGACCGCGAAGCCGCGTCCCTGTTCGCCGGCACGCGCCGCTTCGACCGCCGCGTTCAGCGCCAGGATATTGGTCTGGAAGGCGATGCCGTCGATCACGCCGATGATGTCGGCGATTTTCTGCGAGGAGGCGTTGATCGACGCCATGGTGCTCACCACCTGCGCGACCACTTTCGCCGCCGCGGGTGGCGATCTGGGAAGCGTGCCGGGCCAGCATGTTGGCCTGTTGCGCATTGTCGGCGTTCAGGCGTACGGTGCCGGTCAGCTCTTCCACCAACGACGCGGTCTCTTCCAGCGAGGCGGCCTGCTGCTCGGTACGTGCCGACAGATCGAGGTTGCCGGAGGCGATCTCCTGCGAGGCGCCGACGATGCTTACGGTGCCGGCGCGCACCGCGCCCACGGTGTGCCGCAGGCTGGCGTTCATGGCCTGCAATGCCGCCATCAGCTTCCCGATCTCGTCACGCGATTCGACCCGGATATCGGCGCTCAGGTCGCCGGAGGCGGCCCGCCGCGCCAGTTCCACCGCGCGTGCCAGCGGACGGGTGATGCTGCGCGTAGGTCAAAGTACGGTTATTTGTAGAATTAATATTCCAGAATTTAGGATCAAGAATAAACGGCAATCTGCCGGGCTGGATGGGGCAGACCCAAATAATCTTGAACATCATTGCACTTAGGCAACGAAAACCGCCTGGGCACTGATTTTTCAGACACAACTGCGGCTTCCAGCAGGCAGGGGCGGCGCGGGGGAGCGAGCGCGACCGGATGTTTATATCGTTGTGCTCGCTACATCATCGGTGCGAGAATGGATTCCCGCTTTCTAACTCGAAAGGGCATCATGAACACCTCGTTCCTCTCGCGGATTTTCCGCGCCGCTCTTTTCACGATCGCAGTCGGCGCCTCGCAGACTGCCCTCGCAGGCAAGCCGTATCAACACTTCGTCGTCGGCGACGGCAGCAACGTCAATCTGCCCAGGCCGGCGACTTCTTCGCTGGTGCTGATGGGCGGCGGGCCCGACGTCGATGCGGCCTTCCAGTGGATGATCCAGAAGTCGGGCGGCGGCAACTTCGTCGTGATCCGCGCCACCGGCACCGATGCCTACAATCCCTACATCTACGCGATGGGCGGCGTCCGTTCGGTGGAAACCCTGATCATCCCGAGCCGCAGCGCGGCGAGCGACCCCTTCGTGCTGGAGCGTGTGCGCAATGCCGAGGCGGTGTTCATTGCCGGCGGCGACCAGAGCGACTACATGCGCTACTGGAAAGACACCCCGCTCGACAATGTCCTGCAAGAGCTGGCGAACCGCAACATTCCGCTGGGCGGCACCAGCGCCGGCCTGGCAGTGCTGGGGAAATTCATCTATACCGGTGAAAACCAGTCGGTCACCTCGCCCGAGGCCCTGGCCGACCCCTACAACAAGAACGTCACCCTGGGCCGTGATTTCCTGACACTTCCGGCCATGGACCGGGTGATCACGGATTCGCACCTGGACACGCGTGACCGGATGGGGCGCCTGGTCGCCTTCATGGGGCGCGTCGTCCAGGACGGCTGGAGCGGTACGGCGCGCGGCCTCGGCGTCGATGTCGAGACGGCCCTGCTGGTCGAGAACGGCCAGGCCCGTCGCGTCGGACTGGGTTCGGTGTATTTCCTGCAGAGCGTCGGCCTGCCGCAGGTATGCGCACCCAAGACGCCGCTGACCTACCGCAACCTGGGCGTGCAGCGCCTGTCCGGCGCCGGCAGCTTCGACCTGAACAACTGGGCCGGCTATGGATCGACCGTCAATTACACGATCTCGGCGGTGCAAGGGGTGTTGAGTTCGACCCAGCCGGGTGGGGCGGTGTATTAGGCGCCGGCCGCCGGCCGGCTAGTCGCCCTTGATGACCTCTTTGAGCGTCACGAGGTCGAGCTTTCCCACGAAGGCGATCTGCGCCATCCCTACGCGCGCGGCAGCGGCGTCGTACTTCAGCACATGACAGGCGCCATCGGGAATCGTCTCGGCGGGCCGGCCATCGACCTCGATGCGGCCGGGGTCCTTCAGGAAGCAGGCCCGCAAGGCATTGTGGCCGTGGCGGCGAATCTCGCGCAGGTCGTAGCGGTAGGTGGGAATCCGTCGCTGGACGGAGGAGACTTCTTCGAGCGCCTTCGCGAAGTCGGCATACGAGAGCGTTTGCGTGGGCGGAATCCGGACTTTCCACGCGATGCTCATCTTGCCCTTCTGGGTCTGGGTGTTGAACATGATGGTGCCCAGTTCCAGTATTCCCAGCTTCACTTCCGGCAGCAGGAAGTAGCCGCCTCGACGGACGGGGACCACCTGGTCGAGTTCGTTCCCGACAACGGCGACCGCCCAGGACTCCGGCGCGAACAGGTCCTGCTCCAGTTCACTCTTGGCGACGAACTGGACCCGGCCCAGCAGGTCGATTGCGCGCGGTTCCGGCGGCAACAACGATTGCAGATAGGTCTGGATCAGGTAGAAAGGCTTGTAGGGCAAGTCGCCCCGATTGGTCTGCCGGTGAATCTTGACCGGCGCCTGCGCTTCGAGCTGCAGAGCGGCAGTCACATCCTTGCCCGGACTGGTTTCGTGGGCGAAGGCCGGGCCCGGAACGGCGGCGAAGGCGGCGAGCGCCACGAGCGCCGCCATCTGCCGAACGGAAGGAGCAATCGGTGTCTTCATACTTGAATCATATTTATCGTGGCCTGCCTTCTCGAGCCGAGCTCACGGCGGGAAAACGGCAAGCTTGATGCGTTAGCAGCGCCGGCGCTTCTCGAGCACGTAATCGACCTCGACGCCTGGTCCCGGCATCCGGGTCCAGCCCTGGGCCTGGTAGAAGCGGTCGGCCCTGGTTTCCGCTGTGGTGACGAGCCTGACCCGCTCGTGCCCGAGTTCGAACAGCCAGTCCACTGCCAGCCCGAGCAAGGCCTTGCCGAGGCCGCGTCCTTCATGTCCCGGGCGGACGAACAAGGCCCAGATCGAGGCCTTGTGCCGGTCGGCATAGCTGAAGCCGGCGACCGCGCCGCCGACCTCCGCCACCCAGCCCCGCCCATCCCGGTCGAGATAATCCTCGTACATCTGCAGGGTCACGCGGGCCGGGTCGGACAGCACGTTCTCGCGGACCGACAGCCGGATTGCCGACATCGCCGGGATGTCCGCACTGCAGGCCCGGCGCAGGCGCACCGGCACCTCACTCATAGCGCAGGCAATCCACCGGCAACAGCCGCGAGGCCCGGCGCGCCGGATAGAAACCGAAGAACACGCCGACGGCGGTGGCGAAGCCGCATGCCACCAGCACCCCCTTGAAAGTCAGGAACACGTCGAACTTGCCGGTCGAGGTGATCGCCGCGGCGCCGCCCATGGCGATCAAGACGCCCACCAGGCCGCCGGCCACGCAGATCACCACCGACTCCGCCAGGAATTGCAGCAGCACCGCTCCCGGCCGCGCGCCGATGGCCATGCGGATGCCGATCTCGCGGGTGCGCTCGGTGACCGACACCAGCATGATGTTCATGATGCCGATCCCGCCCACCAGCAGCGAGATCGCGCCGATCAGTCCCAGCAGCAGGGCGACGCCGGCGCTGATCTTGTTGGCGGTGTCCGCGAACGAGGCCATGTTCTGCACCTTGAAATCGTCCGGACTGTCGAGGCGGATGCGGTGGCGGGCGCGCAGGGTTTCCTTGACGTCTTCTTCTGCTTCCTTCAGCGACATGTCGGGCCGGCCCTGGGCCGCGATGTAGTGCACGTTCTGCGGGAAGGGCATCTTGATCAGGTTGGCGCTGGCCGCCGTGATCGGCACCAGCACCAGTTCCGCGATGTCCGAGCCGTCGATCTGCTTGCCTTCGCCGGCCAGCACGCCGATCACCTGGAAGGCGACGTTCTCGATGCGGATGTAGCGCCCGAGCGGGTCGGCCTTGTAGAAGAACTGGTCGGCCACCTTCTGGCCGATCACCACCATGCGGCTCGAAGCGCGCACGTCGGCTTCGCTGAACAGGTTGCCCTGGTCGAGCTTCCAGTTGCGGATCTTGAACATGGCCGGGGTCACGCCGTGCACCTGGCTGTTGGCGCTTTCGTTGCCGGCGCTGAGCTTGAAGCTGCCCTGCAGGGCCGGCGCGGCGCCGGTCAGGCTGGGCAGCTCGTTCAGGGCCGCCGCGTCGTGGATCGACAGCGAGGGCACGGCGCCGGCGCGGGCGCGCTGCGCGCTGGTGCGGTCGCCGCCCGGGAACACGTAGAGCATGTTGGTGCCCAGCTGCTGCAGTTCCTTGCCGATGAAGCGCTGCATGCTGTCGCCGATGGCCAGCAGCAGCACCACGGACGCGATGCCGATCACGATGCCGAGCATGGTCAATGCGGTGCGCAGGCGGTTGGCCGCCATCGAGCGGAAGGATTCGATCAGTACCTGGATGAAGTTCATGCCGGCACCTCTGTGTGATTCGCGTTCGGCTGGCGCAGGCCCTCGGCGGCCGGTCCGTCGTACAGCACCCGGCCGTCCTTCAGGCGCACCAGGCGCCGGCTGTAGGCGGCGACGTCGGCTTCGTGGGTGACGAGCACGATGGTGATGCCGCGCTCCCGGTTCAGTTGCTGGAAGCTGGACATGATGTCGTCGCTGGTCTGGGTATCGAGGTTGCCGGTCGGTTCGTCCGCCAGCAGCAGCGGCGGATCGGTGGCCAGGGCCCGGGCGATGGCCACGCGCTGCTGCTGGCCGCCCGAGAGCTGGCTGGGCGTGCGCTTCGCCATGCCGCCCAGGCCGACCCGTTCGAGTTCCTGCAGCGCGCGCGTGTGCGCCTTGCCGCGGCCCCAGCCGGCATAGATCAGCGGCAGCGCCACGTTCTCTGCCACGCTCATGCGCTTGATCAGGTTGAAGCTCTGGAACACGAAGCCGATGGCGCGGTTGCGGATGTCGGCCAGCTGGGCGCGCGACAGCGACAGCGTGTCGACGCCATCGAGCAGGTAGGTGCCGCCGGTGGCCTGGTCGAGGCAGCCGAGGATGTTCATCAGGGTCGACTTGCCGGAGCCCGACTGGCCCATGATGGAGACGAAGTCGCCGCGCGCCACCTGCAGGTCGATCCCGTGCAGGACCCGGGTCTCGACGCTGCCGCTGACGTAGGTCTTGGTGACCCCACGGATGTCGATCAGAGAAGAAGTCAAGGAAGAGGTCAAGGCGGCGCTCACATCTCTTCTTTGGGGTTCGCCAGGGTGCGCGTGACGACCTGGTCGCCGGCCTTCAGCTCGCCAGACAGCACTTCGGTATAGCGGAAGTTCGACAGGCCGACGCGGATGTCGACGGGCTGCGGCTGGTTCATCTTGTCGAGGCGGTAGACCTTGAACATGCGCGCGGTCTCGCTCGCGGTGCGGAAGGCCACGTCGTCGTCGGGCGTCGACGCGGGCTTGAGTGCCGCCTGCCTGACGCCGGCATCCTTGTCGTCCTTGGCCTTTTCCTGCTCCTTCTTGCGCAGCTTTTCCTGTTCTTCTTCCGGCAGCTGGAAGCGCAGGGCGGTGGTCGGGATGCGCAGCACGTTCGGGCGGTTCGCCACCACCAGGCGCACCTGGGCCGTCATGCCGGGTTTCAGCATCTCGTCCTTGTTGTCGACGTCGAGCACCACGTTGTAGGTGACGACGTTCTGCACCACGTTGGCGGCCAGGCGGAACTGGCGCATGGTGGCGTGGAATTCGCGCTCCGGGTAGGCGTCGACCACGAAGCGGGCCGGCAGGCCGTCCTTCAGGGCGCCGACGTCGGCTTCCGAGACACTGGTGTCGATCTGCATCTTGGTCAGGTCGCGCGCGATCTGGAACAGGTTCGGCGTGTTGAACGAGGCCGCCACGGTCTGGCCCAGGTCGATGGTGCGCTTGATGATCACGCCGTCGATCGGCGAGCGGATCACGCTGTTGTTCAGGTCCGCCCGGGCGCGGTCGAGCTGGGCCTGGGCCAGCTGCACGTTGGCGCGGGCGACGTCCATCTCGCGGCGCGACTGGTCGACCACGGTGCCGGAGACGAAGTTCTGCGCCATCAGCTGCTGGTTGCGCTGGTAGTTGGCCTCGGCCAGCTTCAGGTTGGCCATGGCGGAGGCGCGGCTGGCTTCGTACTGGCGGATCTGGGCGTTGAAGATGGTCGGGTCGAGCTTGAGCAGTACCTGGCCCTTGTGCACGCGGTCGTTGAAGTCGGCGTTCAGCTCGACCACGGTGCCGGACACCTGCGAGCCGACGTTCACCAGCGCGACCGGATTGATGGTGCCGGTGGCGGTGACGGTCTGGTTGATGGCGCCCATGTCGACCGCGGCGGTGCGGTAGCGCGATGGCGGAATCTTGGGTTCGCCTTTTGGCATCAGCCATGCCGCGGCCGCGCCGCCCACCACGATCACCCCGGCGGCAATCGCCACCCGCTTCTTGGTAAAGAGTTTCATTGTTCTCTTATTTTGCGTACGGAAACATTCAGTGTGCTGTAGAGATAACAGCTTGGCAATGCTTAGTGCATTGACCGGGAGAACGGTGCGACGAAGCGTCGTTTTTGGGGAATGAACGGGGCAATCCGTTAAAATGGCGGCTTCCTTTTTACTCATCCAACAGCATCATGACCCAGGACGAACTCAAGCAAGCCGTGGCGCGCGCCGCCATCGATTACGTGGTGGACGGCGAAATCATCGGCGTCGGCACCGGCTCCACGGCCAACTTCTTCATCGACGAGCTGGCCAAGATCAAGGACCGCATCAAGGGCACCGTGGCTTCGTCCGAAGCGACCGCCGCACGCCTGCGCGGCCATGGCATCCCGGTGTTCGACCTGAACGAGGTCACCTCGATGGCGGTCTACATCGACGGCGCCGACGAGATCACCGCCAGCGGCGCGATGATCAAGGGCGGCGGCGCGGCCCTGACCCGCGAGAAGATCGTGGCCTCGGTGGCGAAGCAATTCGTCTGCATCGCCGACGGTTCGAAACTTGTCGAAACGTTGGGCAAGTTCCCGCTGCCGGTGGAGGTGATCCCGATGGCGCGCGCGGCCGTGATGCGCAAGCTGGCGGAACTGGGCGGCCAGCCGCGCCTGCGCACCAGGGCGGGCAGCGACGAAGCCTTCATCACCGACAACGGCGGCGAAATCATCGACGTGGTCGGCCTGTCGATCGCCGACCCGGTGGCGATGGAAGAGCGAATCAACCAGATCGTCGGCGTGATCGCGGTCGGCCTGTTCGCCAAGGCGGGCGCCAATGTGTGCCTGCTGGGGACATCCGAAGGCGTCAAGACCCTGACTTTCTGAGCGAGGAAGGCCCCATGAAGCGCGCGCCGCTGTCCCTGATTGTCCTGGTTGCCGTCCTGCTGGGCGGCTGCACGCCGTTCAAGAGCAGGATCGAAGCGGCGCCCGTGGCCGCCGCCAAGTTGTCCGCGCCCGGCCTGACCGACCCGGACGGCACGCCGATCGAGCGCGTGCCCTTCCGGCTCGGCGTGTCGTCGGCGACGGTCGAGAAGATGGCGAAGCAGCAGGGTTGCACGGGCGGGCAGGGCGCCGGCCTGGTGACCGAGGCGGGACCGGTGGAGGTGTACCGGATGCGCTGCGAGGATGGGGCGATGCGCGGAAAGATGTTCATGGCGCGTTGTGAATTGCGCCAGTGCGTGAAGATGTAGCAAGCGGCTGCGCTGGGCGTAGGGTGGGCAGGTTTCCTGCCCACGCGTTCAACAATCGCCGGAACTGTCGCGACGTATCAAACGACAGCAATCGCCGCGTGGGCGGGGGAAAACAGTCCACTGGACTGTTTTCCCCCGCCCACCCTACAAAAGCGTTAAGCCGCAGGCGGCACGTAACCCTGTGCCTGGTCGGCAGCGCCGTCACCGAAGAAGTGACGTTCCATCTGCGTCGCCAGGTACTTGCGCGCGCGGTCGTCCGCCAGGTTCAGGCGGTTTTCATTGATCAGCATGGTCTGGTGCTTCAGCCATGCCTGCCAGGCCTCTTTCGAGACCGACTGGTACAGCTTCTTGCCCATTTCGCCTGGTACCGGCGGGAAGTCCAGTCCTTCGGCTTCCTTGTTCAGTTTGATGCATTGGACGGTGCGGGCCATGGTCTACTCCTGTAATCCTGTTAATGTCGCGATAAATGCGGGTCAGGCCGTCATTATAGAGTCTTGATGAAGACCTGTGACCGGCGCTGCCAGTTATACATGTGCTGGCGGTCCTTGGGCAGGTCGTCCACCGTGGCCGGCACGAAGCCGCGCTTCTTGAACCAGTGCGCGGTGCGCGTGGTCAGCACGAACAGCTTGGTCAGGCCGGCGGCACGGGCGCGGTTCTCGATGTGCTTGAGGATGCGCTCGCCGTCGCCCTGCGTCTGGGAGTCGGGGCTCACGGTCAGGCAGGCCATCTCGCCCATCTTCGCTTCCGGGAAGGGGTAGAGGGCGGCGCAGCCGAAGATCACGCCGTCGTGGTCGATCACCGAGAACTGCTCGATCTCGCGCTCGATCAGCTCGCGGCCGCGGTAGACCAGGGTGCCGTCGGCTTCGAGCGGTTCGATCAGCTTGATAATTCCGCCGACGTCCTCAATTGTGGCCTGGCGCAGGCTTTCCAGGTTCTCGTGGCTGATCATGGTGCCGACGCCGTCGTGCGTGAACAGCTCGAGCAGGGCGGAACCGTCCATCTCGAAGGGCACGATGTGCGCGCGGTCGACGCCGCTGTTGCAGGCCTTGATCGCATGCTGCAGGTAGAACGCGGCGTCCGGCGGCAGGAAACCGGCCTGCAGCACGGCCTCGGCCTGGTGCGAGGACAGTTCGCGGATCTCGGTGCCGGCAGCATCGGTCATCATGCCGGTTTCGGTGATGAAGATGAGCTTGTCGGCGTGCAGGGCGATCGCGGCGGCGGCGGCCACGTCTTCCATGGTCAGGTTGAAGATCTCGCCGGTGGGCGAGAAGCCGAGCGGCGACAGCAGCACCAGGCTGTCTTCGGTCTGCAGGATCGGCTGGATTTTATCGGCGGCGATCTTGCGGGTGACGCCGGTGAGCTCGAAGTCGGTGCCGTCGATCACGCCGAGCGGGCGGGCAACCACGAAGTTGCCGGAAACGATGCTGATCTGGGCATGCGACATCGGCGTGTTCGGCAGGCCCTGGCTGAACGCGGCTTCGATGTCGAGGCGCAGTTCGCCGGCGGCTTCCTTGGCGCATTCGAGGGCGGCGGTGTCGGTAATGCGGACGCCGTTGTGGAAGCGGCCTTCGACGTTACGCAGGGCGAGCTGCTCCGCCACCTGCGGGCGCGAGCCGTGCACCAGCACCAGCCGGATACCGAGTCCCAGCAGCAGGGACAAGTCCTGGGCCAGCACCGGCAGGGCGCCGGAAGCGACCAGTTCGCCCGGGAAGGCGACGACGAAGGTCTTGCCGCCGAAGGTGTGAATATATGGCGCGACAGAGCGCAGCCACTGGACGAATTGGGTAGGGTTTTCCATTTGCCGCATTATAATTCGCTGCGCGTTGTGCGCACCAAATACCTTGTAAAAATCAATGTCTGAACAGAGTAACAAGCCTTCGCCTCAGCAGGCGCGCGCAGCATCCCGGAATTCTTCCGACAACGAGCCTCGCAAACCGCGGCCCGAGGGCGACACGCGCGCGCCCATGACGCAGACGCGCGATGGCGAACTGCAGACCAGGCAGGCGCGTAGCGGTGAGAACAACGGTCCGCGTCGCGCACCGGCAGCGCGTGCCGAAGGCGGCCCGCGTCCTGCGCCAGCGCAGGGCGGCGCGAAGCCGAATCCACCGCGCGCGCAGAAGGAACGCGCCCCGCGCGCCGACGAGCGCACGCCGCCCTTGCGCAATCCGCTCCCGCCGATCACCTTTCCCGAAGACCTGCCGGTCTCGGGCCGGCGCGCCGAGATCGCGCAGGCGATCGAAGCAAACCAGGTGATCATCGTCTCGGGCGAAACCGGTTCCGGCAAGACCACCCAGCTGCCCAAGATCTGCCTGGAGCTGGGCCGCGGCCAGAAGGGCCTGATCGGCCACACCCAGCCGCGCCGTATCGCCGCGTCGAGCACCGCCAAGCGCATCGCGCAGGAACTCGGTTCGCCGCTGGGCGAACATGTGGGCTTCAAGGTGCGCTTCAACGACACGCTCTCGCGGGGCGCCTCGGTCAAGCTGATGACCGACGGCATCCTGCTGGCCGAGACGCAAACCGATCCGCTGCTGCGCGCCTACGACACCATCATCATCGACGAGGCGCACGAGCGCAGCCTGAACATCGACTTCCTGCTCGGCTACCTGAAGCAGCTGCTGCCGCGCCGTCCGGACCTGAAGGTGATCATCACCTCGGCGACCATCGATGCCGAACGCTTCGCGCGCCATTTCGGCGCGCCGGACAAACCGGCGCCGGTCATCGAGGTGTCGGGCCGCCTGTACAAGGTGGAGGTGCGTTATCGTCCGGTCGACAAGGATCCGGTCACGGCGACCAACGCCAGGCCCGGTGAACCTGTTCCCAAGGCGCAGGTCGCGCGCGACAAGCGCGACCTGATGGAAGCGGTGGTCGACGCCGTCGACGAACTGTGCCGCATCGGCTCGGGCGACGTGCTGGTGTTCCTGCCGGGCGAGCGCGAGATCCGCGACTGCGCGGAGGCGCTGCGCAAGCACCATCCGCCGCACGTCGAGATCCTGCCGCTGTTCGCGCGCCTGTCGGTGGAAGAGCAGGACCGCGTGTTCCGCACCACCAACGCGCGCCGCATCGTGCTGGCCACCAACGTGGCCGAGACCTCGCTGACGGTGCCGGGCATCCGCTACGTGGTCGATACCGGCCTGGCGCGCGTCAAGCGCTACAGCTTCCGCAACAAGGTCGAGCAGCTGCAGATCGAACCGGTGGCGCAGAGTTCCGCCAACCAGCGCGCCGGCCGTTGCGGCCGCGTGGCCGACGGCGTCTGCATCCGCCTGTACGAAGAAGACGATTTCAACAAGCGCCCGAAGTTCGCCGACCCCGAGATCCTGCGTTCCTCGCTGGCTGCGGTCATCCTGCGCATGAAGTCGCTGCACCTGACCGACGTCGAGACCTTCCCCTTCATCGAGCCGCCGCAGGGCCGCGCCATCGCCGACGGCTACCAGCTGCTGCAGGAAGTCGGCGCGGTCGACGACGCCAACGAACTGACCGCGCTCGGTAAAAAACTGGCCAAGCTGCCGCTCGACCCGCGCGTCGGCCGCATGATCCTGGCCGCGGTCGACAACGACTGCCTGAGCGAGATGCTGATCGTGGCGTCCGCCCTGTCCACGCAGGACCCGCGTGACCGCCCGATCGAGTACCAGCAGCAGGCCGACGAGAAGCACAAGAAGTTCGCCGACGAGAAGTCCGAATTCCTCAGCTACCTGAAGATCTGGGCCTGGTTCGAGGATGCGATCGCGCACAAGAAGTCGAACCGCCAGCTGCAGGAGAACTGCCGCGCCAACTTCCTGTCGCAGCTGCGCCTGCGCGAGTGGCGCGACGTGCATTCGCAGCTGCTGACGGTGGCGCGCGAGCAGGGATGGCGCCTGAACGCCGCGCCGGCGACGTATGACCAGCTGCACCTGGCCCTGCTCACCGGCCTGCTCGGCAACATCGGCTTCAAGGCCGAGGACGAGCCGGTGTTCCTGGGTGCACGCGGCATCAAGTTCCATATCTGGCCGGGCTCCTGCCTGGCCAAGAAACCGGGACGCTGGGTGATGGCGGCCGAACTGGTCGAGACCACCCGCCTGTACGCGCGCACCATCGCGCAGATCCAGCCGGAGTGGGTGGAGAAGATCGGCGCCCACCTGCTGAAGAAATCCTGGGGCGAGCCGCGCTGGGAAAAGCGCCAGGCGCAGGTGACGGCGCTCGAGCGCGCCACCCTGTACGGCATCGTCGTGTACAGCAACCGCCGCATCAACTACAGCCAGCACAACCCAGGCGAGGCGCGCGAGATCTTCATCCGCGACGCCCTGGTGGCGGGCGACTACGAGACCCGCGCGCCCTTCTATGCCCACAACCACAAGCTGGTGCGCGAGATCGAGAATCTCGAACACAAATCGCGCCGCCTGGACGTGCTGGTGGACGAGCAGCTGATCGCCGCCTTCTACGACAAGGAAATCCCGCACACCGTGGTCAACGGCGCGGGCTTCGAAAAGTGGTACAAGGACGCCGCGCGCGACAATCCGAAGCTCCTGTTCCTGAACCGCGAAGAGCTGATGCGCCACGAGGCGGCCGGCGTCACCACCGAGCTGTTCCCGAAGACGATGAACGTCACCGGCATCGAGATGGGGCTGACTTACCACTTCGAGCCGGGCAGTGCGCGCGACGGCGTGACCCTGGCGGTGCCGCTGTTCGCCCTGAACCAGATTCCGCAGGAGCGTCCGGCCTGGCTGGTGCCGGGCATGCTGAAGGAGAAGGTGCACCTGCTGCTCAAATCCCTGCCGCAGAAGCTGCGCCGCCACTGCGTGCCGCTGCCCGACTATGCGGCCAGGTTCTTCGAGCGCCACCAGGACCCGCTGCGCTTCGGCAAGGGCGACCTGATCGACGTCCTGATCGCCGACATCCACATGCACACCAGTGCGCGCGTGCTCACCGGCGACTTCAAGCTGGAGACCCTGCCGGCGCACCTGTTCATGAACTTCAAGGTGATCGACGAGCACGGTCGCCAGCTCGACATGGGCCGCAACCTGGCGACCCTGCAGGCGGAGCTGGGCGGCCAGGCGCGCGAGAGTTTCCAGAAGATGGCGGAAGCCACGCCGGCGGCTGCGCCGGCCAGGCTGCAGGCCGCGCCCGCGCCTGCCCCTGCGCCCGCGAAAGGGAAGGGCAGTGCGCCGGCGGCGAAGCCTGCCGGCGCTGCCGCCCCTGCTGCGCCGGCCCCGGCGGCGGGCGCGGTCCAGCATACGGGATTGAGCACCTGGAGCTTCGGCGAGCTGCCGGAACTGCTCGAGATCACCCAGGGCAAGCTGACCCTGATCGGCTTCCCGGCGCTGGTGGACAAGGGCACGCACTGCGACCTGGAAGTGTTCGACGACCCCAACGTGGCCGCGCGCACCCACCGCGTCGGCCTGCGCCGCCTGTTCGCGCTGCAGCTGAAGGACCAGTTGAAGTTCGCCGAGAAGAACATCCCCGGCCTGCAGGGGATGGGCATGCAGTTCATGAGCGTGGGCACGCAGGAAGACCTGCGCGACCAGATCATCGCCAAGGCCATCGACATCGCCTGCCTGCAGGATCCGCTGCCGATCAACTCTGGCGAGTTCAACAAGCGTAAGGACGAGGGCAAGGGCCGCATCGGCCTCTTGATCAACGAGATCGCGCGCCTGGTGGGGTCGATCCTGGCCGAGTTCCACGGCATGCCCAAGCGCATCCAGAGCCTGGCGCCGGCGGTGCAGCAGGATATCCAGGCGCAGCTGCAGGGCCTGATCCACAAGCGCTTCATCGCGGACAACGAGTACAGCCAGCTGGCGCACTTCCCGCGCTACCTGAAGGCGATCAACGTGCGCATCGAGAAACTGCGCGGCAATCCTGCGCGCGATGCGCAGCTGATGGCGGAATGGCAGGGCGCCGCCAGCCAGTTCCAGCGCACGCTCAAGAACCAGGCGGGCAAGAACAACGATCCGCGCATGCTCGAATTCAGGTGGATGCTGGAAGAGCTGCGGGTGTCGCTGTTCGCGCAGGAACTGCGCACGCCGATGCCGGTGTCGGCCAAGCGGCTGCAAAAGGTGTGGGAGTCGATGATCCGCTGAGCGCCGGCGGGGTCGGCTATGTCGACCGCGTTCGACTGGCGGACGATTCAATACACTCCGTGTTCAATCCGGCGATTTTTTGCCGTATTAAACACGGAGCGTAAACATGCACCCATGTGGGCGCCGGTTCAGCCGATATTGCTGCCCCGGATCCGGCTCAGGTCCTTGTCGTCGCCCTCATGCGCCGGACGCGGATCGGCACTGCCGCCGACCCCGTAGGAGTCGCCGTGCACGCTGCCCGATCCGACGCTGGCGCCCAGGCTGCTGCCGGCCGAGCCCGCTCCCATGCTCGAACCCATGCCGCTGCCCATCGCGGAACCGGCGCCCGTGCCCACGCCGCCGGTCCTGCCGCCCAGGCTGCTGCCCGGCCCCATGGTCGGTGCGCCGGATCGGTGCGGATCGGTGCCGTAGAAGCTGTGGATGCCGCCGGCCCAGCTCACGTCGCTCATGTCGGGCCAGGCGTCCTTGTCGAAGCCGGGCGCGCTCCGGAGCCGCTCTTTATCGACGTTGAGCACCATGCGCTTGTTCGCGGTGTCCAGGTGCAGCGCCTGCCAGGGCACGGCGAACAGCTTTTCGCCCATGCCCAGGAAGCCGCCGAAGGCCAGTACGGCATATGCCACCTGGCCGGTCTGCATGTCCAGCATGATTTCCTTGATGTCGCCGAGGTCTTCCTCCTGCGCATTGACGACACTGTCGCCGATCAAGGTATCCGCACCCATCAGCGCCGGCCCCGGGCCGGTGCTGCGCGTGTTCTTGTACATGCCGTATCTGTCACGATCTGCATAGCTCATCGCACACCTCCTTGGTCGCTGCATGCAACGCTGTTTGACTGCAATACGAGCAGGCCTGCCCGTCGCAGGCAAGGAACCGGCCTGCTGCCCGCATGATAGGACGCATTCGCGCCGGGGCGCGCGCGCTATGCGAGCTGGCGCACAGAACAGTAAGTGTTCCGTAGTTATTGTGCTAAGTAATGTTTCGGAGAGATAAGAAATGACTGTCAATTCGCGCTGCAACTACACCGGCCTGTTCAGCAAACGCATTCCGACCCGTTCGGTGTCGGCCCCACTCGCTTTCGCGCTCGCCTCCGTTCTCGCCCGCCTGAGCCGGTTCGGCCGCCGCTGATCCGGGGCGCAGCGCGCGGGCCGGCCCCGGCCCGCGCGCCAGTCTCAGGGCCCCGCCGGGGCTGCCGCCTTCAACCCGGCTGCGCGCGTCCGGCAGGGGCGAAGTGCAGCTCGATCTCTTCCAGCGTCTTGCCCTTGGTCTCCGGCAGCAGGAAGGCAGCGGTCAGGAAGTACAGCACCGAGAAGCCCGCGCCGGCGAAGAACACGGCCGAGTAGCCGTAGTAGCCGACGGTCGGCAGGAACATGGCCGCGATCACGGTCGAGACGAACTGGTTGACCAGCAGCGCGATGCTCATGCCGTTCGAGCGGATCCGGGTCGGCATCAGCTCCGACAGCGCCAGCCAGACGCACACCCCCGGTCCCACCGCGAATCCCCCCACGAACAGGCAGATCGCCAGCGCCACCTGCCAGCCGTGCGCCTCGGACTTCTACGTCAACAACCCGAGCTTCATCCCGAACTTCCGCATCGGCACCGGCAGCGAGCCGGGCGTGCTGAACCCGGGCACCTTCTTCGTGTTCGACCCCGCCAAGAACAACGCGCGCACCCAGCGCGCGGTGCCGGGCTGCCCGACCGCGATCACGGAAGCTTCCGGCACCCGCTGCGTCTGGAACAACCTGCCGTACGCGCTCGATACCGGTCCTTCGTCGAAGCGCGCCACCGGCTACCTGGCCGGCCGCATGCGCTTCGCAAACGGTTTCGAAGGCTTCGCGGAAGCGGCCTACACGCACATCAAGATGCGCGGCGAGAACGGCCCGCGCAGCTTCAACAGCGGCAGCACCAACAACTGGTTCTCGCGCAATACCGGCACCAGGCTGAACACCTTCGCGATTCCCTACCTGGGCCCGAACAACGTCTACCTGAAGGGCAGGCTGGACCCGGACATGGCGGCCAAGATGGGCGGCGCGGCCGGCCTGAACTACCTGATGCAGGATGCGGTGGGCCACTTCGGCCAGAAGAACGTCGACGACAGCTACCGCGCCCTGGCCGGCGTGCGCGGCACCGTGTTCGGCGACTGGGAATTCGAGACCGCGCTGGCGGTGGCGGGCAGCCATTCGACCCTGTACCAGACCGTCAACATCAATACCGCGGGCTTCGCCAAGGCCTTCGGCCCCTTCACCACCGATCCGGTGACCGGCCGCACCTACATCGCCGACAACCCGGCCTACAAGTTCGGCGAGATCAGCGAGGCGAATGCGGTCCTGCTGCGCGAAGCCTATCCGACCTTCGACATCCAGTCCTGGACCAAGCTGATCACCTGGGACGCCAAGGTCGAGGGCACGCTGGCGAAGATCGGCGAACGCGAAGTGCGCGCCGCCTTCGGCACCAGCCTGATGCGCGAGAGCTTCGACACGCCGGGCAACGCGGACGCGGCCAACGGCCTGATCACCCAGCAGGGCGGCTCCTGGTTCGACGGCAAGCGCACCATCGCGGCCCTGTTCGGCGAAGTGGTGGTGCCGGTCACCGACAAGCTCGAACTGAACGCCGCGGCGCGCCTGGACAAGTATCCGAACTTCAGCGCCAACCTGGCGCCGAAAATCGGTGCGGTGTGGCGCGCCACGCCGGAAGTGATGGTGCGCGGCACCTACTCCGAAGGCTTCCGTGCGCCGAACCTGGCCGAATCGGGCTCGGGCGGCGTGTTCGCCCAGGTGGGCGGCATCCGCGACACCGTGCGCTGCGACGAAACCAATGCGATCGCACGCCTGCTGATGAAATCCGTCTCGGCAACCGAGGTCGACCTGGGCCGCAACCTGCTCAATTCGAACTGCTCGACCACGGTGGGCGGCCTGACCCCGCCGAATCCGGAGCTGGAGCCGGAGAAGGCCAAGATCGCCACCCTCGGCCTGGTGCTGCAGCCGGTGCGCGACCTCAGCGTGTCGCTCGACTACTGGATCGTCAACCGCCGCAACGAGATCGTGCGCCAGGACTTCAACCAGCTGTTCACCGAGCTGGTCGACGCGCACGGCCCGAGCCTGGCCGGCACCGACAAGGCGATCCGCAATGCGCTGACCGATGCCGACCGCGCCAACATGGCGGCGGTGGCCACCATGTGCGCCAATCCGGCCAACGCGGCGGCCTGCACCGGCAAGCTGCCGACCTACTCGGTGGGCAACCTGGGCGGCCTGATCAACTCCTACCTGAACCGCGGCCGCACCCTGGTGGACGGCTTCGACATCGATGCGCGCACCCGCTTCAAGCTGGGCGACTACGGGCGCCTGAACACCGGCGTGGCTTTCACCATCCGCCGCCGCGAGACCTACAACTACGAGGACGGCAGCGGCTTCTCGGGCAACTACGTCGGCTACTACGGCTCGCCGCGCCTGCGCGGTACCTTCAACGCCGACTGGAACTACGGGAACTTCACCACCAGCCTGTTCGTGAACTACACCGGCAAGACCAAGTGGGCCTACGGCGACTACGACACCGACAATGTGCCGGCCAACTGTACCGCTGCCGGGGTGTCGCTGCCGGATAAGCTGTGCGAGGGCACGCCTTCGTACACCACGGTCAACCTGGGCTTCAACTGGAAGCCGCTGAAGAACCTGAACCTGGGGCTCAACATCAAGAACGTACTGGACAAGAGGCCGTACTACGATCCGAACGGCTGGGAAGGCTACGACCATGGCCAGAACCTGTTCGGCCGCCAGTTCGCCCTCTCGGCCAGCTACAAGTTCTGGTAAGCCGGGCCGCGGCCGGTCCCGCGCGGGCCGGCCGCGATTCCCCTTGCTCTTTCGCACAGGTGTGCTAAAGTTTCTGCATGAACACCACTGCCAAGAGCGAAGCCACCTACGCCACCATCCTCGACGCCGCCGTCGACATGGCGGCGAGCGAGGGTATCGGCAAGGTGTCGCTGGGCGAAGTCTCCAAGCGCACCGGCATCAGCAAGAGCGGCGTGTTCTCGCGCGTCGGTTCGCTCGAGGCCCTGCAGTCGGCCGTGCTGGACGAATACGACCGCCGCTTCGGCGAGGAAGTGTTCCTGCCTTCGCTGCAGGCGCCCAAGGGCTTGCCGCGCCTGGTGATGCAGGTCGAGCTGTGGCTGAAGAAGATCGGCAACGAGACCGCGCGCGGCGGCTGCCTGTACACGGCCGGCGCCTTCGAGTTCGACGACGTGCCGGGCCCCTTGCGCGACCGCATCGAGGCCGGCGTGACGCGCTGGCGCGCCTCGCTGCGCAAGACCGTGCTGCAGGCGATGGAAGCCGGGCACCTGCGCCCGGACACCGAGCCCGAGCAGCTGGTGTTCGAGATCTACAGCCTGGCGATCGGGGTGATGCACGACGCGCGCTTCCTGCGCACCGCGGCGGTGCCGCGCAGGGCGCAGCGGGCTTTCAACCGCCTGATATCGACGTACAAGAGTTTCAACGATCTGGAGTAGGGATGTCCCGGCGGGACGGGCGCTGCCTGTCCCTTTTTTTACTTCCATTTCGCACGGGTGTGCGAAATGAAGCTGTGCACAAGGAGACGATCATGTCTGCATTCTGGCTGTTGCTGGTTCCCGTCGGTGGGTTTGCGTGGCTGGTGCTGCGCGACGTGCTCTGTGCCTTGCCGAGCTCGAACGAGGATTTCGTGTTTTGTTGACGGAGGGCGTGGCGATCAGCGCAGCAGCTTGAGCCCCGGCGGCAGCGCATCGCCCAGCATGCGGGTCTCGACCGCCTGGTCGAGTTCGACCACCTCGCGCACCATGGCGGCCCAGGCCGGCGGTGCGGCGCTGGCGGACAGGCGCCGCAGCACCTCGTCGCGTATCGCCTGGCCAATGTCGCGCGAGCGGTCGCCGGTCATCCGGGCGATGTGGGCGGCGGCAAAGCCGGCCGGCTCGATCTTCTTCCAGTCGAGCTGGAACAGCCCGTTCAGCCAGGCTTCGGCCGAGGTGCTCGGGGCGACCTCGTGCGCGGCGCCATGAAAGGACTGGCGCGCGCCCACGCGGCCCAGCGCCCACAGGTAGCGCGCGTAGCGCGCCGCGGCGCGGGCGTCGATCCTGGCGCCTGCCGGCATCGCCATGATCTGTTTCATCAGCCAGTCGCCGATCTCGGCCTTGTAGGCGGACGGGATGCGCTCCAGCGAGGCGCCCACGCGCAGCATGTCGTCCTCGCTGCCGTCGACCAGCGTGACCGGACGGCGCCCGCGTTCCGATTCGTCGGCCTGCAGGTTGAAGGCGAAGTCGTCGAGCAGGCGCAGTTGCGCATCGAGCGACAGGCCGCCGGCCACGCGCCGCCACAGCGTCCACCATTCGGCGCGCACCTGGCTGTCCTTGTGGTATTGCACCCCAGGCTCGAACATCGCCCACAGCTGCTCGATGCGCCATTCGTCGAGCGGATGGCCGAAGCCCGGACGCAGGCAGTAGCCGGCCAGGTTCAGCCAGACGCGCTCGTGTTCGGCCGAGCGACGCCTTCCCTTGGCGCGCGCCAGCAGGGCGTCGAACAGGCGGCGCAACAGCGGCGTGGTCCAGCGTTCGCGCCCGCCCAGCAGGTGTTCCAGCGAAGCGCGCAGCTGGCGCACTTCGCGCGGCTCGACCTGCTGCGAGCGGTTGCCGAAGATGCGGTCGATGCGGGCGATGGCCTCATCCAGCTCGGCCGGCAGCGCGACGTCTTCCACCGGCGCCTCGTCCTGGCCGCGCAGCTGGAATTCCAGGCGCCAGCGCTGCGCTGCGTCGTCCTCTGCCACGCAGGACACTTCCAGGGTGCCGACCTCAAGCAGCACGGTGGCCAGCTGCACCGGGATCTCGGTGCCGCGCTGGCTGCGCAGCACCGTCGAGATGGCGGGCAGGCGCACGATATCGCCTGCGGGCAGCTCGAGCAGCTCGCCCGCTTGCGGCAGCCTGCCGCCCGGGTCGGCGGTGGACGACACCAGGTGGAAGCGCACCGGCCGGCCCAGGCGCAGGGCGAAGCTGCGGCCTTCCAGGCGGATTTCTTCCCCGGCCGGGGCGCCGCGCGGCAGCAGGCAGACCGCACGCACCGTGTCGCCCGACTGCTGCGCATCGAGCAGCAGGTAGTAATTGCGCGCCGAACCGCTTTCGATGCTAGGGGCCTGGCCCGCGCGCGCCAGCGAATAGGCCACGCCGCCGCGCGCCACGGCCACGTCCGGGTCCTCGTTGTGCAGCACCTGCACCGGCGCGCCGCGCCAGTGCGCGAGCACATCGGCCAGGCGCTGCGCCAGCGCCGCACCGCGGAACACGCCGCCGTTGAGCAGCAGCGCATCGGGGACGGGCACGGACGCGGCGCCATCGTCTTCGATGCCGAGCGCCTCGCGCGCCGCCTGCGCATGCTGGCGCAGGAAAGCCGCCAGGTGGCGGGTGACGGCCGGGTCGCTCGCATACGGCAGGCCGAATTCGACGATGCCGGCGCGGGTGCGCCTGGCGCCTTCCTGCGCCTCGTTGGGCGGGAAGAAGCCGTCCAGGACGATCCGCTCCACGTCCGCGCGGGTGATGGTGGCCGAGCGGCTGGCGCCGATCAGGCGCGCACCGCTGCCCAGCAGGGTAACGGTCACCTGTTCCGGCGCATCGGGCGCCAGCAGCTGCTCCTTGGCTGCGCGGCAGCGTTCGGTCAACTGTGCGAGGCGGCCCGCCGACAATCGCTCCGTTGAATTGTCGCCGTTCAGGCGCGACTCGGCCAGGTGCGCCAGCGCCAGGTCCATGTTGTCGCCGCCCAGGATCAGGTGGTTGCCGACGCCGATGCGGGTCAGCTTCGGTTGCCCGTCTGGTTCCAGTTCCACCTTGACCAGGCTGAAGTCGGTGGTGCCGCCGCCGACGTCGGCCACCAGCACCAGGCGCGTGTGCGCCAGGTCCTGCGCCAGCGTGGCGCGGTGGCGGAACAGCCAGTCGTACAGGGCGGCCTGCGGTTCTTCCAGCAGGCGCAGCTCCGGCAGGCCGGCCATGCGCGCCGCTTCCAGGGTGAGCGCACGCGCGCCTTCGTCGAACGAGGCCGGCACCGTCAGGACGATCTGCTGGCGCTCCAGCGGCGCCGTCGGGAAGCGCATGTTCCAGCAAGCGCGCAAGTGCGCCAGGTAGCTGGCGCTGGCAGCCACCGGCGACACCTTGGCCACGTCCGCATCCTCCGCGCCCCAGGGCAGGATGGCGGCCATGCGGTCCACGCCGGCATGCGAGAGCCAGCTCTTGGCGCTGGCCACCAGGCGGCCCGGCGTCTGCGCGCCCAGCACGCGCGCCAGGCGGCCCACGGCGACGCGTGCGACGCCGGCCGGGTCGGGCGCGGCCCAGGGGAGCTGGAGTTCGCCGGGAGCGAGCTCGCCCTCGGCCGGGTGGTAGCGCATCGAGGGCAGCAGCGGCGCCGCGGCGACTTCGCCGGGCGCCACCAACTGCTCGACGGCCAATAGCTCGACCCCTGCGGCCGCTCCAGTGGCGGGCAGGGCGTATGCGAGCACCGTGTTGGTGGTGCCCAGGTCGATGCTGACGAGGTACTGGCCCACTGCGGCTTAGTGCGGCATCACTACTGGTCGGGCGCGTTGCGGACGTCGAACTCGATCTTCCAGCGCTGGCCGTCGCGCGCCACCGCGGCCAATTCCAGGGTGCCGGTATCAAGCGCCAGCGCATGCAGCCTGACCTGCACCACGTCGCCCGCCACGCGGCCTTCGGCCGGCAGGGTCGCCTGGATTTCGTTCATCTCGTGCAGTTCGTCCGGTCCCCAGAATTCAAGCACCTCGCCGATGCGGTCCTGGCGGCGCGTGGTGGAACCGAAGAAGCGGAAGGTGACCGGCTCGCCCACCACCAGGCCGAATTCCTGGCCCGGCAGTTCGAGTTCGCTGCCTTCTTCCATGCCGAAGGGGGCCACGCACAGGGCTTCGATGGGTGGTTCCATGCCGGGAATGGCCGGCATCGACGATTCCACGCCGACGTAGAAGGAACGGGCCGTGCCGCCGCGGATGCGCACGCCGCCGCCGCGCCGCGCGTAGCTAAAGTAGGCCGCGCCGCGCGCCACCGCCAGGTCGAGGTCGGCGCCCTCCAGCATGCGCGCCGGTTCCGCGCCTTCCATGTAGAGCCAGTCGTTGATGGTGTCCATCACGCGCTGGGCCAGGATGTGCGACTTGAATACGCCGCCGTTGAACAGCACCGCGCTCGGGTGCAGGAAGCTGTGTTCCGCATTCACCCGGCCCTCGAAGCCTTCGAGTTCCGAGGTGGCGCCGGCCTGGCGCGCCAGGAAGGCTGCCAGGTGCTTGGTGATCGCGGCGTCCTGCGCATACGGCAGGCCGACCTGGGTCAGGCCGGCGCGGGTGCGCGTGGCCGGGCGTGCCGTGGCTTCCACGCGCGGGAAGAAGCCGTCGGTGATGAAGGCGGTGACTTCGTCGCGCGTCAGTTCGGTGCGGATCGAGCCGCCGATGAGCTTCGAGCCGCGGCTCGGCACCACGATCGGCCACACGGTGGCGTCGGCGTCGGCCAGCAGGTGTTCCTTGGCGCTACGGCAGCCGTAGGTGAGGGCGCGCATCTGCCAGGAATCGAGCTGGGTGCCGTTGGCCTGGAGCTTGCGCGCCACGAAGTGCGCCAGGGCCAGGTCCATGTTGTCGCCGCCCAGCAGGATGTGGTCGCCCACCGCCACGCGGTGCGGCTCCAGCTTGCCGTCGCGTTCGAGGATCGCGATCAGCGAGAAGTCGCTGGTGCCGCCGCCCACGTCGACCACCAGCACGATGTCGCCAGCCTTGACCTGCTTGCGCCAGGCGCCCTTGGACCCCTGGATCCAGCTGTACAGCGCCGCTTGCGGCTCTTCCAGCAGGGTGGGGTCGATGCCGGCGTTGCGCGCCGCTTCGGCGGTGAGTTCGCGCGCGCCCGGGTCGAACGAGGCCGGGATGGTGATCGTCACCTGTTGCCGGTCGAAGGGCGCATCCGGGTGGGCCGCGTTCCAGGCCTGGCGCAGGTGCGCCAGGTAGCGGGTCGAGGCTTCCAGGGGCGAGACGCGCGTGACTTCTTCCGGCGCATCGTGCGGCAGGATGGCGGCGCGCCGGTCGACGCTCGGGTGGCTCAGCCAGCTCTTGGCCGAAGACACCAGGCGGATCGGGGTGGTGGCGCCGCGGCTGCGCGCCATTTCGCCGGCAATGAAGGCTTCGCCGCCGGCGCTCCACGGCAGTGCGGTTTCGCCCGGCGCCAGTTCGTCCGGGTGCGGCAGGTAGAGGAAGGACGGCAGCAGCGGCAGCGCCTCGACCGTGCCCGGGCCGCTCAGCTGCGGAACGGGCAGGATGCCGTCGACGGTGTTCTCGCCGTCGCTGGCCTGCAGGTCGACATACGAGAGGGCGCTGTGGGTGGTGCCCAGGTCGATGCCGATGGCGTAGCGGGCATTCAGTGCGTCGCTCACAGTTCCACCTCCGCCGGCGCCAGCACGCGTGCGTCGTGCTTCTCGGCCAGCTGCGGCAGCTGGACCTTGGTGGCGCGCCAGCCGCGGTGCGACAGGGTGCCCTTGAACGGGGCCTGGCCGACCACGTTGCCGGTCAGGCGCACGCTGGCGGCGTCGAAGCCTTCTTCCAGCGTGATGCGCGCGCCTTCGGATTCGCTGCGCACCGGCTCGATGCTGAAGTGCTCGCGCAGCACGCGCGCGCAGCCTTCGTGCACCACGCGGGCGGCGGCGCCGATGTCGGCGTCGGAATAGGCGCTCAGGTTTTCCTGGGTGAAGTCGATCAGGCGGGCTTCGCGCTGGAACAGGCTCAGCAGTTGCAGGGCCGATTCGGCAGTCGGGGCGCGCAGCGGCGCGGCAGCAGGCATGGGCGTCGGGGCCGGCGTCGGCGCGGCAGTCGGCGCCATGGTCGGGGCCGGCGTCGGAGTCGGCATCGCGACCGGGCCGACCTGGTCGTCACGCACGCGCGCGGCGAACTCGGCATCGCCGAGCGATTTGAAGAAGGCGCCAAAGGCGATCGAAAGCCGGCTGAAGAAGCCCGGCAGCTGGGCTGGTGTGTTCATTCTTGATGTTCTGTAGGGTAAGGGACGGGCGCGCTGTCGGACAGCGACGGGCCAGGGTCCGGAAAACGCGCATGATACCAGTTTGGCTACAGCCGAGGCACGCGCGTCTTCAACCCATCCCTTGGCGGCAGCTGGCTAGGGCGCCGCCATTTCGCGCATCCGGCGCCGCAGCGCACGTTCGCGGCGCGCCTCCTCCTGCCAGTCTTCGCGCAGCGCGCGCCACAGTGCGATCACCATCAGCACGATCACCAGCGCGAAGGGCAGGGCGAACAGGATGGTGGCGGTCTGCACGGCATTGATGCCACCCGCCAGCAGCAGGCTGATGGCGATGCCGGCGATCAGGACGCCCCAGATCAGCTTGGTACGCGCGTTCGGATTCGGATTGCCGCCCTGGCTCATCATGCCCAGCACCAGCACGGCCGAGTCGCCCGAGGTCACGAAGAAGACCACCACCAGCAGGGTGGCGACCACCGACATGATCTGGCCGAAGGGCATGGCCCCGAACATCGCGAACAGCGCGGTCGCCAGGTCGGCCTTGACGGCCGCGGACAGCGGGACGTGCTGCCAGATCTCCATGTAGAGCGCGGTGCCGCCGAAGATCGAGAACCAGACGAAGGCCGCCAGCGACGGCGCCAGCACGGTGCCGAGGATGAATTCGCGGATGGTGCGCCCGCGCGAGACGCGTGCGATGAACAGGCCGACGAACGGCGACCACGAGATCCACCAGGCCCAGTAGAAGATGGTCCAGTTGCCGACCCAGCTGCTGTCGCGGAAGGGCGTCGCCCGCAGGCTCATCCGGACCAATTCGCTGGCGTAGCTGCCCAGGGTATTGGTGAAGGTGTCGATGATGGCGACCGTCGGGCCCAGCAGGAACACGGCAAGGGCGAGCAGGGCCGCCACGATCATGTTGATGTTGGACAGGAGCTTGACGCCTTTCTCCACGCCGCTCAAGGCCGAGGCGATGAACATGGCGGCCGTCACGACGATGATGCCGACCTGCGCGGCGGGACTGATCTCGAGCCCGAACACGGCGTTCAGGCCGCTGTTGATCTGCAGCGCGCCGACGCCGAGCGAGGCGGCGACGCCGAAGGCCGTGGCCACCACCGCCAGGCCGTTGAACAGACCGGACATGGCGCGCACCGGGCGCCACGGCAGGGAACTGGTGACGGTGCTGATCAAGGGGTTGCCGGCGCGGCGGTACTGGAAGAAGGCGATCGCCAGCGCGACCACGCTGTATACCGCCCAGGGATGCAGGCCCCAGTGGAAGAACACGTAGCGCATGGCGGCATTGGCCGCTTCCGGCGTGCCGGGAGCGATGCCCGGCGGTGCGGTGACGTAGTGCGAGATCGGTTCGGCCACGCCCCAGAACACCAGGCCGATGCCCATCCCGGCGGCGAACAGCATGGCGAACCAGCTGCCCACCTTGAAGTCCGGCTCGTCGTCCTCGCCGCCGAGCTTGAGGTTGCCGTAGTGGCTGAAGGCGACGAAGGCGGCGAACAGCACCATGCCGAGCACCACCCACAGGTAGAACCAGCCGAAGTTGCGGGTCAGCGCAGCGAGCATGGTGTCGAACACCGACGCCATGCTGTGCGGAGCGAGGATGCCCCACAGGACGATGAGAAAGATAAAGCCCGCAGAGCAGAGCATTTGCATGAGTTCTCCTTGTTGGCGTGCGCAGACGCGAGCCGGCAGGAGCCGGGGGCGTCGCCGCAGGCGGGGCAGGCAGGAATAGTGCCCAGGGCGCATGGCGCTGCCCGGGCAGGCACGGCTGCCTGGCACCCTGGTTGGATAGCCTGCATGACAGGCTTCAGTATGGGCCGGTCGCTGCGAAACTGTCGCACCGATTCATGGCCGTACTGGCGAGAGGATCGTGAAGCCGGCCTCGACCGGCGGCCCGGAGTGTAACACATAATGAATTTGCACAAATGTGTGTACAAATTATTATGCGTCTTTGATAGTGCTTTGGTGAATGACGATCATCATGGATCGCAATTTTATTTCTATCTCGGGGAGGCGCATACTAAGGCCATTGCACAGCGACTTCAGGAAAGCAGATCATGTCCACCATCGTCGAATTCATCCGCAGCCTCTTCCATGCCCCGGCGCCGGCCGTGGCCGTGGCCCGCGACAACCAGGCCGACCTCTGGGCCCTGTACCAGTTGAGCCGCGGTCGCGATTCGGTGTCGCCCGCCGTCCTGCGCCGCCTGGCCGAGGCCGCGCGCAAATAAGCGGCAAACAAGCAGCAAACAAGCGGCAAACAAGCCGCATCCTGTGACCGGGCCCGTCCCGGGATCGTCATCGAGCCCTGCCGTGTGCAGGGCTTTTTGTCGCCGCCGGGCGGCATGGCTGGACGTTCAATCGAGCGTCGTCACTTCGTCGCCCGGTCCCGGCTCGCAGGCGGCGCCCAGCGGCTCCCAGCCGCGGCGCACCACGATGCGCTCCTGCGTGTGGCACAGCTCGACGCGGTGCGCCTGCGGCGCCCGGCGCCGCACGAAGGCCTCGATCGAGGCCGGCACGCTCACCTGCAGCGCCAGTGCATGCTGGTCCTCCAGCGGGTGGTCGTTCAGGTGCACCAGCGGCACGAACTGGCCGGCGAACATCATCCAGTGCGAGGGCACCCTGATGGGGCCGGCAGTGTAGCCCTGGGTGCGCAGCCAGTCCTGGGCCTCTTCGCGCGGGTGGGCGCTGGCGCCTCCATCCAAGCGGCCCCAGGCGCTGGCGAGCAGTTCTGCGACCCACTGGTTGCAGTTCTGGTAGCGGGTCCCGTAGGCGTAGGCGTTGGCGCTGTACTGCCCGGCCAGCAGGGCCAGGGCCAGGCGCTTGTCGAGCGCGGCCTGTTCCAGCAGCGCGCCGTCTTCGTCCGGCAGGAACAGCAGCGAGATGTGGCCGCGGGCGGGCGCGTCGGCTCCCAGCGCGAAGCCGGCGATGCCCTGGTCGAACAGGCGCGGGCGCGATTCGTCGCAGGCGTAGTACAGCTGGCGCACGGCCCAGGGGCCGCCGGGATTGTCGCGCAGGGCAACGCCGGCGTGCGAGTACAGCTGGCCGAAGCGGCTCAGGTCGAGGCCGGCACGCGCGATGAGGGCGACGCGCGCCCCGGAGCGCTCCAGCTCGGACTTGACCACGCCGGCAAAGCGCAGCACCCGGTCCTGCTCGGCCGCGCCGATGTCGATCGACTGCTGGCAGAAGGCCGGCAGCCCCGCCTGCGCGGCCGCGCTCGCGCCCAGCAGGAGCGCGGCGGCGGCGAACCTAGCGAACATGCATCAGATGGTGACCTTGCGCGAAGCCAGGTCGCGGTACCAGTCGTCCTGCAGCGCCAGGAAGAAGGAGCGTTTGGTGTCGGCATGCGCGAATTCGAAGCCGTACACGCGTTCGCTGACCTGCACCAGTTCGCCCTTGTTCACGGTGCGTTCGGCCAGTGCGCGCTTGGGCACGTCGAGGGTGAACTCGCGCGCCGGACCGGCGGCCGCGCGCAGGGTCAGGCGGGTGGTGTCGGGCTTGGCCGGCGCCTGGGCGATGTCGATCACGCGGTACTCGCCCGCGGCCACGCGGTCGTCGCCGCTCGAGCTGTTGCTGGAGGCGCCGATCGAATCGGAGATGCTGCCGGACGAGGCCGAGCCCGCGCTGGAAGCGGACGAAGTGAAGCTGGTGGCCCCGCTCGGGGCGGCGCAGGCGAGGGCGAAGGCGGCCAGGCACAGGGCGCGGGACAGGGTGGTGAGGGTCATGGTGATTTTCAGGGAAGGGTGATGAAACCGGGATGACGGCTATGGTACTAGTGCCGCGAACTGTTGAGAAGGCGGCCGGCCGGGAATTCTGTAAGTTCTTGTAATCGTGTCCACCAGCCTGTTGGCTTCATGTCAGCGCTCGCCGAGGCATTGCCGATGCGCCAGGTCGCCCGGTAATGCGCGGCTCCTTCGGCAGTTTTGTCAATTCAGCCGGCTTTCAGACAGCCGGGACAAAAGTGCGACATCCCATCCGGAGCTCATGCTACGGTTCTACCCACGCATCGTGGCGTGCCGCCGGCGCGAATGTTCACTGGGAGGGGGAATTGAAGCCTCTTGCAAACGCTTTCGTATCCTTGCTGCTGCTGGGCCCAATGGCGCAGGGCGCCCTGGCGCAGAGCCGGGATGCCCCTGCCGGGCCCGTATCGGACGGCCGGATTCCCGACACCATGGAAGCGCGGGTGGCGGCCTGCGTCGGTTGCCATGGCAGCGCCGGGCGCGGAGTCGAGAATGTCTATTTCCCGCGCCTGGCCGGCAAGCCGACCGGCTACCTGTACAACCAGCTGGTCGCCTTCCGCGACGGCCGCCGCAAGTACGTGCCGATGAACTACCTGCTGGCCTACCTGCCCGACGCCTACCTCTACAAGATGGCGGAATACTTCGCCGCGCAGAATCCGCCGCCGCTGGTGGTGGCGGGGCCGCCGCCGTCACCGCAACTGGTTCGGGACGGACAGCGGATCGTCACCGGCGGCGTGCCGGCGCGCCGCATTCCCGCCTGCGCCACCTGCCACGGCGCCGACCTGGCCGGGCGTGAGCCCGGCATCCCCGGCCTGCTCGGGCTGCGCGCCGACTACGTGAGCGCCCAGCTGGGCGCGTGGCGCTACGGCGTGCGCACCGCAGTTGCGCCGGACTGCATGCAGGTCATCGCATCGAGCCTGACCGAGCCGGAAGTGGCCGCGGTGGCGGCCTACCTGAGTTCCCTGCCGGTATCCAATGCGCGGCCCGCCAAGGGGAACACGACGGCGCTGCCCATGCCCTGCGGCAGCCAGGTCCATCCGAAGTGAGAGGCATGCGTCCATGAGTACATCTGCCAAGTTCAAGCGATCGACCATCTGGGGCATCGTCGCCGGCGTGATCGTGATCGGCCTGGCCCTGGCCCTGACGGTGGGGCGCGGCGTGCGGCCGCCGGAATTGCTGAACCGCCAGGCCGGGCCCGACGGCGCCGCGTCCGCGGAAATGGTCGCGCGCGGCAAATACCTGGCGCAAGCGGGCGACTGCATCGCCTGCCACACGATCCCCGGCGGCAAGATCTTCTCGGGCAACCGTCCCATGCCCACGCCCTTCGGGACCCTGTACGCGCCGAACATCACGCCCGACCGCGAGACCGGCATCGGCAACTGGACGGCCACCGAATTCTTCAACATGATGCGCACCGGTAAGTCGCGCAATGGCCAGCTGCTCTACCCGGCCATGCCTTTCGCGAGCTATACCAAGGTGACGCGCGCCGACAGCGACGCGATCTTCGCCTACTTGCGCTCGGTGCCGGCGGTGCGCATGCAGACGCGCGAACACGACCTGCGCTTCCCCTACAACAACCGCTCCCTGTTGATCGGCTGGCGCACACTCTACTTCCAGGAGGGCGAGTACCAGCCCGACCAGACCAAGTCGGCGGAATGGAACCGCGGCGCCTACCTGGTCCAGGGGCTGGGCCACTGCGCCATGTGCCATACTCCCATCAACGCGCTGGGCGGCTCGTCGGAAGAGCAGGCCTTCCGGGGCGGCCTGATCCCGATGCAGAACTGGTATGCGCCCTCGCTCACCTCGAACAAGGAGGCGGGCCTGGGCAACTGGGAAATCCAGGACATCGTCGACCTGCTGCAAAAGGGCGTGTCGAACCGCGGCACGGTGTACGGGCCGATGGCGGAAGTGACCTTCAACAGCCTGCAGTTCATGAGCGACGCGGATGTGCGCGCGATGGCGGTCTACCTCAAGAGCCTGCCCGCCGACCAGCCGGTCAACACCGACCCGGCCACGGCGCCGGCGCGCGCCGACATCGCCCAGCAGCATTCGGAAGGACGCCGCATCTACGAGACCAAGTGCGCCAGCTGCCATGGCGATGCGGGGCGCGGCATGCTGCCGCACTATCCGCCGCTGGCGAACAACCAGTCGATCACCATGACCTCCGCCGTCAACCCGATCCGGATGGTGCTCAACGGCGGCTATCCGCCGGGCACCCGCCGCAACCCGATGCCCTACGGAATGCCGCCGTTCTTCCACGAGCTGTCGGACAACGACATCGCGGCGGTGGTCACCTACATCCGCACCGCCTGGGGCAACCGCGGCGCCCCGGTGACGGCGCGCGAGGTGAGCGAACTACGTGCGGCGACGGTCGAATGAACGGCTTGTTGAACAAGGAGAGGGCATGATCCTGGAACCGATGGACAGCGATGGCAGCGCCGACCAGCAGCGCGTGGACGCCATCGTGGCGCAGGGGCCACGCGGCGCCTTTGCCGTGGCCGGGCTGGCGGTGGCGATCGTGATGGCGATCTGGCTGGCGTTCTACGTGCTGGTGTACCTGGCGCGGCGCGGGGGCTGAGATGGCGACCGGCATCCCGGACCTTCCCCACGGCGCCGACAGCGACGCCGTCGCCCACGCGGCCGAGTCGCGCTGGGCGCTGCTGGTCGGCGCGATCATCGTGTTCCTGGTCGGGATGATCGCCTACATGAGCGTGCACTGGGCCGCGATGCCCCCGGTGCGCACCGAGACCATCGACCCGGGCACCCTGCACCTGTCGGGCGAGTTCGTGGAAGCCAACCTCGGCTCGGTGCTGGAAGACGACGGCAGCGTCACCGTGCGCGTGCTGGCCAACCAGTATTCGTTCACGCCCTCGTGCGTGCTGGTGCCGGCCGGTATGCCGGTCCGGATCCGCGGCACCGCGGCCGACGTGGTGCACGGCTTCTCGATCGCCCAGGGCAACGTCAACGTGATGCTGATTCCCGGCTATATTTCGAACTTCAGCACGCGCTTCGAAAAACCGGGCGAGCACGTGTTCCCCTGCCACGAATACTGCGGGGTCGGACATGCGGCGATGTGGGCGCATGTGAAGATCGTCGACAAGGCCGAGTTCATGCGGCAGGCGAGCGGCGGAAGGAGGGCGAGCTGTGTTCAGCAATGATTCCAGGCGACTGGTGCTGGCCCATTTCTGGGTCGCCTTCGCCGCATTCTTCGTGGCCCTGGTGCTGGGCGAATGGCAGATGTACATCCGCAGCCCCTTGCGCGACTGGATCGGCAACCCCGAGCTGTACTACCGCGCCGTCACCGCGCACGGCTCGGCCATGGGCTACGTGTTCCCGACCCTGGTGGCGATGGGCTTCGGCTACGCGATCGTCGAACTGTCGCTGAAGCAATCGCTGGTGGGCCGGCGCTGGGCCTGGATCGGCTTCTTCCTGGTGGTGCTTGGCACGGTCACGGCGATGGTGCCGGTGTCGATGGGCCTGGCCACGGTGCTGTACACCTTCTATCCGCCGCTGGTGGGCAACGCCTTCTACTACATCGGCGTGGTGCTGGTGGTGGTCGGCTCCTGGATCTGGGTGGCGCTGATGTCGGTCAACCTCAGGGTATGGAAGGCCGCCAACCCGGGCGCCACGGTGCCGCTGCCGATGTTCGCCAACCTGGCCGGGGCCTACCTGTGGGCCTGGACCTCGCTCGGCGCCGCCATCGAGATCCTGTTCCTGATCCTGCCGGTGGCGCTCGGCTTCAAGACCACGATCGATGCCGGCCTGGCGCGCGTGTTCTTTTCATGGACCCTGCACGCGATCGTGTACTTCTGGCTGATGCCGGCCTATATCGCGTTCTATACGCTGGTGCCGCGCGCCATCGGCGGGCGCCTCTACAGCGACAAGATGGCGCGCATTTCCTTCGTGCTGTTCCTGGTGTTCTCGATGCCGATCGGGGTGCACCACCTGTTCCAGGATCCGCAGGTGGGCTCGGGCGTGAAATTCCTGCATGCCGTCTTCACCGGCATGGTCTCGGTGCCGACCCTGCTCACCATCTTCACCATCACCGCCTCGGTCGAGATCGCCGGACGGCTGCGCGGCGGCACCGGCGCCTTCGGCTGGGTCAGGCGCCTGCCCTGGCAGAACCCGATGATGCTGGCGCTTGCCTTTTCCTTCATCCTGCTGGGCTTCGGCGGCGCGGGCGGCCTGATCAACATGAGCTACCAGCTCGACTTCGCCGTCCACAACACCCAGTGGATCACCGGCCACTTCCACCTGATCTTCGGCGGCGCCATCGTCATCATGTACTTCGCCCTGGCCTACGACCTGTGGCCGCACCTGACCGGCAAGCAGCTGGTGGCGGGACGCATGATGCGCGCCCAGCTGTGGCTGTGGTTCGTCGGCATGATCGTGCTGACCTTCCCCTGGCACGTGACCGGCATCCTCGGCATGCCGCGCCGGATGGCCTACTTCGACTACAGCCATCCCGAGATTGCGCCCCAGGCGATCACGGTGATCATCACCTTCTGCGGCGGGCTGCTGCTGGTGCTGTCGGGCCTGCTGTTCCTGCTGGTGCTGCTGCGCGGCCACCGCAGCGAGCGCGTCACGCTGCCCGAGTTCCGCTTCAGCCAGCCGGTGCATGCGGGCGGCCGCATTCCCGCCGCGCTGAACGGCTACGCGCTGTGGCTGGCGCTGATGATCGGGCTGTCGCTGGTGAACTACGGCTACCCGATCAGCCAGCTCATCGCGCTCAAGCAGACCTCGGTGCCGGCAGTGCCGGTAGGAGCACAGCCATGAGCGTCGACAAGACCTTTTCGTTCCGCAACCGCTGGTTCACCTGGAGCGTGGCGATCCTGGCGGCCATCGCCTTCGCCGCCGCGCTGATCGGCTTCGTGTGGGTACCGCGGGCCCATGCGCGCGCCGCGATGGAAAGCCTGTGGGAAGCCATCTGTAGCGCCGCGGGCGCGCCGGCGCCCTACCAGGGCGCGGCCCTGCCCGAAGACGAGCGCAAGTACCCCAGCAGCGTGATCGTGAGCGCCACCATGATGGGCGGCGAAGAGGGCGCTTCGGTGGGGCGGGGCGCGACGCTGGCGATGGCCTGCACCATGTGCCATGGCGCACGCGGCACCAGCCCGGCCGGCACTCCGCACCTCGCGGGGCAGCCGGCCTCGGCCACGTACAAGCAGCTGCGCGACTTCGTATCCGGCCACCGCCAGAGCGCCATCATGCGGCCGCTGGTGATAAACCTGAGCGACCAGGACATGCGCGACCTGGCGGCCTACTATGCCTCGCTCGAACGCGAGCGGATCGCCGCGGTGGCGCCGGTGGCGCAGCAGAGCCCGCGCCTGGTGCGCAACGGCGACCCGATGCGCTCGATCGGCGCCTGCGCGTCCTGCCACAGCCCGCATGCGCTGCGGCCGGCCACGCCGGTGCTGGAAGGCCTGTCGGAGACCTACCTGCGCAACCAGCTCTCGGCCTTCCGCGACGGCCGCCGCGCCAACGACATCAACCGCCAGATGCGCAATGCCGCGCACGGCCTGACGGACCAGGAAATCGTGGAGCTCAGCCGCTACTACGCGGCGCGCTGAACGAGGGGATCAGTCGATGAGCAGGAGGAACAGGCCGCCGTAGGCCAGCACGGCCGGCACGATGACCAGCAGGATGCCCAGCAGGGGATAGGCATTCAGGCGCAACCTGGATGCGGGGCGCGCGGCGCGCTCGATGTGTCGAGCACGGCAGCTTGTCTTGTCTGCTGGCTTGCTGAGGTCCATGCCGGCTTCCTGGTTCGTGCGACATCCCAAAAATAGATCCAGGCCGGCGGGTTTTCAAGAGGATTGCGCAAACATGCGTAAGGAGGCCGTCCAGCAAGCTCTCAGGCTGCTATGAACCGGATCAGCTTTCCGCTTGTGCACGCTATCGTACAGACGACCGCGTGCGAAAGCGGGCATACTTGCGCCATCGCATTTGTGATGAGCCACTGTTCAACGCCGTCGAGATCAAGACCACCATGCTGCCTACTTTCGTGACCCTGGTTGCCGTCATCGTCCTTGCGACGCTGCTGCCCCTGTTGCGATGTACCGGGTGGTGGATCCGGGACCTGGATTTCCCGCGCCTGCAACTGGCCATCCTGTCGCTCGCCGTGCTGGTGGGGCAATTCGTGTTCCTCGACTGGCGCGACAGTTCCTACTATTGGCTGCTGGCGGTCAACGCGGCTTGCCTGGCCTACCAGGCCTGGTGGATCCTTCCCTACACCAAGGCTTATCCCCATGAAGTGAAAGTCGCGGTGGTCGGCGGGGCGCACCGGCAGTTTCGTATCCTGACGGCCAATGTCTTGATGCCGAACCGGAATACCGAGGGATTGATCGCCCTGATCCGGCAGCACCAGCCCGACATCTTCGTCACGCTGGAAACGGATGCATGGTGGCAGGAAAGGCTGGATGTGCTGCAGGACGACTATCCGCATGCGCTCAAGTGTCCGCTCGACAATCTATATGGCATGCACGTGTATTCTCGCCTGCCGCTGGAGGACAGTGCGATCCAGTTCCTGGTCGAAGACGATATCCCGTCGATCCATACCCTGGTGATCCTGCCGTCCGGACACAAGGTGCGCATGCATTTCCTGCATCCAACGCCGCCGAGCCCGACCGAGCACATGGAATCGACCCAGCGCGACGCCGAATTGCTGGTGGTGGCCAAGAGCGTGGCGGAAGCCGGGCTGGAAACGCCGGTGATCGTCGCTGGCGACCTGAACGACGTGGCGTGGTCGACCACGACCCGGCTGTTCCGCAAGATCAGCGGCCTCCTCGACCCGCGCATCGGGCGCGGCATGTTCAATACCTTCCACGCCGGCTACTGGTTTGCACGCTGGCCGCTCGACCACCTGTTCCACAGCGAGCATTTCACGCTGTCCCTGATCCAGCGCCTGCCTTCCTTCGGCTCGGACCATTTCCCGATGCTGGTCGAGCTCACCTATGACAGCGCGCGCGGCGCCGACCAGGAGGGATTGGTCGCGGACAAGGAAGACGAAGCGCTGGCGGAAGAGAAGATCGCCGCCGAGGATGTGGAAGTCTCCGACGTCCACGAGCCCCAACCCTGAAAGCGTCCAGCAAAGCCCTCATTGCTGCGTTGCGTCGTCTTGCCGTACTGACGTACTGTCAGCGACTCCGCGCCTTGCCCTGAGGGCTCTGTTGGACGCTTTGGATCAAATCAGGCCGTTGCGGCTCCGCTGACCAGCGCCTGGGCATAGAGGGTGAAATCGTCCAGCCCGCGCTTGAGGATCGTCACCAGGGCCGGCAGCGGCGCTTCCTGGTAATCCCATTCGGCGCGGCAGAATTCGCCGGTGCGCTTGAGCTCTTCGGCCAGCAGGGGGGCGATCCAGCCGTGTTCGGCCAGCAGGGTGATGACTTCGCGCTCGTCCTGCGGCAGGCCGAGGCGGACGTTGCCGATCACGTAGTCGCCCATCTCGATGGCGGCCTCCCAGGCCCGGATCACGTTGAGGGTGGCCGCGTCCTGGCGCGTGAGGTCGCTCACGAAAGTGGCCGGGCCCTTTTCGTATTCTTCGCGTGCGCGCCGGCAGCAGCGCTCGATGGTGGCGGCCTTGTGTACCAGGATGTCGTCGTCCATGTCTTTACTCCATCAGATCAGGAACAGCAGCGCCGCCACGCAGGTCGGTCCCAGCGCCCCCAAAAACAGCCCGCCCATGCCGATCGAGCCCTCGTCGAAGCCTTCGCGCAGCAGGGCGGCACCGGCCGGGTTGGGCGCGTTGGCGATCACGGTCAGGCCGCCGCCGCCGACCGCGCCGGCCACCAGCATGTACTTGGCGTGATCGGACAGCCCCTCGATCAGCGAACCGAGGTAGGTCAGGGCCGCATTATCGGTGATTGCCGTCAGGGCCAGCGCGCCGAAGAACAGCGCGGTCGGCTCCAGGCTCGACACCAGCGGCTGCAGCCACCACTGTTGCATGCCGCCCAGCACCACCAGTCCGGCCAGGAAGAAACCGACCAGCAGGCCTTCCTTCAGGATCAGGGGCGACTGGTGCTTCGGATAGGCCTGGGTATAGCCGAGGAACAGCAGGAACAGGCCGATGAACAGCACCGGATGGTGGGCCAGCAGCACCACGCCCGCCAGCAGGGCCAGGTGGACCGCCGAAACGAGCCAGGGCATGCGCACGTCTTCGACCACCTTGCCTGGCTCCAGGTGGCGGCGCAGCAGCAGGGTAATGAGGGTCGCGTTGAAGATCACCGCCAGCGCGGCGCGCCAGCCGAAGGTCGAGGCCATGAAGGCGCTGTCCCAGCCCCAGGTGCCGGCCACCATCAGCACTGGCGGTGCGGCATAGGCGGTGAGGGTGCCGCCGATCGAGACATTCACGAACAATACGCCGAGCGCACCGTATTTCATCCACTCGGGAATGCCGGGCCGGAACACCTGGGGGGCCAGCATCAGGGCCGCCAGGGTCATCGCGGCCGGCTCGGTGATCAGGGAGCCTCCCAGCGGCACCAGCGCCAGGCCGAGCCAGCACAAGGCCACCTCGGTGCGGACCGGGGCCAACCGGGCCAGCATCGCCAGCAGGTCGCGCACGGCGTCGAGCACCGGCCTGGAGGCCGCGATCACCATCACCACGAACACGAACAGCGGTTCGGTGTACTGGCGCGACTCGACGTAGCCGATGGCCTCGGCGCCGCTTGCCAGCAGGGCCATGGCGAGGACCAGCACGAAGGCCCAGAAGCCGAACACGACCTCGACTTCGCCCAGCAGGTGGAACAGTCCGGCATGGCGCGGATGGCGCCGGGCCAACGAATGGAACAGCTTGGTGGAGAAGGTGTGAACCAGGGCGATCGCGAACAGGATGGCGCCGGTGAGCTGGAGCGTATTCACGGAGCGACTTCGTGGCGTGCGGGAGACAGGTTGATCATTGTCTGGATGTAAATGGACGAGTCAGCATTATTTCATGATTTGCGCGACCGGGCCGGATTTACAGGCAGGACGCAGCTTTAAGTTCTGTCAATACCAATCACCCGACTGGTATGTCCAAAATGAATACATCTTGCCAAATCCGGGCTCAGCGAGTACTGTACGTTTATACAGTACTTGTTTGCCAACCCATATGAATTGCTCATCCATGGCAGGGACTTCGTCGCCGTCTTCCGCCTCTCTGGCTGCGCCGGAGACCCTGCATCCTTCGCTCTGGCGCGCCTCGCAACTGGCGCGCTCCGGCACGCGTTGCGTCGATACCGGGCATGCGCCCTTGTCGTCCCAGCTGCCCGGCGGCGGCTGGCCCGTCGGCACCCTGGTCGAGCTGCTGCAGCAACAGCCCGGCATCGGCGAAATGCGCCTGCTGCGCCCGGCCCTGCAAGCCTGTGCCGAGCGCCGCATCGTCCTGCTCCAGCCGCCGCACCCGCCGCAAGCCCTGGCGCTGGCCGCGCTGGGCCTGCCGCCTTCGCAACTGCTGTGGCTGCGTACCAGCCGCAGCGCCGACGCGCTGTGGGCGGCCGAGCAGGTGCTGCGCAGCGGCAGCTGCGGCGCGCTGCTGTTCTGGGCCAATCATGCGCGCGGCGAAAGCCTGCGCCGCCTGCACCTGGCGGCCCAGGCCGGGGAAACCCTGTTCTTCATGCTGCGCCCGCTGGCCGCGGCGCAGGACGCCTCGCCCGCGCCCCTGCGCCTGGGCCTGCGGCCGGCCGCGGGCGGCCTGCACATCGACTTCGTCAAGCGCCGGGGGCCGCAGTGCGATGCGCCGCTGTTCCTGCCGCTTGGTTTACCGCTCACTTCTTCTCTCCTTCAACGACATGCGTTTGTGGATCGGCCTGTCATTACCCCAACTGCCGCTCGAGGTCTTCAGCCCCAGCTGGTGCAGTGACCCGGGCAGCGTCGTGCTGGAGCACGAACGCGTGCTGGCGGTTTCAACGGCGGCGCGCGCGGCCGGCGTCGGGCGCGGCATGCGGCGCGGCGGCGTGCTGATGCTCATGCCCGAAGCGCGCCTGCTCGAGCGCAGCGCCGCGCGCGAAGCCGAGGCGCTGGACGCGGTCGCGCTGGCGATGCTGCAATTCACGCCACAGGTCGCGCTGCTTGAAGAAGCCACGCTGCTGCTCGACATCGGCGCCAGCCTGCGCCTGTTCGGCGGCATCCGCGCCCTGTGCGCACGCGTGCGGGCCAGCCTGCGCACGCTCGGCTTCAGCGTCTCGCTCAGCTGCGCGCCGACGGCGCGTGCGGCCTGGCTGCTGGCGCGTGCGGGGGCGCACGCCGTGGCGCATGGCAGCGGGCAGGGGGGCGGGCAAGGAGGCGGACAAGATGCCGGCCGAGCCGGCGCGCGCGGCGCTGGCCGGGGTGGCCGCGGCGGCGGCCGAGCCTTGCGCATGGCCTCGCTCGAACGCCGCCTCGGCCGCCTGCCGGTGGCGCTGCTGCCGCCGGCGCGGCCCTACATGTCCTGGTTCGAGGGCATCGGCTGCGAGAGCCTGGCCGAGCTGCGGCGCCTGCCGCGTCCCGGCCTGCAGCGGCGTTGCGGACGCGAACTGCTCGACATGCTCGACGCCGCCTACGGCATGTGTCCCGAGCTGTTCGAATGGGTCGCCCCGCCCGAGAGTTTCCGGGCCCGGCTCGAATTGTTCGACCGCATCGAACAGGCCGATCTGCTGCTGGCCGGCGCCCACCACCTGGTGCTGCAGCTGGTCGGCTGGCTGTGTGTGCGCCAGCTCGCGGTGGAGCGTATCACCCTGCTGATGGAGCACGAGCGCGGGCGGGTAGCGATGCCGCCGACGGCGCTCGAGATCGCCCTGGCCGAACCGGGCTGGCGCGACGAGCACCTGGTGCGCCTGCTCAAGGAACGCCTGGCCCGGCAGGAGCTGCCGGCGCCGGTGATCGGACTCGCGCTGGAAGCGCGCCAGGTGCGGCCCATGGCGCCGCCGACCGAATCCCTGTTTCCCGAGCCGGGCGGCAGCGAGGAAGACCGCATGCGCATGCTCGAGCTGCTGGTGGCGCGGCTGGGGCCGGAAAACGTGCTGCAGGCGCTGCCGCAGGCCGACTACCGGCCCGAGGTCGCCAACGAATGGGTGCCGGTGCAGGGCGCTGCGCGGGCGTCGGGCAGCAGCGCCCGCCTGCCGCCCGACGTCGCCAGCCTGCCGCGCCCAAGCTGGCTGCTGGCCAAGCCGATCGCGCTGCTGATGCGCAACCACCGGCCCTTCTACGGCTCGCCGCTGAAGGTGGCCTCCACGCCCGAGCGCATCGAGGCCGGCTGGTGGAGCGAGACCCAGACCCGCGACTACTTCATCGCCGAGGGGCAGGACCACACGCTGTACTGGATCTACCGCGAGCGCATCGTCGGCGCCGGCGAGGACGCCGAGCCGCGCTGGTACCTGCACGGGCTGTTCGGATAGGCGCCACAGGCTTGCCGTCCCGGCAGCGCAATCGTTTCTCCTGGAAACAGGCGCCCGGTGCTTGCCGCCAAAGCCCATCCATACCGTGGCGTCGCCACGGCATCGTGGTAAGCGGGCGCTTCGATCGGCCCGATTGCGCCATACTAGGCGGGTCAATGACAGCGCATGGCGCGCAAGGCGCCTGCGCTGCGATCAACCATTTCCATGGAGGCTGAGTGTTCGGCTTGATGAATCGCCGTATGTGTGCCGACAAGACACGCCCTGGCTTCACGCCCGGCAGCCCGGATACATACGGACAGGACGAGAAAGCAGCAGTGGGCGGCATACGCAAGGTGCTGGTGGTCGACGACGAGGCCGACGTGGCCGACCTTGCCGAGATGCTGCTGTCGGCGCATGGCATGGAAGCCATGGTGGCCTATTCGGCCGCCGCGGCCCTCGCCATGCTGGCCGCCCATGCCGACATCGATGCGGTCGTCTCCGACGTCATGATGCCCGGCATGAACGGCCTGGAACTGGCGGAGCAGATCGGCGCGCGCTATCCGAAGGTCAAGATCATCCTGGCCTCCGGCTACATGGCGCCCACGATGTTCAAGGACCAGCCGCTAAAGCAATTGTTCATTGCCAAGCCCTACCGGATCGACCAGCTGCTCCGGCTCCTGCAAACCTGAGTTCAGCCGTCCCGGACCACGCGGGTCAGGTGCAGCTGCGCACGCACCAGGTAGCCCAGCGATTCGTACAGGGCGATCGCTGCTCCGTTGCTCGGGTACACATGCAGGAAGGGCTGCCAGCCCTGCGCCAGGATGCGCCGTGTGCGCTCGGCCAGCAGCTGCCGGGCATAGGCCTTGCCGCGGTGATCGGGATGCACGCACACCGCACTCACCTCGACCGCGTCCGTGGGGCGCATCCGCTCGCCGGCCATCGCCGCCAGGCGGCCGTCCTCGCGGATGCCGATGAACTCGCCCAGCTCGTGGGTGCGCTGTGCGAACGGTCCCGGATTGGTCAGCGCGGCCAGCGCGCGCATGTCCGGCGCATCGGCCTCGCCCAGCACCGAGAACGGCAGCGCGGCCGGCGCAGGCGCCTGCGTGGCCGTCATCTGCAGCACCGGATCGAGTGGGGTGAGCGTCACGCCCGCGGCCGTGGAGGCGGGCGCCCCCGGCGTCACCAGCATGGCGGCCTCGCCAGGCAGCAGCAGCGCCGCCAGCGCCTCCCAGGCCGCGGCGCTGTCGTCCGCGAGGGCCGCGAACGGACCGATGTCGCGGGGATAGCGTTTCGCTAGCGGGCCGCCGAGCGCAAGCTGGCGGTGGCCGCCGTTCAGCGCCGACCAGACCGGCCGGTCGAGCGCACCATGCAGGGCAGGGGGCAGGGCAGGGGACGAGGACATGGCTTGCTCTCTTCGATTGGCGACAGCGGCGATGATACCGCCTGGCCGGCCGTCCTTGGCAGGGTGCGCACCGGGCCGGCTACTCGCTGACCTTGCCGCGCAGCGCCTTGACCCGCCCGCTGCGCGTCTTGGCGTCGAGCCGGCGCCGCTGCGATCCGCGCGTCGGCCGGGTCGGGCGGCGCACCACCGGCACCAACGAGGCCTGGTCCACCAGTGCCTGCAGGCGCTGCAGCGCGTCGAGCTTGTTCTGTTCCAGGCTGCGCGAGCCTTGCGCTTTCAGGACGATCACGCCTTCCTGCGTGATGCGGGCGTCGCGCAGGGCCAGCAGGCGTTCCTTGACGGCATCCGGCAAGGACGAGGCTCCCACGTCGAAGCGCGCATGCACCGCGCACGACACCTTGTTCACGTTCTGTCCGCCCGGCCCCTGGGCCCGGATCGCGCTGAATTCGACTTCCGCCGGATCGATGACTGCCATTGCCTGCCTGTCACATAGTGCTGCCGCCGCCGGCCACAAGGCGCATTGTAAGGGCAGCGCCGCTTCCGGAGCGATCTTGCCGCACGACATAGAAAATCGTGCATGGCCGCTCCTTGATTGCTGCGCTATCATGTATTTACGTGTTCACACCGTGCCGCGCGCAGGCTGCGCGGCTATCCAGGAGGAGCGTTGAACCTCTCGCCCTTGCCCCTTGCGGTGTTCGTGGTCGATGCGGCAGGCACCGTCACGAGCTGGAACAAGGCGTGCGAACAACTGGCCGGCTATCGTCCCGCCGACATCCAGGGCATGACGCTGGAGCGCATCGTCGAGTTCGACGATCCGTCCGGCGCCCATCCGCGCATCGCCGCGCGTGCCGATGCCGAGAACGAAGGCGTGCTGGTCGCCGCCGACGGCCGCCGCCTGCCGGTGCGCATCACGGTGGCGCCGCAGTCCTTCGACACCGACACCCCAGGAAGCTTCAGCGTCATCGTGATCCCGCGCAGCGGCCAGTTCCCGTCGCGCTATGCCCTGATCCAGGACCTGCCGGTGGCCGAGATCATCGAAGCCTTGCCCTGCGTGTTCTATGTCATCGACCAGAGCGGTCACCTGCTGCTGTGGAACCACCAGCTGGAACAAGCGCTCGAGATGGAGGCCGAGGAACTGCCCACTTCCAACGTCAAGTTCTTCTTCGACGAAAAGGAGCGGCCCCAGATCGTCGAGAAGATCCTCAGCGCCTTCGAAGACGGCGGCTCCACCCACGAAGCCGAACTGGTCGGCAAGCACGGCAAGCGCACCCCCTGCCTGTTCCGCTGTTCGCGCGGCCAGCTGGGCAATGTCACGGTCATCTTCGGCACCGGCATGGACATCACGGCGCGCAAGCAGGCCGAACTTGGCCTGCGGGTGCGCGAGCGCGCCATTTACTCGAGCCTGAACGCCATCGTCATCACCCATTGCGAAGGCGACGAGCACCGCATCGAATACGTCAACCCGGCCTTCGAGCAAATCACCGGCTATGCGCTGGCCGAGATCAAGGGCAAGGACCCGCGTTTCATGAAGATCGAAGGCTGCGACGAGCGGGAACGCGATCGCATCCGCGAAGCGCTGCGGCGCCGGGAGGGCGTGCGCGTGGTGCTGCGCAACAAGCGCAAGAACGGCGAGGTCTTCTGGAACGACCTGCGCATCGACCCGGTGTCCAACGGCGACGGCGAGATCACGCACTTCGTGGGCGTCATCAACGACATCACCGAGGCCCGCCACTACGAGCGCCGGCTGCACCACCTGGCCCACCACGACCCGCTCACCGGGCTCGCCAACCGCACCCTGCTGCAAGACCGGCTGCGCTTCGCCGTCGACCACGCGGCGCTGCACGACTGCATGGTCGCGCTGGCCTTCCTCGACCTCGACAATTTCAAGCACATCAACGACAACTTCGGCCATGCCGCCGGCGATGCGGTATTGCGCGAGGTGGCCCAGCGCCTGCGCGCCTGCATGCGCGAAGAGGACACCATCGCCCGCATGGGCGGCGACGAGTTCGTCCTCCTGATCTGCAATCCGTCCAGCCACGCCCAGGTGGCCGACCTGATCGAGCGCGTGCGCCGCAGCGTCATGGCGCCGGTGGCGGTGAACGGCCTGGATATCCAGCCCGCCACCAGCATCGGCGTCAGCGTCTTCCCCGCGGACGGCGACAGCCCGGAACAGATGATGCGCGCGGCCGACGCCGCCATGTACCATGCGAAAAGCCTGGGCAAGAACAACTTCCAGTTCTACTCGGCCGAGCTGAACCAGATCGTGCACGAGCACCTGATGCTGGAAGCGAACCTGAGCCGCGCGATCCGCGAGCACGAGCTGGTGCTGGACTACCAGCCGAAGGTCGACCTGCGCAGCGGCAAGGTAGTCGGGGCCGAGGCGCTGGTGCGCTGGCGCCATCCGGTCGAGGGCGTGATCCCGCCCGAGCGCTTCATCCCGGTGGCCGAGGAAACCGGCCTGATCGTGCCATTGGGCGACTGGGTCATCGACGAAGCCTGCCGCGCGCTCAAGGCCATGGAAGCGCTCGGGCTGGGCGAGTTCGTCATCGCCGTCAACCTGTCGGCGCGCCAGCTGCGCCAGCGCCAGTTTGCCGCACGGCTCGGCGACAAGCTGCGCCAGCACGGGGTCGGGCCCGGCAAGCTCGAACTCGAAGTCACCGAAAGCCAGCTGATGGACCATCCGGACGAAGCGCGCGAGACGCTGGCCCAGCTCAAGGCGCTCGGCGTGCGCCTGGCGATCGACGACTTCGGCACCGGCTATTCGAGCCTGAGCCACCTGCAGAAATTCCCGGTCGACACCATCAAGATCGACCGGTCCTTCCTGGGCGACGTCGGCCACGACGGCCACCTGGTGATCACGCGCGCCATCATCGCCCTCGGCCACAACCTCAAGCTCAAGGTGATCGCCGAAGGCGTCGAGACGCGCGAGCAGATCGCCTTCCTGCGCCAGCACGACTGCGACCAGATGCAGGGCTACTACTTCAGCCCGGCGCTGTCGCGCGAAACGCTGCAGGACATGCTCGCCAGGGACGCGCGCCTGCCCGATTGAGCGCGCCCTGGCCGCCCGGGCGCCTCAGCCCGTACGCGGCGGAGCGGCGCGCAGCACCTGCTGGATCGCCGCCAGCTCGACCGGCTTGACCAGGTAATGGTCGAAACCGGAGGCGCGGGCGGCCTGGCGGTCCTTGTCCTGTCCGTATCCGGTCACGGCCACCAGCACGGCCGCTGCGGTCTCGGGCTGGCTGCGCAGGCGGCCGGCCAGGGCGTTGCCGTCCATGTCGGGCAGGCCGATGTCAATCAGGCAGACGTGCGGCCGCTCCAGCCTGGCGCGCTCGAGGGCCCGCAAGGACGAATGCTCGACGCTGACCGTGTGGCCCAGCAGTTCGCACAGCGTGGCCAGCACCTCCGCGGCGTCGACGTTGTCGTCCACGACCAGGATGCGCGACCCGGGCTGCGCGCCCGGCGCCGGCAGGCCGTCCTGCGGCGCCGCGGTCTCGGCCACCACCGGGTCCTGGCGCGGCAGCACCACGGTGAACTCGCTGCCCCGGCCCAGGCCGGCGCTGCGCAGCGCGACCGTGCCGCCGTGCAGTTCGATCAGGCTCCTGACCAGCGCCAGCCCGATGCCCAGGCCGCCCTGCGCCCGGTCCGAGGTGCGCTCGGCCTGGGCGAACAGTTCGAAGGCATGGGCCGCCACCTCGGGCGTCATGCCGATGCCGTCGTCGGCGACCGTGAGCACGACCTGGTCGGCGCGGGTGCGCAGGTGCAGCGCGATGTGGCCGCCTTCCGGCGTGTACTTGGCCGCGTTGTTCAGGACGTTGGCGACGCACTGGACCAGGCGTTTCAGGTCGCCCCGCACGTGGGCCGGCTCCGGCGCCAGGTGCACCGCCAGCTGGTGCCGGCGCAGTTCGATCAGGGGCCTGACCTGTTCGATGGCTTCGCTGACCACGGTCCTGGCGTCGATCCCGTGCAGGTCCAGGCTCACCAGCCCGCGGGTGACGCGCGAGACGTCCAGCAGGTCGTCGATCAGGCCGGTCATGTGCCTGACCTGGCGCGAGATGATGCCGCTGGTCTGGCGGATGCGTGTCTCGTCCAGCCGGCCGAGGCGCAGCAGGTCGGCCGCCGAGCTGATCGGAGCGAGCGGGTTGCGCAGCTCGTGGGCCAGCATGGCGAGGAATTCGTCCTTGCGCCGGTCGGTCTCGCGCAGCGCCAGCACCGCCCTGGCGCGCGCCACCGCGTCCCAGGTGCGGGCCGCGGTCTGGCGCATCAGTTCGACGTCCTCGTCGCTCCATTCGCGCGGCCGGTCGTGGTGGGCGAACATGAAGGCCACGGTCTTGCCGCTGCGCTGGATCGGGGCCGCCACCGAGGCGCGCGCGCCGATCGCGGCATGCGCCTCGGCGGCCGCGCCCGCGGTGCGCGGGTCGGTGGCCAGGTCGCGCACGCGCATGGTGCGCCCGGCGCGCAGGTCGGCCGCCAGGTCGAGGCCGTAGTCGTCGAGCCGCTCGACCCGTGCCGGCAGCGCCGGCACGCGCGCCACGTCGTTGTAGTTGTGCCCGACGATGCCGTATTCGACCGCGTCGTCCATGCTGACGTAGCCGACCCGGGGAACCTCGAGGATGCGCGCCAGTTCCTCGGTGGCCACGCGCATCATCGCTTCCGGATCGTCGGCGACGCCGCGCAGGCGGTCGTCGAGTTCGAGCAGCATGCCCTTGTAGGCGGCGGCCTGCTGCGCCGCCAGGACCGACAGCCGGTGCCCGCTGAGGTCGTCGAAAAAGACCGCCAGGCCGTCGTCCAGCGCCGGATTGACCCGGATCGCGATCCAGGCCTGGCGCCCGTCCGGCAACATGCAGGCCTGTTCGGCCGATTCCGCCTTGCCCGCGGCGCGCACGCGCCGCAGCAGCGCCGCCAGCGCTGCGCCCGCCAGCGCGGGAAAGGCCTCGGCACAGGACTTGCCGATCAGCGCACTGCGCGGCGCGCCGGCCAGGCGCGCGGCGGCGTCGTTCATGTAGTCCAGGGTGTCGTCCGCCGCCAGCAGCACGAAACCCTCGCTCAGGGTGTCGAAGATGTAGCGGCTGCGGTCGCGCTCGCGGCGCAGCGCCGCTTGCGCCAGCGCGTTTTCGAGCGCCGCCCAGGTGCGTTCGGCGATGTCGCGCGTGACCACCAGCTCGTGTTCGCTCCAGGCGTGCGGATGCGGCATGGCGACGTTCAGGTTGGCCACCCAGCTGCCTGCCTTGAACAGCGGCGCGACCAGCAGCGCGCCGATGCGCAGGGTCCGGTAGTCGCCGGCGAAGGCCGCGGTCCTGGGATCGGTGGTCACGTCGTCCACCACGAAGTCGGCCCCGGCGCTCAGGGTCGAGAGCAGTTCGGGACCATAGTCGGCGATGCGTCCCGACGCCGGCAGTGCCGGCATGCCCTGGTCGAACCAGCCGCCGCGCGAATGGAAGCGGCTGCGGTCGCGGCCGATCTCCGTGTACCAGCAATGCGAGGCGCCCAGGTACTGGGCCAGCAGCCTGGTCGCGGCGGCGCCGATGGCATCGGGCGCAGAAAGGGCCTTGAGCTCGTCGGCGAGCCTGAGCTGGAAGGCGCGCCAGCTGGCGTCCAGGGCGTGCGCGGCGGCGGGGAGGTCGGAAGGCGAGTGGGGCATGGCGTATTTTGCTGTGTCTTGCTGTAAGTTCCGCTTACGATTGCGCTGGTTCGCGGTCCGCATGCGCCAGGGCCGCCGGCGGCGCGCGCAGCGTCAGGCGAATGATCTCTCCGGCCTGCCACAGGCGCATGCGCGGGCCCCAGCTGCCGGCGCCGCGCGTCACGTACAGCAGCATGCCGTCCACGTCGTACGCGCCCGCGAATCTGGCGAAGCGCTGCTGCACCGCATAGCTGAAGGGCCAGATCTGGCCGCCGTGCGTATGCCCCGACAGCATCAGGTCGACGCCGCGCGCGCTGGCTGCCTCGATGATGCGTGGCGCCGGAATGTGCGACATCAGGATCGTGGCGCTGTCCGCGGCCGCCGGGATGGTGCGCGCCAGCCCGCCAAGGTAGTCGCGCTCCTTGCGCATGCGGCGGCCGACGTCCTCGATGCCGGCCAACACCAGGCCCGGCGCAAGCTCCACCTGCTGGTCGCGCAGCCAGCGCACGCCGCCTTCGCGGAATTGCGCCACGGTGGTCTCGGCGTCGCCATAGAACTCGTGGTTGCCGGTCACCGCCCACACGCCGAGCGGCGCGCGCAAGCCGCGCAGGGTCGGGGCAAGCTGCGGCTCGCCCGGTAGTGGCCGACCAACCGGATCGTCCTCGACCAGGTCGCCCAGCAGCAGGACGGCGGCCGGCTGCAGGGCGTTGATCTGCTCGATGCGCGCCGCCAGCCATGCCGAGCGGCGCTGGGCGCCGAGGTGGATGTCGCTGATCGCCACGATCACGGTGCCGTCCAGTGCGCGGGGCAGGCCTTGCATGACGACTTCCCGGTCGGTGACCACCGGTGCGCGCATGCCCTGGAACAGGGCAACAGCGGCCAGCAGCAGGCCGGCGCCGGCCCCCAGTGCGCGCAGCTTCTGGGTATGCGCGCGCGCCAGGTAACCGAAGCCGCCGACGATGTCCGTGGCCAGCAGGCACAGCGACATCACGAAGGTAATGCCGAGCCAGGTGAGGGCGAACTGCCCCGGCCACCAGCGCCAGTCGAGCGCAGCGTCGCCGATGTGCACGCCGGCGAGATACAGCAGCCAGACCAGCACGGCGCCGATCCACCAGGCGCGCCGCGGCACGCGCGTGCGCACCGCATCGAGCGAATACAGGCGCGCGGCGACGTACAGGTGGAGCAGGGGGCCGACGATGTTGAGGACGATCGAAAACATGAATGCTGAAGCTGGCGGCCAAAGGCGCTTACCTTAGCGCAAATCCGGCAAGCTTGCCCGCACGCAGTGCGCCCTGTATCGATCCGGGAAAGCTTTCGCAGGAACACGGTATGCAAATAATATTTGCAAAAATAGATAAAAATCCGTATTTCGTATGCCTTGAAACTGGCTTGGCATGGCACTAGATTGGAGTCACCGGATGCTCATGATGAGGTCCGGCAACATATCGCTTAACTTTTAAAAGGATATATACCATGCGTACTTTCGATCTGACTCCCCTGTACCGTTCCGCCATCGGTTTCGATCGCCTGGCCAGCCTGCTCGAGCAGCGCGGCGAGCCGAGCTATCCGCCGTACAACATCGAACTGGTGAGCGAAGACAACTACCGCATCGTGATGGCCCTGGCCGGCTTCAGCCGCGACGAAGTGGAAATCGTGACCGAGCGCGACACCCTGCACGTCACCGGCCGCAAGCAGAAGGACGAGACCCAGCGCACCTATCTGCACCGCGGCATCGCCGCCCGCGATTTCGAGCAGCGCTTCCAGCTGGCGAACCACGTGAAGGTCACCGCTGCATCGTTCGACAACGGCATGCTCACCATCGAACTGGTGCGCGAAGTGCCGGAAGCGTTCAAGCCGCGCAAGATCGCGATCGCGGACGCGCATGTCGGCGCCGCCCAGGGCAATACCGGCAATGTGCAAGCGCTGGAACAGCGCGAAGCTGCCTGAGGCGCCGGCGGCCTGAGTACAAGGTAGTAGTGTGAAAGAAGGGCGTCCTGCGGGGCGCCCTTTTTGACGATGGGTGCCTGGTTCGTGATTAAGAGCTGCCTAAGGCTGGCAGTTGCCAGCTTAAGTATGGTCTAAGCCAGCTTTGGGAAACTACACCCATCGATAGACAACATCATCGGTCAATCATTATTCTTCAGGAGCACAACATGCGTAACGAAGCTGCCGTCACTGCCATCACTGCCAAACGCCTCACGCTGGCCTTGTGTGCCGCGGGCGTTCTCGGCGGAGCGGTCGGTGCGCTTGCAGTCAATCATAATAACGTCGCAGCCGAAACCGCGGCGGCAGCGCCGGCGCCCGCAGTTGCCTCTGCCCCCGCGCCCAGCGTCGCAGCCGCCGCTCCCGCGGCCACGGTGACCCTCCCCGACTTTACCCGCATCGCCGCCCAGAACGGCAAGGCGGTGGTGAACATCCAGGTGATCGGCAGCACCAAGACCGCGAGCCGCGGCAACGTGCCCCAGCTCGACCCGCGTCACCCCTTCTACGAATTCTTCCGACAGTTCCAGGACCCGCGCGGCAGCGGTCGTGGAGCGCCCGTTTTCGGCGCCGGATCGGGCTTCATCGTAAGCCCGGACGGCGTCATCCTGACCAACGCCCACGTCGTGCAAGGCGCCGACGAAGTGACCGTCAAGCTGCACGACCGTCGCGAATTCCGCGCCAAGGTCGTGGGCGCCGACCCGCGCACCGACGTCGCCGTGCTGAAGATCGACGCCAAGAACCTGCCGGTGGCGCCGATCGGCAACTCGAACAAGCTGGCGGCAGGCGAGTGGGTGCTGGCCATCGGCTCGCCGTATGGCCTCGAAAGCACCGTCACCGCCGGCGTCGTGAGCGCCACCGGCCGCAACCTGCAGGACGGCCAGGTGCCCTTCATCCAGACCGACGTGGCGGTCAATCCGGGTAACTCCGGCGGCCCGCTGTTCAACACCCGCGGCGAAGTGGTGGGCATCAACTCGCAGATCTACAGCCAGACCGGCGGCTACCAGGGCCTGTCGTTCTCGATCCCGATCGACGTCGCGGTCAAGATCAAGGACCAGATCATGACCACCGGTAAGGTGCAGCATGCCAAGCTGGGCGTGGCGGTGCAGGAAGTCGGCCAGGAATTCGCCGATTCCTTCCGCCTCGATACGCCGGGCGGCGCCCTGATCTCGAGCGTCGAGCGCGGCGGCCCGGCCGAGCGCGCCGGCCTGAAGTCGGGCGACGTGATCCGCGGCATCAACGGCCAGCCGATCCTGTCTTCGGGCGACCTGTCCAGCAGGGTCTCGCTGTCCAAACCGGGCGAGCGGGTGGCGCTGGATGTCTGGCGCGACGGCAAGCTGGTGCGCATCGACGCCACCCTGGGCGACGCCAGCGAGAAGGCCAAGCGTGGCATGCCGGAAGAGCTGGCGTCGAACGCGGGCGACAGCAGCAGCGCCAAGCTGGGCCTGGCCCTGCGCCCGCTGGAACCGATCGAGCGCCGCCAGAGCGGCATCGCATCGGGCCTGGTGATCGAGGATGCGCAGGGCGCGGCCGCGATCGCGGGGGTGCAGCCGGGCGATGTACTGGTATCGGTCAACGGCCGGGCGGTGAACTCGCTCGACCAGGTCCGCGACGTGGTGGCGAAAGCCAACAAGTCGGTGGCCTTGCTGATCCAGCGCGGGAGTGACAGAATCTTCATTCCGGTGCGGATTGGCTAAGGAGGCGTAGCGTCCTCTAAGGAGTGTCCGAAAAGCCTCCAGGCAAGGCGCGTCGGCGAAGACAGTACGCCAGTACGGCGAGACGATGCAACGTAGCCATGGAGGCGTTTTTCGGATACTCTCCAGCTGGTTTCAAGAACGGGGAATTCATGCGGCTACTGCTGGTAGAAGACGATACGATGATCGGCGAAGTAGTGCTCGACCTCTTGCGGGCCGAGCACTACGCCGTCGACTGGGTCAAGGACGGCGAGATGGCCGACACGGCCCTGCTGCAGAACCAGAACTACGACCTGGTCCTGCTCGACCTTGGCCTGCCGCGCAAGGACGGGCTGGAAGTGCTGCGCTCGATGCGCTCGCGCAAGGACCGCACGCCGGTGCTGGTCGCCACTGCGCGCGACTCGGTGGCCCAGCGCATCGCCGGGCTCGATGCCGGCGCCGACGACTACGTGCTCAAGCCCTACGATCTCGACGAACTGCTGGCGCGCATCCGCGCGCTGCTGCGCCGCGCCGCCGGGCGCGCCGAACCCATCTTCGAATACAAGAACATCACCGTCAATCCCGCCACCCGCGAGGTGCTGGTGGACGGCACCCAGGTTGCGCTCTCGGCACGCGAATGGGCCGTGCTCGAAGCCTTGGTGGCCCGGCCCGGCGCCGTGCTGTCGCGCGCCCAGCTGGAAGAAAAGCTGTACAGCTGGCGCGACGAAGTCTCCAGCAACGCGGTCGAGGTTTACATCCACGGCCTGCGCAAGAAGCTGGGCAGCGACCTGATCCAGAACGTGCGCGGCGTCGGCTACATGGTGCCCAAGGCATGAAGTTCATCAGGCCCAGGCTCACGCACTCGCTGCGTGGACGCCTGTTGTGGTACCTGCTGGCGGCGATCACCATCGCCGCGCTGGCGCAGGCCTCGATCGCCTACCGCACCGCCCTGCACGACGCCGACCAGATCTTCGACTACCACATGCAGCAGATGGCGCTGTCGCTGCGCTCGGGCACGCCGCTGTCGAACACCGAGGCCCAGCGCCGCCTGCAAGCCCAGAACGAGGCCAACGAAGGCCAGGCGGGCGCCGGCAGCGACGACATGGTGGTGCAGATGTGGTCGCCCGACGGCGTGCAGGTCTTCCACAGCGTCTCGCGCGCCAAACTGCCGCAGCGCGCCGTGCTCGGTTTTTCCAACGTCAAGGCCAACAATACCGTGTACCGCGTGTTCTCGATCCAGACCGAGAACCAGACCGTGCAGGTGGCCCAGGACCTGGCCGTGCGCCGCAACATGGCCGGCAACCTGGCGCTGCGCACCCTCGGGCCGATCGCGGTCATGATGCCGATCCTGATGCTGGTCGTGTGGTGGGTGGTGAGCGGCTCGCTCGACCCGGTGGCGCGGGTGCGCTCGCAGGTGGCCTCGCGCCAGGCCGACGACCTGTCGCCGGTGTCCGAAGCCGGCCTGCCCGACGAGGTGCGGCCCCTGGTGCACGAACTGAACCTGCTGTTCGGGCGGGTCAAGACCGCCTTCGACGCCCAGCAGACCTTCGTGGCCGACGCCGCGCACGAACTGCGCACGCCGCTGGCGGCGCTGCGTTTGCAGGCGCAGAGCCTGGAGCGCGCCGAAACCCTTGATGCGCGCAAGCTGGCCGTATCGCGCCTGACCGCCGGCATCGACCGCGCTACCCGCCTGGTCGAGCAGCTGCTGGTGCTGGCGCGCCAGGAAGCCGCCGCCAACGGCGCCGCCGCGCGCCCGGTCGACCTGGCCGACCTGGCGCGCCGCACCGTGGCCGACCTGGCCGGCGTGGCCGCGGCCAAGGGCGTGGACCTGGGCGTGCACCAGGCCGACCCGGCCACCGTGGAAGGGCAGCCTGACGCCCTGCACATCCTGCTGCGCAACCTGGTCGACAACGCCGTCAAGTACACCCCGGCGGGCGGCACCGCCGACATCTCGGTGCGCAAGGACACCGGCGGCATCAGCGTCACGGTCGAGGACAGCGGTCCCGGCATCCCGCCGGAAGAACGCGAGCGCGTGTTCGACCGCTTCTACCGGGTCGCCGGCAGCGAGGCGGCCGGCAGCGGCCTGGGACTGGCGATCATCAAGGCGATCGCCGAACGGCACGGCGCCACGCTGGTGCTGGGCCAGTCCGAGCGCCTGGGCGGCCTGTCGGCCACGGTCGGCTTCAACGCTTAGCCGGGACCAGGCAGCGGAGCCGGCGGAAACGCTGGCGCAGGCTGGACAGATCCTGTTGGATCCCTTCGATGATCGCCGCGCGCACCCGCCGCTCGGCCTGTTCCGATTCCAGGATGGCCGCGCGCAGGCGGCTGCATTCCTGCAGATTGTGGGGGCGCGCCGGTGCGCGGGAAGCGGCGGCGGGGCGGGGCGATGCCGGGTCGCCGGCATGGGCCGGCGCAAGCACGAGTGCAAGCGCGCAGGGCAGCAGGACGCCTGCCGCAAGGCGGGCAGGTCGCATGGCGAGTGTAACGATGGTGATCTCCGTGGTGCCGGAGGGATGCTCGGCATGGCCGGCCCCCTCTCGTTCTTATGTAAGGCGGGCAGGATACCCGCGTTTGGTCCTTGAAATTCTCTCCAATTGTCACGCCGGGCGCGACGGCGGCCGGCAGGGCCGGCCCGGTAACGGTAGAATGGCCGTTTTGCCCATCGGGGCCGCGCCCCGGATACTGACGAGGAATCATGAAGAAGCAAGCAGTCCTGTTGGCCACCTTTGCCCTGGCGGGCGCGGCCTCGGCCCAGGAAGTGGTGAAGATCGGCCATGCCGCCGCCGTGACCGGCCCGGTGGCCTACTTCGGCAAGGACACCGAGAACGGCGCGCGCATGGCGATCGAGGCGCTCAATGCCAAGGGCGCCGTCATCGGCGGCAAGAAGGTCCGCTTCGAGCTGGTGGCCGAGGACGACGGCGGCGAGCCGAAGCAGGCCACCGCGGTGGCGCAGAAACTGGTGGACGCAAGGATCAACGGCATGGTCGGCCACGAGACCTCGGGCACCACGATTCCGGCCTCGAAGATCTACCATGCTGCCGGCATTCCGCAGATCTCGCCTTCCTCGACGTCGCCGATGTACACCCGGCAGGGCTTCAACACCACCTTCCGCGTGGTGGCCAACGACGTGCAGCTGGGCCAGGCGCTGGGCCGCTACGCCGTCAAGAGCATGGGCGCGAAGCGCGTGGCCGTGGTCGACGACCGCACCGCCTACGGCCAGGGCCTGGTTACCGAGTTCGCGCGCAGCCTGCAAAGCCAGGGCGGCAGCGTGGTGGCGCGCGAGTTCACCCACGACAAGGCGACCGATTTTTCCGCCATCATCACCCGTATCCGCGCAACCAAGCCCGACCTGGTCTTCTTCGGCGGCATGAGCGCGACCGCCGGCCCGATGCTGCGCCAGATGAAGCAGCTCGGCATGAACGTGCGCATGATGGGCGGCGACGGCATCTGCTCGGACGAGATCCACAAGCTCTCGGGCGGCACCATGCTTGACGGCCAGGTGGTGTGCGCGGAAGCGGGCGGCGTGCAGGGCGAGGCCAGGGCCGGCATGGACAAGTTCCGCGCCGATTATAAAAAGCGCTTCGGCATCGACGTCCAGATCAATGCGCCGTATGCCTACGACGCCGTGATGACCATGGCCGAGGCGATGGCGAAGGCCGGTTCGGCGCAGCCGGCGAAGTACCTGCCGGTGCTGGCGAAGATCCAGCACAAGGGCGTGACCGGACCGATCGCCTTCGATGCGCGCGGCGACATCCGCGACGGCACCATCACGCTGTACTCGTTCAAGGGCGGCAAGCGTTCGGTCCTGAGCGTCACCAAATAAGGAGCACCAGCATGGCGGCAGACGAACCGATCAAACCCGATGCCTTCGCGGCGCTGAAGGAACGCTTCGGCCAGCAGTCGCGCAAGGCGCAGGCCTATTACACGGTGATGCACGAGGTGCGCGGGATCCTGGGCAGCGATGAAGCTGCCAGCGACTGGATGACCGAGGCGCAGGCAGCGTTCGGCGGCAAGACTGCCGCAGAAGCGGTGGGCGAGGGACGCGAGGACGAGGTCCTGGCCCACGTCCGCTCGCTCAAGAAGTAAACCCGCTTAGAAAACGCCGAAGATCAGCAGGACGATCAGCGTCAGACGATCGACACGGCGATGGACCCGAGGCAGCCGAGTTTGTTCGAGAAGAACAGGAACATCAGTCGCCCGGTCCTTCGCCCGGCATCGTGTCGGCCATCAGCCGTAGCTCCTCCGGCGTCAGCTCTTCCGGCTTCTTGTTCTCGAGGCCGTCGAAATCCTGCTGTTTCGATCCTTCCTGCGCCGCTTCCTGCCGGCCTTGCGACTGATCCTGCGGCCCTTGCTGGTTCTGGGGCTGGCCCTGCGGCTGTTGCTGGGTTTTCTGCTCGTTGCTCATGATGTGCTCCCGCGATGGCATTGACCGGATGGCGATGCGCAAAGTGTGGCACAGAGTCGTTTTCGAGGGCGTTCAGCTCGATACGGGCGGGGTGCTGCGGCCCAGCGCGCGCTCGACGCTGCGCGCCAGTTCGGCCAGCTGGAAGGGCTTGCGCAGCAGGAGGTCGTCGCCCAGCACCTGGTCGATGGCGTGCATGTCGGCATAACCGGTGGCGATGATCATCGGGATACCGGGAAAGACCTCGCGTGCGCGCAGCATCAGTTCCGCGCCGGTGATGCCGGGCATCAGGTAGTCGGTGATGATCAGGTCGGGCCGCCGGCGCCGCAGTTCGCGCAGCGCGGCCTCGCCGTCGGCGGCCTGGGTCACCACGTGCCCGAAGGCTTCCAGCGACAGCACCATCGATTCGCGCACGAAGTTGTCGTCCTCGACCACCAGGATATGGCAGCCGGGCCGCGCATCCGGCAGCGCGGCCGGCAGCGGCGGCGCGTCGTCGGCGCCGCTGCCGGCCCAGGCGCGCAGCCAGATCTCGACCGTGGTGCCGGCGCCCGGCTCGCTCAGGATGCGCGCCGCGCCGCCCGACTGCTGGGCCATGCCGTACACCTGGCTCAGGCCCAGGCCGGTGCCCTTGCCGACCGCCTTGGTGGTGAAGAAGGGCTCGAACACCTTGGCGACCAGTTCGGGCGACATGCCCGGACCATTGTCGGCGACCGCGATGCGCACGTAGTCGCCGGCCGGCAGCAGCCCGCCCGGCGGCTGCGCATTCCCGGCCTGGAACGATAGCTGGCCGCCGCCCTCGATGGCGTCGCGCGCGTTGATGGCCAGGTTCAGCAGCGCCATCTCCATCTGGTTGGCGTCGGCGAACACGCGCGCGCAGTCCGCCTCGACCTCGAAGCGCAATGCGATGCGCGAGCCGACCGAGGTCGCCACCAGTTCGCGCACGCCGTCGAACAGCTCCGGCACGCCGGTGGGACGCAGGTCGAGGTTCTGGTTGCGGGCGAAGGCCAGCAGCTGGCTGGTGAGCTTGCCTCCGCGCTGGCAGGCCCGGCGTGCGATCTCGGCGCGCTGGCGCGCCACCTCGTCCTTCGACAGCAGCAGGATCAGGTCCATGCTGCCCTGGACCACGTTGAGCAGGTTGTTGAAGTCGTGGGCGATACCGCCGGTGAGGCGGCCGACCGCCTCCATCTTCTGGAACTGCACCATCGCCTGCTGGACCCGCTCGCGCTCGATCACTTCGTTCATCAGGCGGTCGTTGGCCCCGGCCAGCGCGCGGGTGCGCTCCTCGATCCGCGATTCCAGGGTTTCGTTGAGCGAGAGGAGGGCGTGCCGGCTTTCCTGCAGGGTAGTCGCGCTGCGTTCGCGCTCGGCCAGCAGGTCGCGCGTCTGGTATTGGCGCCGGCGCGCGCGCAGGGCGGAGGTGGCGGCGCTGCGCAGCGTCTGGGCATTCAGCGGACGCTCGAGCAGGATGATGTTGCCCAGTTCCTCGATCCGGGGGCGCGCGTTCGATGCCGCCATCCCGATCGCTTTGCCGAGCAGGATCACGAAGGGAAAGTCGGACCAGGGCGCCTGCGTCGCCAGCCAGGCATACAGGGCGCCAAGATCGACGCCGTTCAGCGCTTCCTCGGCGACGATGGCCATGCCGGCGCCCTCTGCGAGCGCGGCCGTAAAGCTGGAAAAGTCCTGGATCACGCAGCAGGCGGCGCCATCCTGGCCCAGCACGGCGCACATGACGTCGGCGTCGCGCCCACGCGGCGCCAGGATCAGGATGCGCTCGTCGTGCCGGCTAGAGAAGGGCATCTGGAGAGAGGTCCGACATCATCGGCGTCAGGCCGCGGTAGCTCGGCAGGCCCGTGAGCACGCCGTCGAAGCCTTCCAGCGGTTCGCCCACGCGCAGGCCGTCGGCGCCCAGCTGGAGCTCGTGGATGGTCAGCGCATGCTCGGCCGCGCGGCTCTTGATGACGGTGACGGCGCGCCGCAGGCGCCCGTTCGACTCGAAGAAGCGCATCAGCACCGTGCTGTCGCTCAGGTAGCTCAGGTCGACGTCGGATTTCACTTCGCCGATCAACCCGTGCTGGCCCAGCACCAGCACCGTGGTCACGCCCTGCTGGTTCAGGTAGGACAGCAGCTCGTGCATCTGCAGGATCAGGTATTGCTCCCCCGGCATCGCCTGCAGGTAGGCGTTCAGGCTGTCGATCACGATGAAGCCGACGCCCGAGTGTTCGACCGCGTCGCGCAGCATCTGCGCGAACTCGCCGGGCGACAGCTCGGCCGGGTCGATGTGGTGGATGTGCAGCTGGCCGTTGTCGACGAAAGGCCGCAGCTCCAGCCCGAGCGCCCGGCTGCGCGCGAAGAAGGTGCCCAGGCCCTCGTCGAACAGGTAGAACGAGGCGTGCTCGCCGCGTTCCAGCGCGCTCAGGAGGCAGCGCGTCGACAGGGTGGTCTTGCCGATGCCGGATGGCCCGACGATCAGGGTATTGGTGCCGCGCACCAGGCCGCCCCCCAGCAGGGCGTCCAGGCCGCCGGAACCGGTCGAGCGTACCGCGGGGACGAAGTCGCGGAGGTGCTCGGAAGCGACCAGGCGCGGATACATGGTGATGCCGCCGGTGTCGAGCGTGTAGTCGTGGAAGCCGCCGCGGAAGCGGATGCCGCGCATCTTGATGATGTTGACGCGCCGGCGCTCCTTGCCGAACTCCTTGGCGATCTGCTCCAGGCTGATCACGCCGTGCGCGATGCTGTGCAGGTGCTGGTCGGACTGGCTGGTCTTGTCGTCCAGCAGCAGGACGGTGCAGGAACGGGACGCGAAGAACTGCTTCAGGGCCAGGATCTGGCGCCGGTAGCGCAGCGGATTCTGCGCCAGCAGGCGCATCTCCGACAGGCTGTCGAACACCACCCGTACCGGCCGCACGGCGTCGACCTGGTCCATCACGTTGCGGGTGGTCTCGCCCAGTTCGACCTCGGACGGGTGAAACACCGACTGCTGCGCCTCCGGTTCGAGGTCGGCGTCGCCGGCCAGTTCGTAGAGGGACAGCGCATCGATGCTCCAGCCATGGCTGGCCGCCACCGCCGCCAGTTCGTCGGCCGTTTCGGACAGGGTGATGTACAGGCCGCGCTCGTTCCTTGCCACGCCGTCGAGCAGGAACTGGAGCCCGAGCGTGGTCTTGCCCGCGCCGGGCGAGCCTTCGACAAGGTAGATGCGCTGCGGCGTCAGGCCGCCGCCGAGGATGTCGTCGAGGCCAGGGATGCCGGTGGAGATGCGGTTGTGTGCAAGGTCAGTCATGGTATGGCCTGCGGACGCCGCATGCTGCGGCAGTGGGAAGAAAACGTTGCAAGCTGCCAACGAGACATGCTGGGCATTATATACGCAAGCAAATACGCAAAATCCCCATTGTTACAAAGTGTGGATGCCGCCTGTAATAAAAAGGGTCCCTTGGGGACCCTTTCGCCATGGCCGTGGGCGATGCACTCAGAACTTGTGCGCCAGGCGCGCGAACCAGGCCGCGCCGTTCAGGCCGAACTGGACGCTTTCGTACTTGAAGCCGTTGTCGGTCTCGTTCGGATCCTGCTCGCTCGGCTTGACGTCGAAGATGTTGGTGCCGCCGACGGTGAACTTGGTCCTGGCGTCCAGCGCCCAGGTGAACGACAGGTCGGCCGAGGTCCTGGCCTTGTAGTACTGGTTCGGCACCGGCGGGCCCGAGAAGGTGCCCAGGGTCTGCGGGCCGAAATGCACGATGCGCAGCGCGGTTTCCAGCTTGCCCAGGCTGTGGTCGAAGCCCAGCGTGGCCTTGCGGCGCGGCGCGCCTTCCTCGATGAACAGGCGCTCGCGCTCGGACAGCAGCACGTCCTCGAAGCCGCGCAGGGCGCTCGGCGCATGCACGCCGGTGACCTCGGTCTTGCCGAAGTTCAGGGCCAGGAAGGTGTTCAGCTTGCCGGCGCCCACGTCCATGCGGTGCGACAGCGTCACGTCCAGGCCTTCGGTCTTGGTATCGACCGAGTTGACGAAGAACTGCGCCTGGCCCACGCCCAGCTGCTGCAGGGTGGCGCCCAGGGCCGGGTAGTTGTCGGCGTCGAAGCGGCCCGACAGCACGATGCGGTCGTCGATGCCGATGCGGTACAGGTCGGCCGTGAGCGAGGTGGCCGCGTTCGGCGACCAGGTCAGGCCCAGCGTGTAGCTCTTCGACTGCTCGTCCTTGAGCTGGGGGATGCCGGCCGCATTCGCCACCCGGCCGCCGTTCGGCGCCAGCACCACGTCGAGCGGCTGGCCGCTGACGAAGTCGGTGAAGGTCGACGAGAAGTACACCTGCTGCAGCGAGGGCGCGCGGAAACCGGTGCTGGCGGAAGCGCGCAGCAGCACTGCCGGGTTGACGCGATATGCGCCGGCCAGCTTGCCGGTAGTGGTCGAGCCGAAGTCCGAATAGCGCTCGTGGCGCAGCGCGGCCTGCAGCTTGAAGCGCTCGCTCAGGTCGGTCTCGACGTCGAGGTAGGCGGCGTTCGAGTGGCGGTCGCTGTCCGTCTGGTCGCCCGGCTGGAAGCCCGGGAAGCCCTGGCTGCCGGCATTGCCGCCCACGCCCACGCCGTCGGCGTCGATGTACGAGCCCGGCTCGCCGGCGCGGATCTTGTAGTTCTCGCGGCGGTGCTCGAAGCCGAAGGCCAGGTTCATGCCCTGGCCGACGCCCTGGTAGAAGCGCGAGAAGTCCAGGTTGGTGGTGGCCTGGCGGAACGAGAAGCCGCCGGCGTCGAAGATGGAGGGGCTGACGCCGCGTCCGCCGCGCATCAGGTCGAGGTTCGCGATCGACGCGTTCAGCGTGTTCGCGATGTGGTACTTCATGCTGTTGTAGCCGAGGGTCTGGGACAGGTCGGTGTTCCACTCGCCCAGCTGCCAGCGGTAGCCGACGGTGCCCCAGCGGTCGTTGATGTCGCCGTTAATGAAGGGGACGAAGCCGTTCGGGTACATCGCGGCCGAGTTGCGCGAGGGGATGTCCTCGGAACCGATGCCTTCGCGCGCCCATGCGGCCGACGAGGCGTCGCGGTTCTGCACGCCCGCGGTGAAGTACAGCTTGCCCGGGCCCGCCGGGAATTCGCCATTCAGGTAGAGGGTGCTGTTCTGCGACTTGGTGTCGCCGATGATGCGCGGGTTGCCCGGCTCGGCGCGGTTGGAGCGGCCGCGGTCGTAGTACTCGCCGGTGATGCCCAGCACGCCGCCGCCCATGGCCACGCCGCAGTAGGCCGAGGCCAGGTAGTTGTCGCCGTCGCCCTCGGTGTACTGGCCGAAGCCGGCCACCATCTCGCAGCCCAGGCTCTTCTTCAGTTCGATGTTGATCACGCCGGCGATCGCGTCCGAGCCGTACTGCGCGGCGGCGCCGTCGCGCAGCACCTGCACGTTGCGGATGGCCATGACCGGAATCGCGTTCATGTCGGTGCCGGTGTTGCCGCGGTTGCGCGCGCCGAACAGGTTCACCAGGGCGGTGGTGTGGCGGCGCTTGCCGTTCACCAGCACCAGGGTCTGGTCGGAACCCAGGCCGCGCAGGGCCGCGGAGTCGACCAGGTCGGCGCCGTCGGCGCCGGTCTGGCGCGTCGAGTTGAACGAGGGCGAGACGTTGTTCAGTACCTGGGCCAGGTCGAACTGGCCGCCTTGTTCGCTGGCCTTGGTCATCGAAATGGTGTCGACCGGCACCGGCGTGTCGATCGCCGAAGAGTTGCCGACGCGGCGCGAGCCGACGATGCTGACGCTCTGCACGCCGCCCTGGCCGGTGGCCGCAGCAGCCGGGGTGCCTGCGGCGACCGGGGTGGTGGAAGGCTCCTGGACAGTGCTCTGGGCGAAGGCGGTAGGGACCAGGGAGGCGAATGCGGCGCCGCCGTACAGGGCGAGCAGGACCGACTGGGGAAGGCGTTTGAGTGTGAGCACTGATTTCTCCGTGGGAAAATTAAATACTAAACAATCCCGTAGAGGAGCAGCGTCGCTGTGTCGTATTAACACAACGTTGTAAACATATAACCTATATTTATCGATCGTCCAGGCGCGCGGCGCGCAGTAGACCGGCGATTTCGTCCAGCCTGGCTTCGATCGCGTTCAACGCGGCCAGCTGTGCATCGCCGCCCCTGTCTTGCGGAGGGTGGCGCAGGGCGTCGCGCGCTTGCAGGATCCGGGTTCGGAAGTCCTGGGCGTCGATGATCCCGGTCAGGCGCATGTCCGAGGCCTGGCCGGCGTTGTGGCCCGCGGTCTCGAACTTCAGGGTGCTGAGGTTGAAGTGGCGCAGGATCGGACCTTCGATGAAGGTCACATCCTGGATGTTCTCCAGCGGGATGGTCTTTTCGGTGGTGACCAGGATGCCTTTGCGGTAGCGCAGGCTGCGTGGATCGAGCTGGCATTCGAGGCGCTCGAAATAGTGCCGGGCCCACCAGCGCCCGACGCCCAGGAACCAGACGATCGCCAGCGGGATGCCGACGATGGTGCACAGCATGGCGAAGCCAATCTTTGCCACCAGAAAGGGTTTGATCAGGGGGTTGAACTGGACGCGGATGCGTTTGTCGTCGGCCATGGCGAATGTGAGCAACTGGTGGAGATTCGAATATATTGCTTTCTAGCCAAATTATAGAGCAGGCATTCGCCAGGGCGGGAATGAAAAACCGCGGCGCCGGGAAGACCGGGGCCGCGGTGAGCGTGGCCGGCGCAGGCGCGCCGTTCAGCTGCGGGTCAAGGCTTCTTGGCCGCCGCCGGTTCTTCTTTCGGCCAGGCCACGCCCAGCCAGGCGGCGTTCATCGCCTGCTGCGCGGCGCTGGCCTTGTCGAGGGCCTTGATCTTGGCCTTGCCCTTCGGGAGCTGTTGCGGCGAGATCGGCATCTCGACCAGCTCGTCGCGGCGGAACAGGTGCAGCTTGAACGGACCGGATTTGGCGAGCGACATCTTGTCGCCGATGTCCTTGGCGGACACGCGCAGGCCGTTCACGGCCACCAGCGTATCGCCCGCGACCACGCCGGCCTTCCAGGCCGGGCTGTCGCGTTCGACCACGGTGACCACGGCCGGGTCGCTGCCTTCGCGCAGGGTCCAGCCGGACCACCATTCGGTCTTCTGCTCCTGGTCCTTCGGCACGTCGACCAGCTTCTGCAGGCCGACCTGGGCCAGCAGGGTGTCGAACGGGATCTCGGCGGTGCCGTCCACGTACCGGGCCCACCAGCCGCTCCAGTCCTGGCCGCTCACGCTGCGCAGGGCGGCCAGCACGGCCGGCACGTCGTAGCCGCCCTGGGCGGTCGAGTGCTTCTCGAACAGGATGCGGTGCATGTCCTCGAGACCGCGCTTGCCGCCGGTCTGGCGGCGCAGCTCGAGGTCCATCATCAGCGCCAGCACCTGGCCCTTGGAGTAGATGTTGACCGAGGCGTTGCGCGCACGCTCGCCGCCGACCGCGATCCACTCGTCGAAGCTGGCGTCGGCCGCGCTCTGCTGGAAGCGGCCCGGCTGGTGCAGGTAGTCGTCGATCAGCTTGGCGTAACCCTCCAGGAACTCGTCGCGCTTCTGCAGGCCGGCGCGCAGCACGATCAGCTCGTCGTAGTAGGAGGTGTGGCCCTCGGCGATCCACAGCAGGCGGTTGTAGTTCTCGTTCTGGTAGTCGTAGGGCACCATCTCCTTCGGACGGTAGGCCTTGACGTTCCAGGTGTGATAGAACTCGTGCGCGGCGACGCGCAGGAAGTCGAGGTAGGGCTTGCGCGGCGCGAAGGTCCAGCGCGGTTTCTGGATCACGGTGGAGTTGGCGTGCTCGGTGGCGCCGCCGACGCCGTCGGTGGCGTGGACGATGAACAGGTAGCGCTGGAACGGATACTTGTTACCGTACATTTTCGCGGTCTCGGCGACGATCTTCTTCAGGTCCGTCATCATCTGCTTGCCGTCGTGGTTGCCGCGGCCCCAGATCGCCAGTTCGATCGTGCGTCCGTCCACCTTGTCGGTGTAGAACTCGTGGATGCCGGTCTCGATCGGCGCGTCGATCAGCACGTCGTAGTTGGGCGCGACGAAGCAGTGGTCGCAGTTGCCCGCGTCCATGCCCGAACGCGACTTCCAGCCCTGCGGCACGTCCAGCTTGACCTTCACGGGCTCCTTGCGGAATGGGGCGGCATAGACGAACACGCCGCTGGCGTCCAGGTAGGCATGGGTGTCGTCGATGTGGCGGGTGCGCTCGCCCAGCAGGTTGGCGTACAGCTCGTACTGCACGGTCACCGCGTCGCCCGGCTTGGTGCGGACCTGCCAGGTGCCCTTGTCGGTCTTGGCGACCGCCAGCGGCTCGCCCTTGGCGTTGAAGGCCTTGAACAGGCGCACGCCGTTGGCGAGGTTCAGGATGTTGTAGCGGCCGGTGCGCCAGTTCGGCATCTGCACGTCCAGCGTGGCGCCGGTGGCCGCCGGGAAGGTGGCGCGCACTTCGGCCAGGTGCTGTGCCGCATCGGTAATGCGCAGCTGGTAATCGACGTCGGCGCGTGCGGTGGCACTGGCGCCGAGCAGGATCAAGGGGAGGGCGTAGGAAAGGAGTGGTTTCATATCCGCGGTGTGGTTGGCTCTGGACGAGCTTCTAGGGGTATCCGCGGAAGTGTATCCCAGCTTGGGCCGGACGGACAGTACCGGCTGCCTTGTATGTACGGGTGCTAGCGGGCGAAAGAAGCGATCACGGCGTCCGGCTCGGCGCGGCCGCCAACCAGGATCGCGCCGTTTTCCACTTTCGTCCGGATCAGGCAGGACTGGCCGGTGGCGCGTCCCTGCAGCAGGATAATGCCATGCCCCAGCAGGACGCTGAGCGCGCCGGCCGCAACGCCGGTGGCGCTGTCTTCCAGCGCCGGGTCGAGATGGTTGAAGTTGCGCCCTTCGAAGCGGCCCGCGTCAAGCCCGTCCTGCAGGCGGCACCAGGCATAGATGCCGTTGATGCCGGCTTGCTTGCCCCAGGCCGCGATCGCCTGCAGGTCCGGACGCAGGGCGTGCAAGGCGGCATCCGGTACTTCGACCAGCAGCTTCGGACTGCCGACCGAGGCCACGCGCGGGGGCGATGCGGGCACGAAGCCGGGCGCGTCCAGGAGCTGCGCCAGCAGGCCGGGCGCCGGCGCCGGCTGCGCTGCTTCCTGCGCCTGCAGGCGAATGTAGAAGACCTCTTCGTCGCGCAGCAGCTCGAGCCGCTGGCCGCGCATGGCCGTCGTCACCGCCAGGCTGGATGCATCGGGGTGGCGTGCGAACAGCACATGCGCCACCGCCAGGGTGGCGTGCAGGCAGAGCGGGCTGCGCATGTGCGGGTAGTAGAAATCGACGACCTCGCCGTCGAGGTAGACGCAGGTGGTGTTGCGCGCCTGCGCCAGGGCCCGGCGTGCTTCTTCGGTCGCATGGTCGCCTTCGATGACGAGGGCAGGGTTGCCGGTGCCGGCATGTTCGCCGAAACAGCGCAGTGCACGGATCTGCATGGGTTTTCCTTGTCGCGTGGATCGTCTCGGTTATACTGTGTTTTTATACAGTATTGCTGGTTTGACTAGCATTGTAGCCCGTTCGCCCAGCTTTTGTTCGCCCTTGCCGATGACCGATTCCTACCCGCCGCCGCCACAGGCATTGCCGCCCTATGCGGAGCTGTTCTGCCTGTCGAACTTCTCCTTCCTGGAAGGCGCTTCGCATGCGGAGGAACTGGTGGCGCGGGCGGTCCAACTCGATTATTTCGCGCTGGCGCTGACCGACGAATGCTCGCTGGCCGGCGTGGTGCGCGCCCATGCCGAGGCCAGGAAGGCCGGCCTGCACCTGGTGATCGGCGCCCACTTCCACCTGAAGAACCCGGACGGCAGCCCGGCCTTGTCGCTGGTGCTGCTGGCCAAGAACCGCAACGGCTACGGTAACTTGTCCGAGCTGATCACCCTTGGCCGCACCCGCAGCGAAAAAGGGAGCTACTTCCTCACCCCGGACGACCTGGCCCGGCCCGCGCCCGCGTATGCGCACCTGCAGCACATGCCCGACTGCCTGGCGATCCTGCTGCCGCATTATCCTTCGCACGAAGCGCTCGACGTCGACCGCCTGCACGGGCAAGCCGCGTGGATGGCGTCCACCTTCCCGGGCCGCTCCTGGCTCGGGCTGGTGTTGCTGCACCGGGCTTTCGACGAGCCGCACCGCGAGACGCTGGAAGAGGTGGGCTGGCAGCACGGCCTGCCGATCACGGCCCTCGGCCACGTGGTGATGCACGTGCGTTCGCGCAAACCCCTGCAGGACACGCTCACCGCCACCCGCCTGAAAAAGCCGGTGGCCGACTGCGGCTACGGCCTGGCCCAGAACGCCGAGCAGCACCTGCGCTCGCGCCTGCGCCTGTCGAACATCTACGGGCGCGAGGCGCTGGCCGAGACGCTGCGCATCGCGCGCCTGTGCACCTTCTCGCTGGACGAACTGCGCTACGAGTATCCCGACGAAGTCGTGCCGCCCGGCCACGACGCCAGCAGCTTCCTGCGCCAGGAAACCTGGATCGGCGCGCACCGGCGCTTCCGCGAGGGCATTCCGGCCAAGGTGCAGGCGCAGATCGAGCACGAGCTGCGGCTGATCGCCGAGATGCAGTACGAGCACTACTTCCTGACGGTGTACGACATCGTGCGCTTCGCCCGCTCGCAACACATCCTGTGCCAGGGCCGCGGTTCGGCCGCCAACTCGGCGGTGTGCTACTGCCTCGGCATCACCGAGGTCGACCCGGCCCGCGCCAGCCTGCTGTTCGAGCGCTTCATCTCGAAGGAGCGCAACGAGCCGCCCGACATCGACGTCGACTTCGAGCACCAGCGCCGCGAAGAAGTGATCCAGTACATCTACCGGAAATACGGGCGCGAGCGGGCCGCGCTGGCGGCGGTGGTGATCAGCTACCGCCCCAAGAGCGCGCTGCGCGACAGCGGACGCGCGCTCGGCATCGACCTGGCCATCGTCGAGAAGGTGGCCAAGACCCACCACTGGTTCGACAGCCGCGCCGATTTGCTGGGCCGCCTGGCCGAGGCGGGACTGGACCCGGCATCGCGCCTGGCGCAGCAGTGGGCCACCTTGGCCGACAAGCTGCTGAACTTTCCGCGCCACCTGTCGCAGCATCCGGGCGGCTTCGTGATCGCGCGCGGCAAGCTGTCGCGCCTGGTGCCGATCGAGAATGCCACCATGGCGGACCGCAGCGTCATCCAGTGGGACAAGAACGACCTGGAGGAACTCGGGCTGATGAAAGTGGACGTGCTGGCGCTGGGCATGCTGTCGATGATGCGCCGCGGCCTCGAACTGGTGGGCCAGCGCTACGGCAACCTGTTCGAGATGCAGGACATCCCGCCTGACGACAGCGCCACCTATGACATGATCTGCGCCGCCGACACCGTGGGCGTGTTCCAGATCGAGTCGCGCGCGCAGATGAGCATGCTGCCGCGCATGCGCCCGCGCCGCTTCTACGACCTGGTGATCGAGGTGGCGGTGGTGCGCCCCGGCCCGATCCAGGGCGGCATGGTCCATCCCTACCTGCGGCGCAGGCAGGGCCTGGAGCCGATCCATTACCCGAGCCCGGAGATGAAGGTGGCGCTGGAACGCACGCTGGGCGTGCCGATCTTCCAGGAGCAGGTGATGCAGGTGGCGATCCTCGGCGCCGGCTTCACGCCGGGCGAGGCCGACCAGCTGCGGCGCGCGATGGCGGCCTGGAAGCGCAAGGGCGGGCTCGAAAAATACTACGAGCGCATCGTGAAGGGCATGCTGGAGCGCGGCTACACGCTGGAATTCGCCGAAGCGATCTTCAGCCAGATCCAGGGCTTCGGCGAATACGGCTTCCCGGAATCGCACGCGGCCAGCTTCGCGCTGCTGGCCTATGCCAGCTCCTGGCTCAAGTGCCACGAGCCGGCGGCCTTCCTGTGCGCCCTGCTCAACAGCCAGCCGATGGGTTTCTATAGCCCTTCGCAACTGGTGCAGGACGCGCGCCGCCACGGCATCGAGGTACGCCCGGCGGACGTCAGCATCAGCGGCTGGGACGCGGCCCTGGAGGAGCACCATCCCACGGAGCGCGCGCGCCAGCCCGCGGTGCGCCTGGGCCTGTGCCTGCTGCGCGGCCTGAAGCAGGAGGTGGCCCTGCGCATCGAGATGGCGCGCGCCGTGCGTCCCTTCGAGAGCGTGGCCGACCTGGCGCGCCGCGCCCAGCTCGACCGCGGCGACCTGCAGGTGCTGGCCGGCGCCAACGCGCTGCAGTCGCTGGCCGGGCACCGGCGCGAGGCGCTGTGGCAGGCGGTGGGCGCGGTGCCCGACCGCGACCTGCTGCGCCCCACCACGCCGCAGGAAGAACTGCCGCAACTGGCCGCGCCGTCCGAGGCCGACGAGATCGTGGGCGACTACCGCGCCCAGGGCCTGAGCCTGGGCCGCCATCCGCTGGCGCTGTTGCGCGAGCAGCTGCTGGCCAGGCGCTTCATGCCGGCCTCGCTGCTCGCCGACTACGCCGACGGCCAGCTGGCGCGCGCCTGCGGCCTGGTGACGGTGCGCCAGCGCCCCGGCACCGCCAAGGGCGTGCTGTTCATGACGCTGGAGGACGAGACCGGGAACATCAACGTGATCGTCTGGCCGACGCTGGTGGAGCAGCAGCGGCGCGAGGTGCTCAATGCGCCGCTGCTGGGCGTGTACGGCGTCTGGCAGAAACAGGGCGAAGTGCGCCACCTGGTGGCCAAGCGGCTGGTGGACATGTCGCACTTGCTGGGGAAGCTGCGGGCGCCGAGCCGGGATTTCTGCTGAGGCGCTAATTCGCTTCCCTCTCGCCGGACACAAGCTGTTCCCGTGATCCGCGGATGGTGGAAATGTGCGCATTTCGGCTCCCCTCGGCATGCTAAGGGTTAACCTTGCTCGCGTTGCCGTCTGAATTTAGGGGGCAGTTCCAGCTTTCTCCGATTAAATAAAACAAGAGTCTAAAAAAAAGTCGCTCTGATGAAAAAACGTGGTTTGCTCCAAGGAAGTTCGGTATCGGCCTCACTCCGGTCAGCTGGCAAGGCTGGGCGTGCGCGCTTGTATTCATCCTGTTCTTTAAGGGGGCGGTCGTCACGTTCTCCTAGCAACTGTCGGTCCTCATTGGCGTGCGCCGCCGTCCGCTGCATTCCCCGAATCCCGTCCTATACTGAACATGCACAGTCGCACAGTCGCGCTGTCGCACCGCCTCTATTCGGGAGATCACCATGAAAGCGATGCATCCTGTACTTGCGGCGCTGGGCGCCGCCTGCCTGCTGCTCTCCGCCGGCGCCACGGCGCAGCCCGTCAATGTGCGCGAGGGCATGCTGGTCAATGGCGAGGGCATGACCATCTACACCTTCGACAAGGATGTTGCCGGCTCCGGCAAGAGCAATTGCAACGACCAGTGCGCGAAGATGTGGCCGCCGGTGCCCCTCACCGCCGAATGGATCGAATCGCCGTACTCGATCGTCACGCGCGATGACGGCAGCAGGCAGCTGGCCTACAAGGGCAGGCCGCTCTACCTCTATGCCAGGGATGCCAAGCCGGGCGAGCGCAAGGGCGACAAGCTGAACGGGGTCTGGCACGTGGTCACCGACTGAACGACTGCCGGGGATTGCACCGGCGCCCTGAAACGTCTGCTTACACATGCGTTGCCAGGCGGTGAGTTTGTGTGTTTTTCCCAAGATTGCCATCTGTTACTCTCACCGAATCATTACATTCCGAAAGAGATCCGATGGCAATCAAACAGCAATGGTCCCCCCTCGTTGCCCTGGCGGCCCTCGCGGCATCGAACGCCTCCGCCGTCGAGGCGCCGATCCAGAGCGTCACCCTGTATCCCGGCAGCGCCACCGTCGAGCGCGTGGTGCAGGTGGCGCCGGGCACGAACCAGGTCGAGATCACGGGCCTGCTGGCCAACTTCAACACCGATACCGTGCGGCTGCAGGCCGATCCGGGCATCCAGGTCGGGCAGGTGCTCACGCGCGACCAGGGCAGCGCCGACAGCCCGAGCCCGCGCGTGGCCGAGCTGGAAGCCCGGGTGCTGGCGCTGCAGGACCAGATCGCGCTGATCGATGCCGACTACAAGGCGGCGCAGCTGGTGCAGGGCTATCTCGAGCGCCTGGGCGGCGCCGACGCCGCGGTGCGTTCCGGCCCGAGCGACTCCAAGGCGCTGCTGGGTACCCTGGATGCGATCCGCAAGGGCGGCAGCGAGGCCCTGGCCCGCATGCACGAGGCCGAAGTCAAGAAGCGCGCGCTGGGCAAGCAGCTGGCCGCCCTCAAGCTCGACCTGGCCAAGGCCCAGGCCAGCACGCGCGAGAGCCGTACCATGACGGTGGCCGTCGCGGCGAAACAGGCGGGCCGGCTGGTGCTGAGCTACCAGGTCAACCGCGCGGGGTGGAAGCCAACCTACCGCGCCTCGCTGGATTCGAACGCCTCCAGCGTCGAACTCGAACGCATGGCATCGATCTCGCAGAAGACCGGCGAGGACTGGAGCGGCGTCAAGCTGCGCCTGTCGACCGGCCAGCCGAACCTGACTGCCTATGCGCCCGATCCTTCGCCCTGGCTGCTGAGCTGGCGGCCGCCGCAGCAGCAGGAGATGGTCCAGTTCCGCTATGCCCAGCCGCTTGTGGCGGCGCCGGCGCCGCCACCCGCACCCGTGACCGTGACCGGCTCGCGCAACCGGGCGGCCGACGACTACATCGCCCCGGTCGTGGAAACGCAGGGCAACTTCACCACCGAATACGAGGTGCCGGCCAGGGTCAACCTGGCCTCGGACGGCCGCGAGATCTCGGTCGGCCTGTCGAAGCAGAGCCTGGCCGTGAAGCAGCTGGTGCGCATTTCGCCGCGCACCAGCGGGGATGCGGCGGTGCTGACCATCGATGCGGCCCGGCCCGAGGGCGTCTGGCTGCCGGGCCAGGTGCAGCTGCGCCGCGACGGCTCGTATGTCGGTGCGCTGCACTGGGATCCCCAGGCCAGCGAGCGCTTCTCGATGTCCTTCGGCCGCGATCCGCTGGTGCGCGTGAGCACCGAGCAGCGCGACCAGAAATCCGGGCAGGCAGGCTTCTTCCGACAGGAGAACCAGAAGCGCATCGCCGACACCTACGTGGTGACCAGCTTCCACCGCCAGCCGGTCGACATCCTGGTGCTGGAACCGACGCCGGTGAGCGAATCGGACAAGGTGAAGGTCAAGGTGACGCTCAGCCCCGAGGCGAGCGTCAAGGACTGGCAGCAGCGGCGCGGCCTGGTGGGCTGGGAGCGCACCCTGAAGCCGAACGAGACGGCGCGCTTCAACGTCGACTACGTGATCGACTTCCCGAAGGCAGGAACGGTGCAGGGCCTGCCCTGAGCCGGTGACGGTGGTCCGGATCTGCAGGATCCCCCCCATCGTGGGGGGGCCGTCGGCGGCAAAGGGGGCGTATTCTGTCGCGTATTGACAAGCCACCTGAAGGACCGACTACCATGACCAAGCTTTTTCAGAATGGCACGCGCACGGCCGTCCACGTGGCCGCGCATGCGGCCGTGCAGGCAGCCCTGCTGCTGGCCTTCGGCATCCCGGCCCACGCGGCGCCGAACACGCCGCAGCATCCCGCCAACGCCTCGGCCCAGGGCAAGTACATCGAGCGCGGACGCTACCTGGTCAAGGTCGGCGGCTGCAACGACTGCCACACCGCCGGCTACGGCATGAGCGCAGGCAAGGTCGCGGAAAAAGACTGGCTGATGGGCGACCAGCTGGGCTGGCGCGGTCCCTGGGGCACCACCTATCCGACCAACCTGCGCCTGTCGATGAACGCGATGGGCGAGGAGGACTGGATCAAGATGGCGCAGACCATGCAGGCGCGCCCGCCGATGCCCTGGTTCACCCTGAATACGATGGACAAGGAAGACCTGCGCGCGATCTACCGCTTCGTGCGCCACCTCGGGCCGGCCGGCAAGCCGGCGCCCGCCGGGCTGGCGCCAGGCGTGGCGCCGCAGGGCCCGGCGATCCTGTTCCCGGCGCCGCCGCCGCCGCAATAAGCTCTCAGTACGCTCACAATAAGCTCACATGGCGGCGTGCCGGCAGCGAGGCTGCCTGCACCCGCCCTCCATTCCAGCGCTACGGCGTCTGTTCCGCAGGCGCCGCGGCGCTTTCCTGCGTGGCGCTTTCCAGCGCGGCGGGCGCCGTTTCGGCGAACTCCGCATACACCCAGTCGCCGTTGGCGCGCACCAGGCCTTCGGGCAGCGCGCGCTCGCGCTGCGGCAGCTTGGCCAGCGCCACCCGCATGTAGTCGACCCAGACCGGCAGTGCCAGCGTGGAGCCGAATTCGCGGCCGCCGAGCGAGCGCGGCTCGTCGTAGCCCATCCAGGACACCGCCACCACGTTGCCGCCGTAGCCGGCGAACCAGCCGTCGATGGCGTTGCTGGTGGTGCCGGTCTTGCCCGCCAGGTCGGTGCGGCCCAGCAGGCGCGAAGCCTGGGCGCCGGTGCCGACGCGCGCCACGTCGCGCAGCATGGAATCGAGGATGAAGGCATTGCGCGCATCCAGCACCCGCGCCCCTTCCTGGAGCGGGCGCGGCTTGCCGCTCTCGAACAGGACCTTGCCGTCGCGGTCCTGGATCAGCATGCCCAGCGCCGGCTCGACCCGGTAGCCGCCGTTGGCCAGCACCGCGTAGGCGCCCGCCAGCTGCAGCGGCGTCACCGAGCCGGTGCCCAGGGCCAGGGTCAGGTTGCTCGGGTGGCGCGCCAGGTCGAAGCCGAAGCGCCGCAGGTGCTCGCGCGCATAGTCGACGTCGAGCGCGCGCAGCATGCGCACGGTCGGCACGTTGCGCGAGTGCGTGAGCGCGTGGCGGATCGTCACCGGGCCCTCGAACAGGTTGTCGTCGTTGCGCGGCGACCAGTTGGCGTAGGCCTTCTCGCCAGAGAAATCGAGCGGCTCGTCGAGGATGGTCGTGCCCGGGAAGAAGCCGCGCTCCAGCGCCGCCGAATACACGAAGGGCTTGATGCTCGATCCCGGCTGGCGCCAGGCCTGGGTCACGTGGTTGAGCTTTTGCAGCTGGTAGTCGAAGCCGCCGACCATGGCGCGCACCAGGCCGGTCTGGGCGTCGAGCGCCACGAAGGCCGAGGCCACCTGCGGCACCTGGGTGATCGCCCAGGCGCCCCTGGACTGGGCGATGCGCACCACCGCGCCCGGCGCCAGCCTGATGCCGGCCTTGGCCGCGGGCGCCAGGGCAGGGGCGGCGAATTCGAGCCCGGCGCCCTTGACCTCGACCTCTTCGCCGTCGCGCGTGACCACCCGCACCCGCTTGGGCGAGGCGGCCAGCACCACGGCCGGGGTGAAGCCGGCGATGGCGGCCTGCTTCTGCAAGACCTCGGCGATCGCGTCGTCGCGCGCTTCTCCTGCCTTCGGCAGCGCGATGCGCGCCTCCGGGCCGCGGTAGCCGTGGCGGCGGTCGTAGGCGACCGCGTTGCGGCGCACCGCCTCGTAGGCCGCGCTTTGTTCGGCCGCGTTGATGCTGGTGGTGACGGTGTAGCCATGCTCGTAGGCGGCCTGGCCGAAACGGGCGTGCGCCGCCTGGCGCGCCAGTTCGGCGACGTATTCGGCGCCCGCGCCCGGGCCGCCGCCGTCGCGCCGCACGCGCAGCGGCTCGGCCAGCGCGCGCCGATATTGCGCCTCGCTGATTTTCCCCAGCGCCAGCATGCGTTTCAGGACCACGCGCTGGCGCTCCTGGGCGCGTTCCGGATTACTCACCGGATTGTGGCGCGACGGGTTCTGCGGCAGGCCGGCCAGCATCGCGGTCTCGGCCAGGCTCAGGCTGTCCAGCGATTTGCCGAAATAGGTGCGCGCGGCGCTGGCGAAGCCGTAGGAGCGCTGCCCCAGGTAGATCTGGTTCATGTAGACCTCGAGGATCTGGTCCTTGGAGAGGGCCTGTTCGATCTTGTAGGCCAGCGCGACTTCGGTCAGCTTGCGCGGCAGGGTCTTGTCGCGCGACAGGAAGAAGTTGCGCGCCACCTGCATGGTGATGGTGGAGCCGCCCTGGCGGAAGCTGCCGAGCGAGGCCAGGTTGGCCTTGGCGGCGCCCAGCGCGCGGATCCAGTCGATCCCGCCGTGCTCATAGAAGCGCGCGTCCTCGATCGACAGCACGGCCGCCTTCATCATGGCCGGGATTTTCGCGATCGGCACGAAGTCGCGCCGCTCGGCGCCGAATTCGCCGATCAGGACCTTGTCGGCCGAGTACACCCGCAGCGGGATCTTGGGGCGGTAGTCGGTCACGGCGCCGATGTCCGGCAGCGGAACGTCGTCCAGGACGCCGGCGCCGGCGGGCGCCGCAAGCGGCAGCAGCAGGGCGGCAAACAAGGCGGCGCGTGCGGCCACGCGAAGGGGAGAGGGCTGGTACATGGGTGCGGTCGGGGTCATGGTTGGAAGCGGCGCCGATCTTAGCGCCATTGCGCGCCGCGCGCAGCAGCAAGCGGCAAGGTAGCGCCGATTGCATTGCGCGGGCTCAGCCGGCGCTACCGGGGGCCGGGTTCCGGGCCCGCAAGGCTGTCCAGCATGCGCGCCAGCGCGCGCCGGTATTGTTCGCGCATGGCGCCGGCCTGCTGCGGCGCGCCGCGTGCCGCGCACAAGGCCAGCGCGCTGCCGTGCGCGTGGTCGACCAGGATGTCGCGCCACAGCAAGGGCTCCGGCGTGAGCGCGGACAGGAGCGCGTCGAGGCGCCCGGTGATGGCGCGCGTGACGCCGGCGAAGGCGGCCGGCTCGGCGAAGATGGCCAGGGTCAGCTGCGGATGGCGGCCGACGGCGTCGTGGTAGCGGATGAGCAGGGCCAGGATGGCGGGGCCCGGGGCCGCTTCCGCATCGTCTTCCAGCACCGCGCCGTACACCTGGTCGGACAGGGCCTGCAGCAGCCCGGCGCGGTCGCCGACGTGGTGATACAGGCTCATCGGGGTAACGCCCAGCCGCGCCGCCAGCGCGCGCATGCCGAACTGCGCGCCGTCTTCGTCGAGCAGGCCGAGCGCGGCGGACAGGATGGCCTCGCGCGTCACGCCCTGTCCCTGCGCGGGACGGCCGCGTGGGCGGCTCATCGCGCGAAGCGGTAGGTGGACTGCACCAGGCCCGAGGGGAAGCTGCGGCTGGCCAGCAGTTGCAGGTCCAGGTCGCGCGGCAGCGCGCCGAACAGCGGGCGGCCGGCGCCGATCAGCACGGGCACGGTGGTGAGCACCATGTCCTCGACCAGCCCGGCGCGGATGAAGGACTGCACCACCTGGCCGCCGTCGACATACACGCGGCGCACGCCCTGGGCTTCGAGTTCCGCCAGGACCTGCTGCGGCGTGGCGTCGCAGAAGCGGACCTTGTCCTGCAAGGCCGCGGGCACGGGAGTGGGGGCCAGCTGCCTGGACAGCACCAGCACCGGACGATCGTAGGGCCAGGGATCGAAGTCCAGCACTTTTTCGAAGCTGCCGCGGCCCATCACGATCGCGTCCTTGTCGGCGATGAAGTCGCGGTAGCCGTGGTCTTCGGTCGGATCGTCGCGCTGGAGCAGCCAGCCGATGTCGCCGTCGGCGCGGGCAATGTAGCCGTCCAGGCTGGTGGCAATGAACACGTGGGCAGAGATCATGGTGGCTCCTTATTTATACAGCGTATATTTTATCCGTAAAAAACAAGGAGCGCACCGGCCGCAGCGTGAGAAATCACGCAAGGTGTTGGCGTTGCTAGGCGGTAACAATTGTGACGGTCGTGTCGATCCCGCACCCGCCATGGCGGCAGGAGGGTGGCGCATGGTTTACCAGCGCCGCACCAGGCCGACGCTCAGGCCGCGTTCGCGGGTCCCGTTCGCGCCGCTGCGCGCAACACTGGCGCCGAGCTTGGCGCCCCAGTCGCGCGACAGGTAGTGCACCCAGGCCAGGCCGCCGCCGCCGGAGCGCGCGGCGCCGCCGGTAAGCGACAAGGAATCGTCGCTGCGTCCGCGGTTGGCGCTCATCTCGAGGTAGCTGTCGCCGTCGCCGGCGTAATACCAGCGCCCCAGCAGGCGCTCGCCCGAGCTGTGCGCGCCAGCCGAGACGATCTTCTGGTGGCGCAACTGCAGGTAGAAATTGCCCGCGTATTTGCCGAGGCTGGCGCCGTAGATGTTGACGCGCTGGTCGAAGCCGAGCACGTCGTCGCTGAGCGCGGCTTCCCAGCCGCCGCAGAGCGACTGGACCAGCTCCACGCGGCCGGAATGGGCCGGGAACAGGCGCTCGCCCGGTGCGCGCTGGTAGCGCAGGTTGGCATAGGCGCCTTGCCACAGGCCGGCATAGGCGTCGATCGCCCAGGCCCGCCCGGTCTGGTCGAAGCGGTGCGCGCGCAGCGCTTCGAAGCCGATCGACGCGCGCCGGCCGTAATGGCGCACACTCAGGGTCTGGTCGTTCCAGCGCCGGCCGGCGCCGCCGGTTTGTCCCACTTCCTGCCAGTTGCCCGACAGGCCGGCTGCCCAGGTGTAGCCGGCGGCGTTCGCCGCTTCCGGATTGCCCGGGCGCGTCTGCATGGCGCGCAGCGCGCGCGCATGGGCGGCCAGGATGGCGGCATCGCTTGGGCGCAGCGCGGCGGCGCGGCCATAGGCGTCAGCGGCCCTGGCCGGCTGATTTTGCCATTGATACAGGTTGCCGAGTGCGAACCAGACGTCGGCATAGTCGGGCGAGGCCTTGGCCGCGGCTTGCAGATCGGCCTCGGCCTCGCGCCAGCGTTCCAGGCGGCTGAGCACGATGCCGCGCGCGAGCAGCACGTCCACGTTGCCAGGCGCGCGCGCCAGCAAGGCATCGTAGGCGGTCAGCGCCAGTGTCGGCTGGCCGGCGTTGGCGAGCGCGCGCGCCTGTGCGTATTGTTCCTCGAACGAGGCGGTGGCGGCGGGCTGCGCCAGGGTGACTTCGGCGGGAACCTGCTGGTAATCGACGGGCATGGAATCGGCAAGAAAGGAACACGATGCGGCCGGGGCCGCAGGACAGGCGAAACTGTGCCCGAGCGCTGCTAGTGCGTCAAGGAAACATGACGCCCGCAGGGGCCGGTGTCGCGCGAAATCGTCAATTGATGGTCATCCTGACCACGTGTATGGCGAACTGGACAGGCAAAGTAACAACGCCTGGTGCATGCACCAGGCGTTTTCGTCAGTTCTGCAGCGGGTAGGGAGGGCTCAGAAGGTTTCCCATTCGTCAGCCTCGGCCTGCGCGCGCTTGCGTACGCCTGCCGGCGCCGCCCTGGTCAGGCGTGCGGCCGGTTTGGCCGATGCGGCCGGCCGTGCGGGCCGTGCCGGCAGCGCCAGCGTGCGCGCGGACGGGCTGACTGCCGGCGCCGCAGGGGAAGCCGTGTGGCCGGCGGCCAGCTTGAACACGCCGACCACCTGCGCCAGGCGGGCCGCCTGCTCCTGCATCGATGCGGCGGCCGCGGCCGACTCCTCGACCAGGGCGGCGTTCTGCTGGGTTACCTGGTCCATCTGGCCGATCGCCTGGTTGACTTGCTCGATGCCGCCGGTCTGCTCCTGGCTGGCCGATGCGATCTCGGCCATGATGTCGGTCACGCGCTGGATCGAGCTGACCACTTGCTCCATGGTTTCGCCGGTCTGGTCGACCAGCCTGGTGCCGGCCTCGACCTTCTCGACCGAGTCGCCGATCAGGGTCTTGATTTCCTTGGCGGCAGCGGCCGAGCGCTGCGCCAGGGTACGCACTTCCGAGGCGACGACCGCAAAGCCGCGGCCCTGTTCGCCGGCGCGCGCCGCTTCGACCGCCGCGTTCAGCGCCAGGATGTTGGTCTGGAAGGCGATGCCGTCGATGACGCCGATGATGTCGACGATCTTGCGCGAAGAATCGTTGATCGAGCCCATGGTGGTGACCACCTGGTCCACCACGCTGCCGGCGTCGCGCGCCACGTTCGAGGCGGTGATCGCCAGCTGGTTGGCCTGGCGTGCATTGTCCGCGTTCTGGCGCACGGTGGTGGTGAGTTCTTCCATCGAGGCGGCGGTTTCTTCCAGGGCGCCGGCCTGCTGCTCGGTGCGGGCGGACAGGTCCAGGTTGCCGGCCGAGATTTCCGCCGAGCCGGTGGCGATGGTGTCGGTGCCGTTGCGCACTTCGGTCACGATCTTCACCAGGCTGTCGTTCATGTTGCCCAGGGCGCGCAGCAGGGCGCCGGTTTCGTCGCGGGTGTCGGCGGCGATGCGGCTGCTCAGGTCGCCGGCGGCAACGGTCTCGGCTGCCTGCACGGCGGCGCGGATCGGGCGGGTGATGCCACGCGTAAGCATCCATGAGAGCAGCGCGCCAAGCAGCACGGCGGCAGCGGTCAGGCCGGCGACGCTGAGCTGGCCGCGATGCGCGGTGGCGTCGATGTCGGCTGCGGTGGCAGCGATGTTCGTGCGTTGCATGGCGACCAGTTCGCGGATCGACTCCTGGTATGCATTCGCGGTCGGCGTAAATGACTCGTCCAGAATCTTGTCAGCCAGTTCCTGGTTGCCTTCGGATTTGGCCTTGACTGCGTTGTCGCGGGCCGCGCCGTACAGCTTGCGCTGCTCGGTGATGCGCTTGAACAGGGCAGTTTCCTTGTCGCCTTCGATCAGCGGTTCGATCTGCTTGACCAGGTCGACAGCCGCCTTCGCGGTCATCGCAGCGTCTTCCTTGAAGTAGGCGGTCAGCGATGGATCGCTGCTCTTCACGATGGCAGCAGTGCGGCGTACGGCGCCAAAGATTTGCGCGTACCAATCGGCAATGAGACGCTCCTTGGCAAGCGGAGTAGCCAGGGTTTTCTGGGTGGCGGTAGCCACCTGCTCGAGGCACCACATGCTGGTGCCGGCGATCAAGACTGCCAACAGGAGGGTGAGGGCAAAGCCGACGGCAAGACGCACGCCGATGGCGAGATTGTGAAAGGTACGCATAGGTTTCGTAAGGATTGGCAATGCGACAAGGCCGGCCAATTCATGCAATTAAAAGGAATAATTATTGCCCATGCGAAAGATGTGCGCAGCTTTTATTAGTGATTGTCAGTTGTTTGTTGTGGAAAGCATCAGACTTATATAGACGATTTACAACGCCTCGTCCTGTCGCGCCGGCATGGCGGCCTCTGCCCGCAGGCGCTCGCTGCGCTCATAGGCGTCGGGGTGGGTCGAGGCATACGACATTGCCTGGCGCAGGAACTTCGGCGTCTTGTCGCCCTGTTCCTCGAGCTGGTCGAACAGGTCGGCCAGCGGGGCCAGCGGGATGGCGCGGGCCTGCAGCGCGCGCGCCGCGTAGGCGTCGGCGGCCAATTCCATGGCGCGCGAATACTCCATGTTGCTCAGTACCGCGGGCAGGCCGGCGGCGACCGCGCTGAAGTCGCCGAACAGCGTGGCCGACAGCGCCGCGCTCAAAGAAGAGCGCGTGATCGCATGCACGCTGTGGCGCTGCTCGATGTGGCCGACCTCGTGCGCGAGCACGCCGGCCAGCGCGGCGGCGGCGTGGGCGTCGAAGTCGTTGTCCTTGCCCATCACCAGACGCACCATTTCGTCGGTGAGGACGATGCTCCCGTCAGGGAAGGCCAGGGCATTCGGACCGAGCCCGGGCGCGGCGTGCACCCGCAGGCGCAGCGCAATGCGCGGGGAGGCCGGCTGGATACGTTGCAGGATGGCGTCCAGTGCGGCGATCCGGTCGTCGCTCAGGTGCGAGGGCCGCAGCACGCCCTGGCGCTCGAGCAGGGCCAGGGCATTCCTGCCCAGGGCCTGGTCGGCCGCGGGCGGCACCCGGTCGGACAGGCGCGCGGCGGCGGCCGGAATGCCCCAATGCCAGCCTGCGGCGATCAGCAGCACCAGCAGCACCAGGGCGGCCAGTGCGGCCGCGGTGCGTTCCTGCCAGCGCACCACCCAGGGCTTGCGGTAGCCCAGCGCGGCGGCGAGCAGCGGGCGCATCGCCGGGTCCTGCACCTCGGCATGGCTGCCGTCCGCAAAGTAGAGCACGGCCGGGGCGTGCGCGAAGGGTTCGGCCAGGCGGGTGCCGGCCGCGGGATAGCTGCGCGTGGTTTCGCCGTGCAGATGGATGACGCCGTCGAAGGCGGCCAGGTCGACCAGGTGCAGGCGTGCGCTGCGGCCATCGAAGTAATGTGCTGCGCTCATGAAGTCCTTGCCAGAATGTGTGCTCATCGGAGGTGCTTACCAGGACAGGTCGATGCCGAAGCCGTCGGCGACGCTGTCGCCGGCCGCGTTGGCGCAGGCGGCTTCGATGTCGCCGTCCACCTCGAGGTGCAGGTGGGCCAGCCGGAAGCGGTACACGTTCACGACCGCGAACGGCCGGTACAGACCGAGGCTCAGGAGGGTGAGCAGGGCGTTCGTGGTCTGCAGCTTCATGAAGGCGCGCGCCGGCAGGGTGGAGCGGAAGCGGACGCCGGGAAAGCCGGTATGGGACCAGGCCAGGTTCGAGATCCGCACCACCATGTAGGGCCCGGCCAGCAGGTACATCACGTATACCATGATCACCGCGGCAAGGATCGGCACGAAGGCCATGGCCTCGCCGCCGCCGGCGGCCCAGGCGCCGAGGCCGGCCACAATGCCGGCGCCGAACACGCCGGCGATGCCCAGCAGCCCGGCGACCAGGTAGGGTTTGTAGAACCGGCGCGCCTTGAGCGCATAGCTCGAGTGCTGGTCGCCGAACAGCAGGTGTGCATGCTGGAAGCGCCGGATCCGCGCATGCATTAGCGGCCACAGCAGGTAGAGCGGGAGCGGCAGCGCGGCCAGTTCCGGCCGTTCCGGGTACAGCGCCAGCAGCACGCCCGGCATCAGGAAGGCGAAGGCGGGCGGCAGCCAGGCCAGGTAGGCCTGGGTCACCGAGCCGTCGAAGCCGAGGCGCAGGCCGCGGTAGCTGGTGTTGCCCAGGCGGAAGCGCAGCGCACCGCGCATCAGGTAAGGAAACAGCAGCAGCAGGGCGGCGATCACGACCATGCCGAAGGTGGTCGAGAAGCCGAAGGCGTAATGGTAGGCCGCCAGCAGCACGACCGATAGCAGGCGGCCGACCAGCACGGCGCGCGGGTTGCCGTGGAAATCGAAGCTGGCGCCGGCCAGGTGCGTGTTACGGTCGAAATACTGCAGCCGGCGCACCTTGGCCCAGGCCGAGTAGATCCCCAGCGTGGCCAGGCTCAGGAGCAGGTTGACGACCCAGATGCGGAAGTATTCGCGGCCGTCGCCGCTGAAGCGCAGCACCAGGGTGCGCGGGGCGTCGTCGGCCGCATCGATGGCGGCGTCGGCGCCGAGGGTGGCCGGCGGATCGGTTAAGGCATGCATGTTCTCGGCCGGGCAAAAAGCGCAGTATAGGTGGCCACCCCGGCCGTCGGTCAATTGATGGGGCATATTCTTGAGGAGCAGCGTGTTCGGTACATGCAGACGCTGCCGGGACGGTCCGATGTTTTTCTACGGCAATCGACCCCGATCCCCCATTCTGGAGGGGAGTTGGGCTGGTGATGGAAAGTATTTGCGCGGTTTAAGGTATAATTTCTATTTCCAGTGCGTGCCGTCCGGCACCTTCAGTACAAATGACCAAATTCGTATTCGTCACTGGCGGCGTCGTATCTTCCCTGGGCAAGGGGATCGCGGCTGCCTCCCTCGCCGCGATCCTTGAATCGCGCGGCCTCAAAGTCACCCTCCTCAAGCTCGACCCGTACATCAACGTCGACCCCGGCACCATGAGCCCGACCCAGCACGGCGAAGTGTTCGTCACCGACGACGGCGCCGAGACCGACCTGGACCTGGGCCACTACGAGCGCTTCATCAGCACCCGCATGAAGAAGGTGAACAACTTCACCACCGGCCAGATCTACGAATCGGTGATCCGCAAGGAGCGCCGCGGCGAGTACCTCGGCAAGACCGTGCAGGTGATTCCGCACATTACCAACGAGATCCAGGACTACATCCGCCGCGGCGCCGAAGGCGTCGACGTGGCGCTGGTGGAGATCGGCGGCACCGTCGGCGACATCGAGTCGCTGCCCTTCCTCGAAGCCGCGCGCCAGCTGTCGCTGCGCTCGGGCCGCAAGGGCGCCGCGTTCGTGCACCTGACCCTGGTGCCCTGGATTGCCTCGGCCGGCGAACTCAAGACCAAGCCGACCCAGCATTCGGTGCAGAAGCTGCGCGAGATCGGCATTTCGCCGAACGCGCTGCTGTGCCGCGCCGACCGCCGCATCCCGGACGACGAGCGCGCCAAGATCTCGCTGTTTGCCAACGTCGAAGAGCAGGCCGTGATCTCGGTATGGGACGTGGACACCATCTACAAGGTGCCGCAGGTGCTGCACGACCAGGGCCTGGACGACATCATCCTGGAAGCGCTCGGCCTCGAAGCGCCGAAGGCCGACCTGTCGATGTGGACCAAGCTGATCCACACCCTGGAAAACCCGAAGCACGAAGTCACCATCGGCATGGTGGGCAAGTACGTCGACCTGATCGAATCGTACAAGTCGCTGACCGAGGCGCTGCGCCACGCCGGCATCCATACCGAAAGCCGCGTCAACATCGAATACCTCGACTCGGAAGAGATCGAAAGCCGCGGCTGCGACCACCTGGCCAAGTACGACGCCATCCTGGTGCCGGGCGGCTTCGGCAAGCGCGGCGTGGAAGGCAAGATCATGGCCGCCCGCTACGCCCGCGAGAACAAGATTCCGTATCTGGGCATCTGCCTGGGCATGCAGGTCGCGCTGATCGAATTCGCGCGCCATGTGGCCGGCCTGCCGAACGCCAACTCCACCGAGTTCGATCCGGAAACCGACCAGCCGGTGGTGGCCCTGATCACCGAATGGCAGAACCATGACGGCAAGGTCGAGAAGCGCGACGTCAATTCCGATCTGGGCGGCACCATGCGCCTGGGCGCGCAGACCTGTGCGGTGAATCCGGGCACGCTGGCCGCCGACATCTACGGCAATGTCGTGACCGAGCGTCACCGCCACCGCTACGAAGGCAACAACCACTACCTGCCGAAGATCGAAGCGGCCGGGCTGGTGGTGTCGGCACGTACTCCGAACGAAGACCTGCTCGAGATCATGGAACTCCCGCGCAGCGGCGAGTTGGCCCACCCGTTCTACATCGGCGTGCAGTTCCACCCGGAGTTCAAGTCGACCCCGCGTAACGGCCACCCGCTGTTTACCTCGTTCATCAAGGCTGCGCTGGCGCACCAGGCGGCCAACACCAACGTGGCGGCGAACAACGGTTCGTCGCTGCAGGGAGATGCAGCATGAAACTCGCCGGATTCGACGTCGGTCTCGAGCACCCGATTTTCCTGATCGCCGGTACCTGCGTGATCGAATCGCGCCAGATGGCGCTCGACACCGCGGGCACGCTCAAGGAAATCACCAGCGCGCTGGGGATCCCGTTCATCTACAAGTCCTCGTTCGACAAGGCCAACCGCTCGTCGGGCAAGTCCTTCCGCGGCCCGGGCATGGACAAGGGCCTGGAGATCCTGGCCGACGTGCGCAAGGAAATCGGCGTGCCGGTGCTCACCGACGTGCACGACGAAGAGATGATCCCGCAGGTGGCCAGCGTGGTCGACGTGCTGCAGACCCCGGCCTTCCTGTGCCGCCAGACCGACTTCATCAACGCCTGCGCGCGTTCGGGCAAGCCGGTCAACATCAAGAAGGGCCAGTTCCTGGCCCCGGGCGACATGAAGAACGTGATCGACAAGGCACGCGCCGCCGCTCGCGAAGCAGGCCTGCCGGAAGATAACTTCATGGCCTGCGAGCGCGGCGTCTCGTTCGGCTACAACAACCTGGTCTCGGACATGCGCTCGCTGGCCATCATGCGCGAATCGAACTGCCCGGTGGTGTTCGACGCGACCCACTCGGTGCAGCTGCCGGGCGGCCAGGGCACCTCGTCCGGCGGCCAGCGCGAGCACGTGCCGGTGCTGTCGCGTGCGGCCGTGGCGGCCGGCATCGCCGGCCTGTTCATGGAAACCCACCCGGACCCGGCCAATGCGCTGTCGGACGGCCCCAACGCGGTGCCGCTCGGCCGCATGAAGGAGCTGTTGACGACCCTGGTCGAGATCGACCGCATCGTCAAGAAGACCGGCTTCCTGGAAGCCGACTTCAAGTAAGCATAGCGGCAGCAAGAATGCGCGCGTGCGCCCGGCGGCCGGGTGGACGCGCGCATTTGTTACAATGTCAAGCGATTTGGCTACGAGGCTTTGCCCGGCAAGTAGCTGCTACAGATTTTTATCCTTCCGGAGATTGAAAAACATGAGTGCTATCGTTGATATCATCGGCCGCGAAATCATTGATTCGCGCGGCAACCCGACCGTGGAATGCGACGTCCTGCTGGAATCGGGCGTGATGGGCCGCGCCGCCGTGCCCTCGGGCGCCTCGACCGGCTCGCGCGAAGCGATCGAACTGCGCGACGGTGACCCGAAGCGTTACTTCGGCAAGGGCGTGCTGCAGGCCTGCGAGAATATCAACACCGAGATCTCCGAAGCGATCATGGGCCTGGACGCCAACGAACAGGCTTTCCTGGACCGCACCCTGATCGATCTCGACGGCACCGAAAACAAGAGCCGCCTGGGCGCGAATGCGATGCTGGCGGTGTCGATGGCCGTGGCCAAGGCCGCCGCAGAAGAAGCCGGCCTGCCGCTGTACCGCTACTTCGGCGGTTCCGGCGCGATGCAGCTGCCGGTGCCGATGATGAACGTCATCAATGGCGGCGCACACGCGGACAACAACCTGGACATCCAGGAATTCATGATCATCCCGGTCGGCGCGCCGTCCTTCAAGGAAGCGATCCGCTGGGGCGCCGAGGTGTTCCATACCCTCAAGAAGATCCTGCATTCGAAAGGCCTGAACACCGCGGTCGGCGACGAAGGCGGCTTCGCCCCGTCGGTGGCCAACCACGAAGAAGCGATCAAGCTGATCATGCAGGCGATCGACCAGGCCGGCTACGTGGCCGGCAGCCAGATCGCGATCGGCCTCGATTGCGCCGCCAGCGAATTCTACAAGGACGGCAAGTACGTGCTCGAAGGCGAAGGCGGCCTGTCGCTGTCGGCAGCCGACTTCACCAACATGCTGGCCACCTGGTGCGACAAGTACCCGATCATCTCGATCGAGGACGCCATGGCCGAAGGCGACTGGGAAGGCTGGGCCACCCTGACCGCGGCGCTGGGCAAGAAGGTGCAGCTGGTCGGCGACGACCTGTTCGTCACCAACACCAAGATCCTGAAAGAGGGCATCCAGAAGGGCATCGCCAACTCGATCCTCATCAAGATCAACCAGATCGGCACCCTGACCGAGACCTTCGCCGCCATCGAAATGGCCAAGCGCGCCGGCTACACCGCCGTGATCTCGCACCGCTCGGGCGAAACCGAAGACTCGACCATCGCCGACATCGCGGTGGGCCTGAACGCCCTGCAGATCAAGACCGGCTCGATGTCGCGCTCGGACCGCATGGCCAAGTACAACCAGCTGCTGCGCATCGAGGAAGACCTGGGCGACGTCGCCACCTACCCGGGCCGTGACGCGTTCTATAACCTGAAGTAAGCCTTGAAATAAAAGGAATGAAGCCGGACAGCCCCTCGGGCCCGTCCGGCTTTTGCATGCCATGCGACTCATCACCATCGCGCTTGCCGCCTTGCTGCTGCTGATCCAGTACCCGCTGTGGCTGGGGAAGGGCGGCTGGCTTGCCGTTGCCGACATGCGCGACCAGGTCGCGCAGACCCGCCAAAAAACCGAACTGCTGGAAGCGCGCAATGCCAAGCTCGAGTCGGAAGTGATCGACCTGCGCGAAGGCCTGGGCGCGGTCGAGGAGCGCGCCCGCTACGAGCTGGGCATGATCAAGCAGAACGAGATCTTCGTGCAGGTGCTGCGCAAGGACGAGCAGCCGGCGGTCTCGATGACGGTGCCGCCGCCCCCGCCGGCGCCCAAGGAAAAGCGCGGCCACTGATATTTGGCGCGCCTGTCCGGCGCCCGGCGGCACAGCTGCCCGCCTCAGGCCTCGCCGCGGCCCGGTGGCGGCATGGTGCCCGGCTGCAGCAGGCCCGCGATCGGGGCGTCTCCTTCGAACAGGACGATCTCGCCCATGCTCTGCTGGCTCAGGGTGATGCGGTCGCCGTTCTCGACATGGCTGCCCACCAGCGCCACCGGGCGGTTGCCGAAGGTGGAGGCGTTGCCCGCGCCGGACACGATGATGCTTTCGCTGCCATCCGGATAGCAGACCCGGTCGCCGACGCAGGCGACCCGGAAACCGTCCAGGTGCCGCTCGTGCTCGGCCACGACCACCTTGCCGCCGCGCTATGGCCGCCCCGTCCGCGAGCCGGCCTGCACCGGTGTATGATCCACCGAACGACATCCTGGCGCAGCAATGCGCCGCTTCACGAAAGCCAAGCATGACCCAAGAACAGACCCCTCCGAACCCGGCCGAACTCGATTCGCTCGACAGCATTGCCGACTGCCTGGCAGACGCCTTCGAGGACGGCGACGGCGCCGTCATCATGGTCGCGCTGCAGGCGGTGGCGCGCGCCCCGGGCCTGGGTGCGCTGGCCGCCGCGGTGGGCATGCCGCGCGACACGCTGCACGGCGCCCTGGTGGCGGACGAATTCAACCTCGATCTCACGCTCGAGATCATGAAGGTGGTCGACCTGCACATGTCCGGGGGACGCGGCTGACGCACCCACGCTGTGCCCGGCCTTCGGCTCCAACGAAAAACGCGCCTTGCGGCGCGTTTTTCGTTGATGAAGCCTGGCATGTCCTCAATCGGACGAGGCGTCGCCCTGGGACGAGCCGGCGCCCTGCTCCAGGAAGGAGCGCAGCATCCAGGCATTCTTCTCGTGCACTTCCATGCGGGTGGTGAGCATGTCGGCGGTCGGGAAGTCGTCCAGTTCGTCGGCCACCTTCACGCCGGCGCGCATGGTGCGCACCAGGATCTCGTTGCCTTCGACCAGTTGGCGAATCATTTCCTTGGCCGACAGTACCTCCGGCTCTTCCTTGATGCTCGACAGCTCGACGTAGCGCTTGGACGTGGCTGGCGCGAAATGGCCCAGGGCGCGGATGCGCTCGGCGATCTCGTCGAGCGCGTTCCACTGCTCGGTGTACTGCTCCTCGAACATCACATGCAGCGTCGAGAACATCGGGCCGGTGACGTTCCAGTGGAAATTGTGGGTCTTCAGGTAAAGCATGAAGGCGTCGCTCAATACGGTCGAGAGCGACTCGACGATCTTGGCGCGGTCTTCGGTGCTGATTCCGGTATCCATGTGCATCGTTTTTCTCCTGAGGTAAATGCAGTGTTTGTAAGGAAATGACAACACTGTTATCGATGCATCAGCTTAGCACCGCTGCAAAAACTGCGTATTTTGAGTGTCCCGGTTCAAATGCGGGGCAGTGGAAATGTGTGCACATTGCCGGGAGTGGCGTCTTTACAATGCCGGCAGTTCCCATCAACGAAAGACGTGCATGAACAGACTCAGCATCATCGCCGCGCTGCTGGCGATGGCCGCCCCCTCGTTTGCCCAGGAAGGCGCAGCGGCCGCCGCCGAAACGGTCCAGGTCAGCAGCATCAAGGATCCGGCCTTGCGGCCCTACCGGCGCATGCTGCGCGGGCTCGACGCCTGGGAAGAAAAGCGCGGGCTGGCGCCCAACGCCAGCCTGCGCTTCGAGCTGTGGACGGCGGAGGGCAAGCCGGCGGCGCCGGAAGGGCTGCAACTGCGCATCGCCGGCAACCAGGTCGATATTGCGCTGCCGATCGACCCCGACGGCAGCTTCGTGCTGCCGCGCAGCCAGGAAGCCTGGGACGATGAGGCAGACCTGGTCTCGAACCGCAAGAAGGACCAGATCCGCTGGCGTCCGCGCGTGCGCACGCCGGGCGTGCCGGAGCATGCGCGCCGGCTGGGCGACCTGCGGCTGGAGTGCGAAGTGTCGGCGGCGGTGCGCAAGGAGGAGATCCCGCTGCTGTACCGGGCCGGTGCGCTGGCCGCGGGCGGCCTGTGCAACTTGCCGATGGTCGGCTACGTCTACCGGGCGCCCAGGAAGCTGGCCTCGGCGACGGCGGTGGCGGGCGAACGCAAGCTCGCGCTGGTCTTGCACGAGAACGGCGAGGCCTACATGGCGCCCCTGCGCGACAAGAGCTGGGACAACGACACGCTGGTCGTCTACGAATTCGCCGACGCCAAGCCTTGAATCAACCGGGCGCCAGCCGTGCCAGCGCCGCGCGTACCGCGGTCGGGATCGGCGTCGGCCGCTTGGCGCCGCGGTCGACGTAGACGTGCACGAAATGCCCGGCCGCCGAGGGCAGGGGGTCGTCGTTGCGGTACAGCGCGATCTCGTAGCGGACACTGGAGTTGCCCAGCTTGGCCACCCGCACGCCGGCATGCACGGTGTCCGGGAAGGAGATCGAACTGAAGTAGGAGCAGCCGGTTTCCACTACCAGCCCGACCGTCGTGTCCGCGTGGATGTCCAGCACCTTCTCGTCGATCAGGTAGCGGTTCACCGCCGTGTCGAAGAAGCTGTAGTAGTTGACGTTGTTGACATGCCCGTAGCTGTCGTTGTCCATCCAGCGCGTGGGAAGCGCCAGGAAATGGGGGAAGGCGCTACGGGGCGTGTCTCTCATTTTTTCAGCTTAGTTGATGCTGCCGCTGGCCGGCATCATGGTCTCCACCGGCGTATCGCTCGCGAACAGCTGGGCGCAATCGACCTTGTCGAAGGCGTAGTGCTTGCCGCAGAAGTCGCAGTTGATGCCCAGTTCGCCCAGGTCGGCCAGCGCCGATTCGACTTCTTCCTGTCCCAGCATCTTGAGCATGTTGCCGACCTTTTCGCGCGTGCAGCTGCAGTGGAACTGCGGGTGCTGCGGATCGAACACGCGGATGGTCTCTTCCCAGAACAGGCGCTTGAGCAGGGTCTCGATGCCGGTGCTGAGCAGTTCGTCGCGCTTCAGGGTCTGGCCCAGCATCACGGCGCGGTTCCAGGTTTCCAGGTCTTCGGCCTCGGAAGCCTGCTTCTGCTGGTCGTCCTTGCCGCTGTGGCGCGGCAGCTTCTGCAGCAGCAGGCCGCGCGAGACCTGGTCGTCGGCCGCCAGCCACAGGCGCGTGTCCATCTGCTCGGAGCGCAGCATGTAGTTCTCGATGACGGTCGCCATGTCTTCGCCGATCAACGGCACCACGCCTTGGTAGGGCTGCTGGCCGGGCACCTTGTCGACCGGGTCGAGGGTGATCACGAAGCGGCCCTTGCCGTGCGCGTTGAACATCTGGGTGAGGGTGGCGTCGTCGGCCAGTTCGGCGTCCGGCGCCAGTTTCGCGGTGGCGCGGATGCGCAGCTGGGCGTCGCATTCGACCACCAGCAGGCGCACCGGACCGTCGCCGAAGATCTGCATCACGATGGCGCCGTTGAACTTCAGGTTGGCCGACAGCAGGGCGCTGGCCGCGACCATCTCGCCGAGCGCGGAGCGCACCGCCTTCGGGTAGGCGTGGCGCGCCTGGATCTCGCGCCAGGTGTCGGAGATCTCGATCAGCTCGCCGCGCACGGCGGCGTTGTCGAAGATGAATTTTTGCAGGGTGTCGCGAGTTTCAGTGGTCATTCTTTTATCCGATTTTCTTGAGCTGCGCCTTGAACAGCTGGCCGCGCGCCACGTAGCTCGCGGCGCTGGCCTGCAGGCGCAGCAGGTCTTCTTCCGACAGGGTGCGCACCACCTTGGCAGGGGAACCGAGGATCAGCGAGCCGTCCGGGAATTCCTTGCCTTCGGTAACGAGCGCGCCGGCGCCCACCAGGCAGCCCTTGCCGATCTTTGCCCCGTTGAGGATCACGGCCTGGATGCCGATCAGCGAACCATCGCCGACCGTGCAGCCATGCAGCATGGCCTGGTGGCCGACCGTCACGTTCTTGCCCAGGGTAAGGGGGAAACCCATGTCGGTGTGCATCACCGTGCCTTCCTGCACGTTGCTGTTTTCGCCGATGGTAATCCGTTCGTTGTCGCCGCGCAGCGTCGCGCCGTACCACACCGAGGCGTTCGCCTCGAGCGTGACCTTGCCGATCAGGGTTGCCGAATCGGCCACGAAGCTTGAGGTGTCGATCTCGGGCGCATGCTCGCCCAGCTGGTAAATCGCCATGGATGTGCTCGGGGAAGGGTTGTAATGCCGCTATTGTAAACCCTGCGCCCGCCATCGTCCGACCGCTGCCAGATGGGGCTGGCCAGCGGGATATCAAGCTCCCGGCTATAATGCGAACGACCGTACTTTTTTACCCGCTCCATTACCAGGCACCCCCCATGATCCCGTCCCGTTCCGAATTCCTCACCGTACGCGGCCTGCGCACCCACGTGCGCCACTGGGGCCGCGAAGGCGCGCCCAAGATCTTCATGCAGCACGGCTGGATGGATGTCGCGGCCTCGTTCCAGTTCGTCGTCGATTGCCTGCAAGGCGACTGGCATGTGATCGCCTTCGACTGGCGCGGCTTCGGCCTGAGCGAGCGTTCGCATTCGGACACCTACTGGTTCCCGGACTACCTGGCCGACCTGGAAGCGGTGCTCGACCATTATGCGCCGGGCCAAGCCGTGAACCTGCTCGGCCACAGCATGGGCGGCAACATCGCCAGCCTGTACGCCGGCGTGCGCCCCGCACGCATCGCGAAACTCGTCAACCTGGAAGGCTTCGGGCTGCCGGCCACCCGTCCTTCGCAGGCGCCGGGACGCTTCGCCAAGTGGCTGGACGAACTGCGCGAAAAGCCGGAAATGCGCGGCTACGCCAGCCTGGAAGAGGTGGCCGCGCGCCTGCAGAAGACCAACCCGCGCCTGTCCGGCGAACGCGCGGCCTTCCTGGCCGCTCACTGGGCGGCGCAAGATGCGGATAGCCAGTGGCGCATCCTGGGCGATCCGGCCCACAAGATGACCGGGCCGCTGCTGTACCACGCCGATGAGGTGCTGGCCTGCTGGACCCAGATCACGGCGCCCGTGCTGTGGGTCGAGGCCGAAGAGACCGAGATGTGGCGCTGGATGGGGCCGAAAGAGCAGGCGCGCGCGGAAATCGACCGCCGCCGCGAGCACCTGGCCAAGGTGACGGCGCGCATGATACCGGGCGCCGGGCATATGCTGCACCACGACCAGCCGGAGCTACTGGCGCGGATGATCGAGGCCTTCCTGGCGGGCGGCGAGGTTCCGGGCTGAGCATGCAGACCTTGGCTCCGGCCTGCGCCGCGGCGACAGCGCTCTCCTTGCTTGCCGGCGCCAGCGTTGTAAGCACCCCGCAAGCAGCAGATCGATAATTGCCGCGAGGAAACTCCTGTGCTACAGTCCCATCCGACCCGGCGCGCACGCGCCATCGAACCAGACTGACAGGATCCCCATGCATTTCCGAGCCGGCTTCGCGCTCTGCGGCGCCCTCTTGATGACGGGCTGCGCCGTTCCCTACAGCCCAGCCCCGGTGGCCACCAACTTCCCCAGCACCCAGCAGGCGAAACTGCAGGCGGCAGCCCACTGGGGGGTGATCGCGCGCCACATGGCGGGCCAGCTCGCGCCTTCGCTCAAGGTGAACGCCAAACGGCCGCTGTACGTCACCTCGCAGCAGTCGAGCGCCTTTGCCCAGGGCGTGAGCGCGCACCTGGTCACGGCCCTGGTCAACGACGGCTATATCGTGGTGAAGGTGCCGGACGCGAATACGCTGCGCATCGAACTCGACACCCAGGTGCTGGCTTTCTCGAGCAAGCGCCCGCAGTACAAGTTCGCCGGCGAGCGCAGCGCACTGGTGGCCGGGGCCTGGGTCCTGACCGGCATCGACCATACCATCGAGTGGCTGGTGTCCAGCGCCATCGCCGGCCAGGATGCCTACGCCTGGTTCCGCTCCCAGTTCGCCACCGGCGCCACGCCGAAGACCGAGATCATCGTCAACCTGTCGCTGGCCGACGACAGCCGCTACTACGCGCGCAGCACCGCGGTGTACTACACCACGGACAGCGACCGCGCCCTGTACGACGCCGCCTTCCAGCCGTCCAGGACCTTCGCGGTCCGTAATCACTGAGCACTGGGGCCATGATGCGATTCCCGACCCTCCGCAGCGCGATCCTCGCGCTGTCCCTGCTGCTGGGCGCCTGCTCGACCACCAGGGAAGACACGAATTACACCTCGGTGTCGGCCAACGCCTTCGTTGCCGCCAACTACCGCGCCGCCGACGCCCTGGCGCTGCAGTTGCGCGGCAAGCTGGCCGAGGACAAACCCTTGATCATGGCCACCATCGTCAACATCGACGCGCTGGACCAGACCTCGATGCTGGGACGCCTGGTGTCCGAGCAGCTGTCGACCCGGCTGGCGCAGGGCGGCATGAAGATGCTGGAGATGAAGCTGCGTAACAGCGTCTATCTCAAGCGCGGGCAGGGCGAACTCATGCTCACGCGCGAGATCGGCGACGTCGCCCACACCCACAACGCCCAGGCGGTCGTGGTCGGCTCGTATGCCGAAACCCGCGAGGCCGTCTTCGTCAACGTCAAGGTGATCCAGCCGAGCACGAACCTGGTGCTGGCCGGGCACGACTACGTGCTGGCGAAGGAGGCCACGGTGCGTTCGATGCTGCAGTCCAATTAAGCAGCCCGCACGGCGCGGCGATTGACGCGTACAATGTTCCGCTCCATCGCCATTGACCGCGCTACCGCCGCTGCCGTGCCATGAAAGTCGATCTCCACTGCCATTCGAACGTCTCCGACGGCGTGCTCGCGCCCGCCGCCGTCGCCGCCTATGCCCGCAAGGGCGGTGTCGACGCCTGGGCGCTGACCGACCACGACGAGATCGGCGGCATCAAGGCCGCGCGCCAGGCGGCCGGGGAACTGGGCATGCGCTTCGTGGCCGGCGTCGAGATCTCGGTGACCTGGGCCGGCGAGACCGTGCACATCGTCGGCCTGCAGGTCGACGAGGACAACCCGGCCCTGGTGGCCGGCCTGGCCGCCACCCGCAACGGACGCGAGGCGCGGGCCCGGGAAATCGCGGCCCAGCTCGACAGCGCCGGCATCCCGGGCGCCTACGAGGGCGCGCTGCGCTACGTCGGCAACCCCGACCTGATGTCGCGCACCCATTTTGCCCGCTACCTGGTGGAAATCGGCGTGTGCGGCTCGACCTCCGAGGTGTTTCGCAAATACCTCACCGAAGGCAAGCCGGGCTACGTCCCGCACCGCTGGGCCAGCCTGTCCGATGCAGTCGGCTGGATCCGCGGCGCCGGCGGCATTCCCGTGATCGCCCACCCCGGACGCTACCCGTTCAGCCCGACGGCCGAGGGCGCGCTGTTCGACGAATTCCGCCAGCTCGGCGGCAAGGCCATCGAAGTGGTGACCGGCAGCCATACGCCGGACCAGTACGCGACCTATGCCGAGCTAGCGCGGCGCTACGGCTTCCTGGCCTCGCGCGGGACCGATTTCCATGCGCCGGGCGAGGCGCGGGTCGAGTTTGCCGAACTCCCGCCGCTGCCGGGCGGGCTCACGCCGGTCTGGCATGACTGGTTCTGAAACCACGCTTAAACCGCGGCTCGCCTATGGCCGAGCCCTTGAATTTCCGGTTTCATAGCCCAATCTTGGCAGCCTGACATCATCGAGTTGCCAGGAGGCCTGTCCATGAAACGCATTGTCCTGTTCCTTGCCACCAACCTTGCCGTCGTGCTGGTGGTGTCGCTCGTGCTTAACCTGCTCGGGGTGGGACGCGCCGTCACGGGGCAGGGCATCGACGTCGGCTCCCTGGCCATGTTCTCGCTGGTGGTCGGCTTCACCGGTTCCTTCATCTCGCTCCTGATGAGCAAGCCGATGGCCAAGTGGTCGACCGGCGCGCGCGTCATCGAGGCCCCCGCCAACGCCACCGAGCGCTGGCTGGTCGATACCGTGCGCCGGCTGTCCGAGCGTGCCGGCATTGGCATGCCGGAAGTCGCCGTCTACGAGGGCGAACCGAACGCCTTCGCCACCGGCGCCTTCAAGAATTCCGCGCTGGTGGCGGTGTCCACCGGCCTGCTGTCCAGCATGAACCAGGACGAAGTCGAGGCCGTGCTCGGCCACGAAGTCGCCCACATCGCCAACGGCGACATGGTGACCCTGACCCTGATCCAGGGCGTGGTCAACACCTTCGTCGTGTTCCTGGCGCGCGTGGTCGGCTTCTTCGTGGACAAGGTGCTGTTCCGCAGCGAAGACCGCGGACCCGGCATCGGCTACATGATCACCGTGTTCGTCTGCGAGATCGTGTTCGGCGTCCTGGCCTCGATCATCGTGGCATGGTTCTCGCGCAAGCGCGAATTCCGCGCCGACGCCGGTTCCGCCAGGCTGCTGGGCAGCCCGGTGCCGATGCAGCACGCGCTGGCCCGCCTCGGCGGCCTGGCCCCGGGCGCGCTGCCCTCGTCGATGGCCGCTTCCGGCATCTCCGGCAGCGGCGGCGGCTGGGGCGCGCTGTTCTCGACCCACCCGCCGATGGAGCAGCGCATCGCGGCGCTGCAGGCGCTGCGTTGACAAGCTGCGCTGCAGGCGCTTCGCTCAACAAGAAACAAGAAAGGCGGCACCGATGGCCCAACACTTCCAGATCCACCCCGACAACCCGCAACCGCGCCTGCTGAAGCAGGCCGCCCAGATCATCAGCGCGGGCGGCATCGTCGCCGCCCCGACCGATTCGGCGTATGCGCTGGTGTGCCGCCTCGACGACAAGGCCGCGGTCGAGAAGCTGCGCCGCATCCGCGGGGTCGACGACAAGCACCACCTGACCCTGCTGGTGCGCGACCTGTCGGCGATCGCGCACTTCGCGCGCGTCGACAACACCCAGTACCGGCTGCTCAAGGCAAGCATGCCGGGGCCGTACACCGTGATCCTGGAGGCGACGCGCGAAGTACCGCGCCGCCTTTCCCACCCTTCGCGCAAGACCATCGGCGTGCGGGTTCCGGAAAACCGCATCATGCTGGCCCTGATCGAGGAACTGGGCGAGCCGCTGATCGGCACCACGCTGCAGCTGCCGGGCGACGACCACATGCTGTCGGATCCCGACGAGGTGCTGGAGCGCCTCGGCAAGCAGATCGAGCTGGTGATCGACGGCGGCGCCGGCACCCTGGAGCCGACCACGGTGATCGACCTGACCGGACCGGCGCCGGAGCTGGTGCGCGAGGGCAGGGGCGATCCGGCCGCATTCGGCCTGTAGACCCGGGTGCCCAAGCTCTTCAGCCCTGCTTAACTGCCGGGCTCCCCGCCTCTGATAGAATCCCGTCATGGATGAATTGATTCGGGCCGTCACGGTCTACGCCTTACCGCTGATCTTCGCTATTACCTTGCACGAAGCCGCCCATGCGTTCGCGGCCAAACGATACGGCGATGCCACTGCCTTTGTCGCAGGCCGCATGACGCTGGATCCGTTCAAGCACATCGATCCCTTCGGCACCGTCGCCATGCCCCTGCTGCTGTATTTCGGCACCCAGGGCGCGTTCACCTTCGGCTATGCCAAGCCGGTGCCGGTCGACTTCGGCGCGCTGCGCAAGCCGCGCCTGCATTCGGCGCTGGTGGCCTTCGCCGGACCGGGGGCGAACCTGGTCATGGCCCTGGGCTGGCTCGTCCTGGCGACGGTGCTGGCGAACTATTCCGGCAACGGCGACTTCCTGCACGAGATGTCGGTCGCGGGCGTCAAGGTCAACCTCCTGATGTTCGCATTCAACCTGATTCCGATCCTGCCCCTCGATGGCGGACGCATCCTCAACAGCATGCTGCCGCCCAAGCTGGCTTACCAGTTTTCGCAACTGGAGCGCTACGGCTTCATCATCGTGCTGGCGCTGGTCTTCCTGCGCATGCTCGATTGGTGGATCGTCGGCCTGCAAAATATCGCGCTGAAGGTCTTGCTGCTGCTGTCGCTTCCCCTGCAGTTGCTGTTCGGCTGAGCGTACCTCCGGGGCCCCGTCCATATGAACATGATGAAGCTGCCGGTCTCGCCCTGGGTCGCACGTTTCGCGCCGCTGGCCAGGGCCGGCGAAGCGCTCGACCTTGCCTGCGGCAGCGGCCGCCACACGCGCCTGCTGGCGGCGCAGGGCATGCGGGTCACCGCGCTGGACCGCAATCCGGAACTGCTGGATCCGCTCGCCGGTCCGAACGTCAGCATCCTCGTGCACGACCTGGAAACCGAGGATGCGGCCTGGCCCTTCGAAGCGGGCCGTTTCGCGCTGATCGTCGTCACCAATTACCTGTACCGTCCGCTGTTCCCGCAACTGATGGCCAGCCTGCGCCCGGACGGCATCCTGATTTACGAGACGTTTGCCCAAGGGAACCAGCTCTACGGCAAGCCCTCGAACCCGGATTTCCTGCTGGCGCCCGGAGAATTGCTCGGCCTGGCGCAGCAGGGCGCGCTGCAGGTGCTGGCCTACGAGGACGGCCACGTGGAGCGTCCGCATCCAGCCCAGGTGCAGCGCCTGTGCGCGGCCGGCCCGGCCTTTGCCAAAACCGAGGCCCGGCTCGACCATAATGTGCTTACGAATGAACCATAGAAGCGGACGATCCGCTACAATCAGACTTTTATTTACTTTCCGGCACGGCCAACGCATATGATTAAGGGCAGCATCGTAGCAATCGTCACCCCGATGTTCGAGGACGGCAGTCTTGACCGCGACTCGTTGCGCAAGCTGATCGACTGGCACATCGCGGAAGGCACCGACGGCATCGTCATCGTCGGCACCACCGGCGAATCGGCCACCGTCTCCCCCGAGGAGCACGCCGAACTGATCAAGATCGCGGTGGACCACACCGCCGGCCGTATCCCGGTGATCGCCGGCGCCGGCGGCAACTCCACCGTCGAGGCCATCGCACTGACCCAGCACGCCAAAGACGTCGGCGCCGACGCCACGCTGCAGGTGGTCCCGTACTACAACCGTCCGACCCAGGAAGGCATGTACCGCCACTTCAAGGCCATCGCGGAAGCGGTCGACCTGCCGGTGATCCTGTACAACGTGCCGGGCCGCACGGTTGCCGACATGAGCAACGAGACCGTCGCGCGCCTGGCGCCGATCGACAACATCGTCGGCATCAAGGACGCCACCGGCAACATCGGCCGCGGCATCGAACTGCTGCGCATGGTCGACAAATCCTTCGCCGTGTACTCGGGCGACGACCCGACCGCGATGGCCCTGATGTTCTGCGGCGCTGCCGGCAATATCTCGGTCACCGCCAACGTCGCCCCGCGCGCGATGCACGAACTGTGCGTCGCCGCCATGGCCGGCGACGTGGCGCGCGCGGTCGAGATCAACAACCGCGTGCTCGACCTGCACGCCAAGCTGTTCGTCGAGCCGAACCCGGTGCCGGTGAAGTGGGCCCTGGCCGAGATGGGCAAGATCCCGTCCGGTCTGCGCCTGCCGCTGGCGCCGATGTCTTCTTCGTTCCACGATACCGTGCGTGGCGCACTGGCCCAGGCGGGCCTTCTCACTGCCTGAACCCGCAAGGGTTCCGGTTCCCAGTACCTGATATCGAAAGCCATGACTAACCGCACCATTACGACTCCTGCCGCCGCGCGCGTGCTGACGCTCACCGCGATCGCGCTGAGCCTCGCAGGCTGCACCACCATCTTCGAATCGGACAAGGTCGACTACCGCGGCGCCAAGAAGGCCGCCAACCTCGAAGTTCCGCCGGACCTGACTGCGCTGCAGCGCGACAACCGCTACGCCATCCCTGACGGCAAGGGCGTGGCGACCGCCTCCGGCTTCCAGCAGCAACAGATGGGCGCGCAGGGTGCGGGCGTGCCGATGGGCGGCGGCGCGATGCAGCCGATCGGCCCTGTCTCGACCGACGCCGTCAGCATCCAGCGCAACGGCGACCAGCGCTGGCTGGTGGTCAAGCAGACCCCGGAACAACTGTGGCCGCAGCTGCGCCAGTTCTGGGAAAACCAGGGCTTCGCCATCGAGACCGAGTCGGCCACTACCGGCACCATGGAAACCAACTGGGTCGAGAACCGTTCCAAGATCCCGCAAGACTTCATCCGCGGCGCACTGGGCAAGGTGTTCGACCGCGCCTACTCGACCGGCGAGCGCGACAAGTTCCGCACCCGCCTCGAGCGCCTGCCGGACGGCTCGACCGAGATCTACATCAGCCACCGCGGCGCCGAAGAAGTGCTGCAGGGCGCCCAGAAGGAAACCACGATCTGGACCGTGCGTCCGAACGATCCGGGCCTGGAAGCGCAATTCCTGGGCCGTCTGGTTGCCCAGCTGACCGGCATCAAGGAAACCAAGCAGGCCGAGACCACGGTCGCGAACGCGCCGGTGGCGCCGCAGCAGGCCAAGCTGGTCGGCAGCGCCATCGAACTGAACGAAGGCTTCGACCGTGCATGGCGCCGCGTCGGCCTGGCGCTCGATCGCGTCGGCTTCACCGTGGAAGACCGCGACCGCGTACAGGGCGTCTACTTCGTGCGTTATGTCGATCCGGACGCGGCCAACAAGGAAGGCTTCTTCAAGAAGCTGTTCACCTTCGGCAGCGCGGAAGACAAGGCCAAGGAAGCGCAGCGTTACCGCGTGATCGTCAAGGCCGAGCAGGGCGCCTCGACCAGCCAGGTGAGCGTGCAGACCAACGACGGCAAGCTGGAGACCGGCGACACCGGCGCGAAGATCCTGAAGTTGCTGACGGACGAGCTGAAGTAATAGCGGTTCCGGGTTCGATCGAAAAACCGGCCTTGCAAGGCCGGTTTTTTTTATGCCATCCCGCAGCTTTGGGACCTTATCCGGGCGCAGGCGCGCTCGAATCTGGCTGGCTGGCCGAGAAGGCCCAATCGTACAGGCGAAAAAAAACCGGCCCGCAGGCCGGTTTTGAATCAGAACGTGCTGATTACTTGGTTGCAGCAGCGTCAGCAGCTTGCGAAGCAGCGGTCGAAGCAGCAGCAGCTGCGTCAGCAGCGGTCGAAGCAGCAGCCGAAGCGGCAGCAGCAGCGTCAGCAGCCGGAGCAGCGACGGTTGCGTCGGTAGCGGCCGGGGTAGCGGCTGCGTCGGTGGTAGCAGCAGGTGCTTCAACAGCAGCCGGAGCGACCGGAGCAGCTTCTTCTTTCTTGCTGCAAGCAGCCAGAGCAACAGCCATCAGGGAAACGATCAGCAGGGATTTTTTCATGATTTTCCTTAATATTTCAAAAGTAAGTACTGCTAGTTTGAATAATAATTACCGGTAATTATTGCTCAGAGGAATTCTCGTGCTTCATTAAAAGCAATACTGCCAGATAGGCAACGGAACCTTCCTGACCTGATATTATAGCCAAATTTACTGAATCGCAATAGCGAACTCATGCTGTAGCGAAAGTAATTTGCGAGTTAACAAAATTTAGTTTGTTACAAGTTGCAACCGAAGGCACAACACGCTCGCGCTTGGCTTCCCTATAACGCTCACAAGCCTGTTCTGGTTGACGACAAAGTGAGAATCGACTCTTCCCAGATTGCATCGAAGCGGTGGCGCGGCAGGTCGACGGCGCCGGGCGTCGCGAAAGCCGCCTCGCCACGCATGTGGTCGCTATGAAAACGGCGGACCACATGCAGGTCGTCCGCGATGCAGAATGAATCGGTGAGCTGGCGCAGCCCCTTGGGCGTGGCGCGGCATTCGGCGCCGTGGCTGTAGTCGCGCAGCAGGCGCAGCAGGCGCGGGTAGTGGCGCTCGATATGGGCCGGCGTATGCATGGCCAGGCGCAGCACCCCGCCGCGCCCGAGGAAGGCGCGCAGCGCCGCTTCGACGTCGCTCGCGCCCAGCGGGAACACCGCGAAGTCCGGATCGAACAGGTCGAGCCGGCTGCGGGCGGCGGCCAGGCAGGCGCGCACCTGCGCCTCGAACGCGAGGCGGGTGTCGAAACGCGTGACAATCGGCTCCTGCATCGCTCCTCCCGCCGCCGGTCGATCAGCCCAGTTCGACCCAGCCGTCCTGGTACCAGGTGTACAGCGCCTCGAGTACGTCGTCGGTGGCGCTGGCCAGCAGTTCGCCGCCGATGCGGCGCTCGTTGGCCAGCACGTCCAGCACCGCCTTGTCGGCGCGGCCGACGGCGAAGGACTCGCCGTTGATGAACACATTCTTGCCGCGGTAGAGCATCAAGGTCTTGCTCGACAGCTTGATACCCTTCTTCGCTGCCGTCTCCATGAAGCGGCCGACCGTCAGCGGCTTGGCCGGGCCGGTGAAGAACACGTTGTGCTTGGGCTCGGACAGGTACTCGCCCAGGAAGATGGTCACGTCTTCCTCGTCCCAGCGCACCTTGTTCAGTTCTTCGGTGACGGTGGAGAGCATCTCGCGCGGGATCTCGGCCGGGTTCTTCGGCTGCTGCAGGTCCGGGTCGGCGTAGCGGCCGGGCAGGTCGATGGAATCGGCCATGAACTGCAGGAAGGCTTCGCCCAGTTCCTGGAACGACGGGGAACGGAAGCCGATCGAATAGGTCATGCATTCGCCTTCGGCCACGCCGTCGTGGGCATAGTGCGGCGGCAGGTAGAGCATGTCGCCCGGTTCCAGCACGAATTCTTCTTCGGCTTCGAAGTTGGCGAGGATCTTCAGCGGCAGGCCTTCGATCAGGTCGAGGTCCTGCTGGGCGCTGATGCGCCAGCGGCGCTTGCCCTGGGCCTGCAGCAGGAACACGTCATAGGAATCGAAGTGCGGACCGACGCCGCCGCCGTCGGTGGCGAAACTCACCATCAGGTCGTCGAGCCTGGCGTCCGGCACGAAGCGGAACTGGCGCAGCAGTTCGTCGGCGCGCTCGTCAAGCAGGTTGACGCCCTGGACCAGCATGGTCCATTCGCGTTCGCTGCGCGCCGGCAGTTCGGCGAGCGGGCCGTGCTGCATGTCCCACTGGCCGTTGCGCAGGGAAACGAGGCGCGATTCGACGTGGTTCTCGCGTGCGAGCTCGGCCAGCTTCTCGAACTTGAGCAGGGGCTTGAAGCCCGGGATGGCCTGGCGGATCAGCAGCGGTTTCTTGTGCCAGTAATCGCGCAGGAACTGGGCGGGAGTAATATTCCCGAGAAGCTGTAATTTTTTCATGCGCCATTATATCAACCCACATAAGCAACCGAAAATGTGCCAGCCCGACAAGGGTCGCGACTGGCCAAGAGGTATAATCCGGGGCTTACAACGAAAGGATCTGCGATGAAGATTGCCAAGAATACGGTCGTGTCGGTCAACTACAAGCTGTCGGACGCCCAGAACAACCTGATCGAAGAGGGCTCCCAGCCGATGGTGTACCTGCACGGCGGCTACGAAAACACCCTGCCGAAGATCGAAGAAGAGCTCGACGGCAAGGAAGCCGGCTACTCGTCGACGATCCAGGTCGAGCCGGAAGATGCCTTCGGCGACTACGATCCTGAACTGGTGAAGGTCGAAGACCGCAAGCGCCTGCCCGAGCCGCTCGAAGTCGGCATGCAGTTCGAAGGCGTGGCCGAAGGCGTCGACGACGAGCCGACCATCTTCACCGTGACCGATATCGCGGACGACAAGGTGGTCCTGGACGGCAACCACCCGCTGGCCGGCATGGCGCTGCGCTTCGACCTGTCGGTGATCGACGTGCGCGAAGCCACTCCGGAAGAAATCGCCCACGGCCACGTGCATGGCGCGCATGGTCACCACCACGAAGAGATGGAAGACAGCGACGAGGGCGATCACTTCCGTAGCAAGCCGCTGTAATGCTGCTGCGCGCCTGCAGCGTTCTGTGTCACGCTGCAGGCCTGCACCCTGGGTCCCGGCCCAGGCCGGGACGACGGCTGATCCGCTGAGCGGATTCGCCGGGTCAGCCGTTGCGTCGTCATCCCTGCGACAGCCGGCATTCAATCTTTCTTGCACAGCCCTTGGCGCGGACCTTCAGCGCACAGTCTCACCCAGGCTGAACACATTCTCTCCCTTGCCCGCCACCAGCACTTCCACCATGTGCGCCCCGACGGACAAGTGCCCCAGGTTGCCGCGCCAGGCGATGGCCGGCCGCGCATCCTTCGGCAGTCCGGCGCTGTCGATCACCAGCACCTGCCCCTTGAACTTCGCCGCCTGGGTCTGCACCTGGCGGCGCGTGTCGGCGAACCCGTCGTGACCCGTGGGCGTGCGCTGCAGCAGCGCGCGCAGGCCGTTCGCCGGTTGCAGCAGCGGCTGCATGTTCCCTTCCGCAAACAGCACCACCGCATCCACCTTGTCCTGCCGGGCGATCGCGAACAGGCGATTGAGCCAGAAGCGGTTGGCCACCGCCCGGTCTTCGTATTCGCTGTTGCGTCCCGCCGCCGCCAGGTAGTGGTTGTTGTTGGCCGGCAGGTTGATGGTGGCGTACAGCACCTTGCCGACCTGCCAGTGGGCGTTCTCGGCATAGCTGCGAAAGCGCGGGCTGCTCGACAGGCGCGTCACCGGGAGCCTGGCCTTGCCGAGCGATTCGGGTTCGCCATAGAACAGTTCGCGCAGGCGGTTCAGGCGTTCGATCGCGCTGGTGCGGCCGGCCGAGTTGCGGCAGCCGGTCCAGTCATCCCCCGTGAGCGACAGCAGGACCGGGCGCCTGGCCTTGTCGAAGAGTTCGCGGCGCTTCTGGTAGAGGCGGTCGCCGCAGGCTTCCTTCTCGCCCTTGATGCCGGTAACGACCAGGAAAGCGAGTTCCTCGTCCCTGGCGTCCTGCAGCACCTCCTTGAGCGCCGTCTCGCCGCCCTCCGCGGCGCGATGGCCCACGATGGCGAAGCTGTGCGCATTCGGATCGATCGCCTTGTCCTTCTCCTTCTTCTTGTCGCGCGCGCTGCCCGGGGCCGCGATCAGGGCGGCCGCCAGCAGCACTGCAAGAAGGAGGGGACGGCGCGCCGGCATCAGGCCACGAGCCGCTTCAGCTCGTAGAGCCGTTCGAGCGCTTCGCGCGGGCTCAAGGCGTCCGGGTCGATCGCGGCCAGGGCGTGTTGCAGTTCGCTCTGCACGGCGTCGTGCGCGCCTGTGTCCGCAGCCGGTGCGGATGCGGACGGGGCATCGTCGATGTCCTCGCAGGGCGCCGCGAACAGGTCGAGCTGGGGCGTGGTGTCGAGCGCCTGCGACTCCAGCCGCGCCAGGTGCTTGCGCGCGGCGCGGATCACGGCCGGCGGCACGCCCGCCAGCTGCGCCACCTGCAAGCCGTAGCTCTGCGAGGCGGGGCCGTCCTGCACCGCGTGCAGGAACACGATGCTGTCCTTGTGCTCGACCGCCGACAGGTGCACGTTCACCGCGCTCGGGTGGGTCTCCGGCAGCTGGGTGAGTTCGAAGTAGTGGGTCGCGAACAGCGTGAAGCTGCGGCTGGTCTCGATCAGGTGGCGCGCGATGGCCCAGGCCAGCGCCAGACCATCGAAGGTCGAGGTGCCGCGGCCCACTTCGTCCATCAGCACCAGCGACTGTTCGGTGGCGCCGTTGAGGATGGCCGCCGATTCGGTCATCTCGACCATGAAGGTCGAGCGGCCGTTGGCCAGGTCGTCGCTGGCGCCGATGCGGGTGAAGATGCGGTCGATCGGACCGATGACCGCTTGGGTAGCCGGCACGTAGCTGCCCACGTAGGCCAGCAGCGTGATCAAGGCCACCTGGCGCATGAAGGTCGACTTACCGCCCATGTTCGGGCCGGTGATCAGGAGCATGCGGCGCTCGTCCGCCAGGCGGCAGTCGTTGGCGATGAAGCGCTCGATCTGGTTTTCCACCACCGGGTGGCGGCCTTCGACGATGTTCAGGCAGGGCTCGTCCACCAACTGCGGCGCGCACCAGTTGTTGCGCACCGCGTGGCTGGTGAGGGCCACCAGGGTGTCGAGCTGGGCCAGGCCGCCGGCGATCGACTGCAGGCAGCCGATGAAGGGCGCCAGGTCGCCCAGCAGCTGGTCGTACAGCATCTTCTCGCGCGCCAGCGCGCGGTCCTGGGCCGACAGCGCCTTGTCCTCGAAGGCTTTCAGTTCCGGCGTGATGTAGCGCTCGCAGTTCTTCAGGGTCTGGCGGCGGCGGTAGTCTTCGGGCACCTTGTCGGCCTGGCCGTTGGTGACTTCGATGTAGAAGCCGTGCACACGGTTGTACTCGACGCGCAGGTTGGCGATGCCGGTGCGGGCGCGCTCGCGCGCTTCCAGGTCGACCAGGAACTGGCCGGCGTTCTCGGAGAGCGCGCGCAGTTCGTCCAGTTCGGCGTCGAAGCCGCGCGCGAACACGCCGCCGTCGCGCACCATCACGCTCGGCTCTTCCATGATCGCGCGGCTGAGCAGGTCGATGCAGGACTCGGGCGGAGCCAGCAGGTCGTGGATCTCGCGCAGCAGGCTGGTGTCACCCGCGACGAAGCAGCGCGCCACCTGCTCGCGCAGCGCCGGCAATGTTTTGAGGCCGTCGCGCAGGCAGGACAGGTCGCGCGGGCGCGCCGACAGCAGGGCGATGCGGGTGGTGATACGTTCGATGTCGGGCACGTTCGCCAGGGTGGCGGAGAGACCATGGGTGGCATCAAGCTGCGCCAGCGCGGCGATCGCCTCGTGGCGCGAGCGCGCCACCCGCTGGTTGCGCCGTGCGTGGTGCAGCCAGTGGCGCAGCATGCGCGAGCCCATCGCGGTGCGGCAGCCGTCCAGCAGCGAGAACAGGGTGGGCGCTTCCTGGCCGCGGATGGTCTCGGTCAGTTCCAGGTTGCGGCGCGTTGCAGCATCCAGGCCGATGTATTCGTTCTCGAGCTCGCAGGCCAGGCTCTTGACGTGCTGCAGGCCGCGGCCCTGGGTCGATTGCGCATAGCGCAGCAGCGCGCCGGCCGCGCCGAAAGCGGCGCCCAGTCCGTCGGCGCCGAAGCCGGTAAGGGTGGCCACGCCCAGCTGGTCGAGCAGCGCCTGGTGGCCCTTGAGGACGTCGAAGTGCCATTCCGGCACGCGGTTGGTGTGCGCCGCCGGCTCGCACTCGAACAGGTCGGCGCAGTCGGCGCGCAGGATCTCGGCCGGGGCAATGCGTTCGAGTTCGTGCGCCAGGCGCGCTTCGACCGCGCGCTGCTCGCCCGCGAATTCCATCAGGCGCAGCACGCCGCTGGCCAGCGACAGCCAGGCCAGGCCGACGGTGACCGTCTTGCGCTGGGAGAGCATGCACATGGCCAGCAGCGGACGGTCGGCTTTCTCGGGCAGCAGGTCGCTGTCGGTCAGGGTGCCCGGCGTCACCACGCGCACCACCTTGCGCTCGACCGGACCTTTGGACAAGGCCGGGTCGCCGATCTGCTCGCAGATCGCGCAGGATTCGCCGATTTTCACCAGCTTGGCCAGGTAGCCGTCCAGCGAGTGGAAGGGCACACCGCACATCTTGATCGGCTGGCCGTTGGAGCTGCCGCGCGCCGTCAGCGTGATGCCGAGGATGCGCGCCGCCTTTTCGGCGTCGTCATGGAACAACTCGTAGAAATCGCCCATGCGGTAGAACACCAGCATGGTGGGGTAATCGGCCTTGATGCGCAGGTATTGCTGCATCATGGGGGTGACTTTTTCCGCCGGACTGGTCTTGAGGGCGGCGGCGTTGATTTCGTTGGGAGCGTTCATGTCTAGTGATTCGGTACGGCAGGCGGGGGCTGAGCCAAGGCTCGTCATTCTACCGCGTTCGGGCGCCTCGGCGCTGCAAAATGGGCAATCCTGCCAGCCGCATTGCGCGTGATCCGATCAGCGAAGCCTGAGGAAAAAGTCAGGCAATTTCTCATGGGAGCAAGCGAATCGAACACTGCAGGGGACGATACGCCATCCGGACCTGGCGCGGGCAGTCTTCGGCGCCAGGCCTTGCCTCACGACGCTGCCTGTTCATTCGTTGACGGACGGGGGCTTGACCTGGCCGCAGTCGCTGCTCAGCCATTTGCCGGAGCCGCTGGTTTTCTGGGTCATCGGTTTGCCGTCAGGACCTGGAAGGGTGGCGATCGACTCGAAGGTGTAGGCCTTGTCGCTCTGGTACTTCAAGCTGGCATCGATGTTCATCTGCGGGCGCGTGCACTGCATGCTCACTTTCATCCCGCCAGGCGCAGGAGAGCGCTTCTGCGTACAGGATTCCATTCCCCGCTTGCCGAGAAAGTTGAAATCGGCGAGGTTTTCCTTGGTAATGCATTGCTTGGTGCGCAAGCCGTCATCCGTGAATTCCGTACCGTGCGTCTCGAGTTGGGCCAGCGCCGACGCGATCTTCTTGCGCTGCTCGGGAGGCATCGAGGCCATCTGGGCTTTCATCTGCTCGACGTAGCCTGCCATCGCATTGCCGTTCGCCTGGCCTGGCAAGCGCATGTCCACAACCCACAGTCCCGGCTTGATGTTGACCTGTTGTGCGGACGCATCCGATGCGTGGACGAGGGCGAACGCAAGGAGGGGTAGGGCGATCGGTGTCGTTCTCATGGCAACTCCTGAAGGGTAGGGCACTAGTGTAGACGAGAGCTTGCGATCTTGCTGTTTCCTGAACGGCCCGCCTGTCCATGAGGACGTCCTCACACCGGCGTCCAGGTTCCTGTCACGGCTGGTTTGCCTGCGGCTTCCAATACGAATCCTGTCGACGCCGGCGCCATGCGCAGGGTCACGGCGCGGCCCAGGGTAATGGGGGCGCGGAAGCGGCAATCGATGCGTGCGGTTCGGCGCCCGTTGTCGCGTTCGAGTGCAGCGCAGGCCTTGGCCAGCGAATGCATCCCATGGATGATCGGCGCCCGCATGCCCATCAGCCTGGCGCTCCAGCGGTACAAGTGGATAGGATTCCAGTCGCCCGACAGGCGGGCATAGCGTCGCCCCGCAGCAGCGTCCAGCGTCCATTGCGCCAGCGGCGCCCCGGGAAATTCCGGAGCGGCGTCCGCCTGCTTCGCCCCGCCACGTTCACCGCGTCGGATCAGGTAAGTACTGGCGCAGGCGAACACCAACTTGCCATCCGCACTGCCGCTGGTCTCGAGCACACAGCGCAGGGCGCCGCTGGAAGAGGGGGGCGGCAGGCGCAGCACGGTGCGCAGCAGCAGCGGCTGATCGGGCGCTGCGGGGCCGTGCGCCTCGAGCGTGTTCTCCATGTGCACGAGTCCCGCGATGCGGTACGGGAAGCGCGGGTCGAGCATGGTTGCCAGGTGGGCGCGCTGGGCCGGCAGATACCACCAGGTCAGCGGGATGTGCGCATCCTTGAATCCGAAGGCCGCGCGATAACGCGCGATGTCGTCCAGCGGCAAGCGGTCGAGGCGATATTCGGTGACGAGTTCCGGCAGTGCCGAAAGAAGGGGGCGCTGCGCACGCCGCTTTGGAAACTTCAGCAGCGCCCGCAGCAGCGTGACAGGCCCCATGGCCGGCAGCGCCGGCACATGGGATGTCGATGAGCCAGGCATCAGCCTTCGGCGACGCGTTGCGCGATGTGCGCCAGGGCCTCGTCCACCTGGTCGATCAGGATCAGGCACAGGTCGCCGGTGTCCAGGCGCGACAGTGCGCGGTCGATGGCGACGAATTCGCCGTTGATCTCCTCGACGTGGCTGGTGCGGGTGGCGCCATCGAGGCCTTTGCGCAGCAGCGCGATCACTTCGCCGTCGGCGCGGCCGCGCTGGCACTGGTCCTGGTACAGCAGCACCTCATCGAAGGCCTTGCCGAGGATTTCGGTCTGCTGGGTGATGTCCTGGTCGCGGCGGTCGCCGGCGCCGCTGATCACCACCGAGCGGCGCTTGCCCGGCATGCCTTCCACGGCATTGACCAGGGCGGCGATCGCGTCCGGGTTGTGGCCGTAGTCGGCAATCACGGTGGCGCCGCGGTAGTCGAACACGTTGAAGCGGCCCGGCGCGTTGTCGCTTTCGCCGACGAAGGTCGTCAGGCCGACGCGGATCTTGTCCCAGTCGACGCCCACGCCCCAGGCGGCGGCCACCGAGGCCATCACGTTCTCGACCTGGAAGCCGACCGTGCCGTTGCGGGTAATCGGCACCTCGGCCAGCGGAATGCGCTGCTCGAACCTGCCCTCGGCGGCGACCAGGTGGCCGTCTTCCACGAAGACCACGCGGCGGCCCTGGGCGCGGTGCATGGCCATGACCGGGTTGCCGACGTCGAGCGCGAAGAAGGTGACCTCGCCGCGGGTGACCTCGGCCATCGCGGCCACGGTCGGGTCGGCCGCGTTCAGCACGGCCATGCCGCCATCGGCCACGTTCTGGACGATCACGCGCTTGAGCACCGCCAGGTCTTCCAGCGTGGTGATGTAGTTCAGGCCGAGGTGGTCGCCGGCGCCGATGTTGGTCACCACCGCCACCTTGCAGCGATCGAAGGCCAGGCCTTCGCGCAACAGGCCGCCGCGTGCGGTCTCGAATACGGCGGCGTCGACGTCCGGGTGCAGCAGCACGTTGCGCGCGCTGCGCGGGCCCGAGCAGTCGCCGCTGTCGATGCGGCGGCCTTCGATGTAGACGCCGTCGGTGTTGGTCATGCCGGTGCGCAGGCCGGACGCGGTGAGCAGGTGCGCGATCAGGCGCACGGTGGTGGTCTTGCCGTTGGTGCCGGTCACGGCCACCACCGGGATGCGGCCGTCGTCGCCGTGCGCGAACAGGGTGTCCATGATGGCTTCGCCGATCGGACGGGGCTTGCCGAACGAGGGCGACAGGTGCATGCGCAGGCCCGGGGCGGCGTTGACTTCGACGATGCCGCCGTTCTGTTCCTCGATGGGTTTGAGCACGCTGTCGCACACCAGGTCGACGCCGCAGATGTCCAGGCCGACCATGTGGGCGGCGGCGATGCAGCGCTCGGCGACGTCCGGATGGACGTCGTCGGTGACGTCGGTGGCGCTGCCGCCGGTGGACAGGTTGGCGTTATTGCGCAGCACCACGCGCTGGCCCTTGTCGGGTACCGAATCGGCATGCATGCCGTGCTTGGCGAGCGTGGCCAGGGCGATGTCGTCGAAGCGGATCTTGGTCAGCGAGGTGGCGTGGCCGTCGCCGCGGCGCGGATCCTTGTTGACCTGTTCGACCAGTTCGCGCACGCTGTGCACGCCGTCGCCCACCACCTGCGGCGGATCGCGGCGGGCGCAAGCCACCATCTTGTCGCCGATGACCAGCACGCGGTAGTCGTGGCCCGGCAGGTAGCGCTCCACCAGGATGTCGTCGCGGAATTCCGAGGCGGCGTGAAAGCCCGCGGTCAGCTGTTCTTTCGTCGTGACATTGACGGTCACGCCCTTGCCCTGGTTGCCATCCTTCGGCTTGATCACGACCGGCAGGCCGATTTCCTGGGCGGCGGCCCAGGCGTCTTCGGGGTCGCTCACGCTGCGGCCCATCGGCACCGGCACGCCGGCGGCGTCGAGCAGCTTCTTGGTCAGTTCCTTGTCCTGGGCGATGGTCTCGGCAATGGCGCCGGTGGCGTCGATCTCGGCGGCCTGGATGCGGCGCTGGCGGCTGCCCCAGCCGAACTGGACCAGGCTGCCCTCGGTCAGGCGGCGGAACGGGATGTTGCGGGCCACTGCAGCCTGCACGATGGCGCCGGTGGAGGGGCCCAGGCGCACGTCTTCGTCGAGTTCGCGCAGGCGGGCCAGCGCGCCCGCCAGGTCGAAGGCGGTGTCGTGACGGGCCGCGTCGACCAGTTCCTGGGCCAGTTCCAGCGCCAGGCGGCCCACGTCTTCTTCGCTGTATTCGACCACCACCTGGTAGATGCCGCGTTCGACGGTGGCGGTGGTGCGGCTGAAGGTGACCGGGCAGCCGGCTTCGGCCTGCAGCGCCAGCGCCACGCGCTCGAGCACCTGGGCCAGCGGCACCGTGTCCTCATGGCCGTAGGGCTGCAGTTCGCCCACCTGCGGGAAGCGCGCGCGCAGCCGCGTCTCGAAGCCGGCGAGCTGTCCGATCGATTCTTCTTCAAGGGTGCAGGCGACGATCGCCTCCACCGAGGTGTGGTGGCTCCACAGGTTGGGGCCACGCAGGGCCCGTACGCGAGATACTTCCATAAACCTTCAGTCCTTTCGGGCGCGGCACCGCGCCATGAGGGCCGGTGCGCAGCGCAGGTCCCGGCACCGGCCGGGCCGTTCTTATTTAGTTGGTCGTCTTCTTCGGGGTGGCGTCGAAGGCGCGCAGGCCGCCGCAGATCAGGTCCGCGGGCACGCCCAGCGCCCAGGCCGCCGCCACCGCGGCCAGCACGCTGTCCGGATGCTTCACGGTGGCCGGCGGGATCTTTGCAAGCTCCAGCAGCGCGGTTTCGTCGCCGCCTTCGGCCAACACGATGCGCCGGTCACGCACGAACACGACCCGTTCGCCGGCCGCACGGTGCGCCGCCATGGTCGGGTTGTGCTCGTCGAGCGCATAGAAGATCACGCGGCCGTCGGACAGTTCGGCCAGGGCCGCGACCTGTTCGTTGGCGGCGTTCAGCACGGCCGCGCCTTCCGGCAGGATCACGTCGACCTGGCTGCGGATCACGTTGCGCAGTGCGTCCTGGTCATGGATGTGGAACTCGGCGAGCTCGTCCAGGCCTTCCATGTCGGTGACGATGCCGACCAGGCAGCGGTCGTAGGGCAGGCCCTCGGACAGGATGGTGCGTGCGTTCGATTCGAACACGGCGGTCTGCACGGTGCGGTTGATCAGGAGGCGCTGGCCGGCCTCGAAGCCGGTGGCGTCGCGGCTGGAGACCTGGCGCGCGTCCAGGTACAGGCCTTCGCCGTTGGCCACGCCGACGTGCTTGCCGGTGATGTGCACCAGGCAGCCCACCAGGCGCGCGATCAGGCTGGTGCCGAGCGTGCCGGTGACGCCGACCACTGGGATGCGGCCGGTCTCGCCGTCCGCGAACAGGTGCTCGATGATCGCCTTGCCGACGTTGCGCGGCCGGCCAGCGGCCGGCTTGATGTGGGCCAGCAGGCCCGGGCTCGAATTGACTTCGATGATGGCGCCGCGCTGTTCTTCGAGCGGGCGCGAGATGTCCTCGACCACCAGGTCGATGCCGGCCACATCCAGGCCGACGATGCGGGCGGCCAGGGCGGCCGCGTGCGCGACCGAGGGGTGGACCTGGTCGGTGACGTCGTCGGCGACGTTGCCGTTCACCTGGATCAGCACCTTCTGGCCGGCCGGCGGCACGGAGTCGGGCGTCAGGCCCTGGCGCTTCAGGTCCAGCATGATCTCGCTGTCGTGCGGCTTGACCAGGCCGAGCGGGTGTTCCTCGCTCTCGCCGCGGCGCGGGTCGGTGTTGATCTGGCTGTCGCACAGTTCGACCACGTTCTGCCTGCCGTCGCCGGTCACCCACAGCGACTCGCCCTTGGCGGCGGCCACCACCTCGCGGCCGACCACCAGCAGACGGTGCTCGTTGCCGGGGATGAAACGCTCGACCAGCACGGCGCTGCTGTCGCCGGCTTCCGCGGCGATGGCGTAGGCGGCGATGACATCGGCTTCGGTCATCAGGTTCAGGGTCACGCCGCGTCCGTGGTTGCCGTCGACCGGCTTGACCACGACCGGCAGGCCGATGTCCTGCGCCTCTTCCCAGGCTTCTTCGGCGCTGCGCACCAGGGCGCCTTCCGGCACCGGCACGCCGCAGGAAGCGAGCAGGGTCTTGGTCAGGTCCTTGTCGCTGGCGATGCCTTCGCCGATGGCGCTGGTGCGGTCGGTCTCGGCGGTCCAGATGCGGCGCTGCGCCGCGCCGTGGCCGAGCTGCACCAGGTTGCCCTCGGTGAGGCGGATCGAGGGAATGCGGCGCTCGGTGGCGGCGTCGACGATGTGCGCGGTCGACGGGCCCAGGCACCAGCGGTCCACCAGTTCGGTCAGGCGCTGCACGGAGGTGGCCATGTCGAAAGGGGTGTCGTTGATGGCCGCCATCATGAGTGCGTGGCCGGCCTCCAGCGCCGCGCGGCCGACGATCTCGTCGCGGGTGCGGAAGGCCATCTTGTACACGCCGCGCTGGCCGGTCGAGCGGGTCTTGCCGAAACCGGTCTTCATCCCGGCCAGGTTCTGCAGCTCGAGCACGACGTGCTCGAGGATGTGGCCGGCCCAGGTGCCGTCGCGCAGGCGTTCAATGAAGCCGCCATGGTGGCCGACGCCGCAATGGTGTTCGACCAGGCCGGGCAGCCAGGCGCACAGGCGTTCGGTGAAGCCGGGCAAGGTGTTGGATGGGAAGTCTTCGAGCTCCCCGATGTCGAGCCAGGCCTCGATCACCGGTCGGTAGGTCCAGATGTTCGGGCCGCGCAGGTGGTTCACGCGGAGGAACTTGATGTCGTTCTTCTTGTTCATGAAAAAATGTCTTTGCCGGCCGCGGGCTTCCTGCGCGCCGCCGATCTTTACCTTTGGTTACCTGCCTGTTGCTACGGTACCGGAAGGCGGCTGTTCGCAGCGCACATCCACGGTACATTCCTATATACTTGCCGGCCCGAAGCTTACCGGGCCGCTTCCTTTCCTGCCTATTCGCGCATCTACTTACTGTTTCCTGTCATCCAAAGAATACGCAGAAACGTTATGCCTGTTTGTGGAGCGTTTCACCAAGCAGGCACCCCGGCACGTCCGTGCCAAGCCGCCTGTGACCGCATTTCGCACCTCCCACCAGAACCCATGCCTGATCTCGGGCGTAATACATGACAACTCAACAACTTGCTATTCCGTCGTCCCTGGCGGTTGCCGCCAATGGCCTGCCTGAACACTGGCAAAATGACGTTGCGAAACAGCTTGCACCAGGGGAAAACGTTTTGACCGGCGTCGAGGTTGACCTCGATGCGAAATTACGTTTCAAGAAGGGCCTGGTGGTGGTCACCAGCCGCCGCCTGCTGGCCAAGGCCGCGGGCGAAGACGGCTGGCGCGACTGGGCCTACCGCCCCGGGCTGGTTCTTCGCCATCACGACCACGCCGGCGTCGGCCACCTGGAACTGGTCGATGCCGAGGGCCTGCTGGGGGCCTGGCGCTTTACCCTGGGCCAGAACCTGGGCGCGATCCGCGTGGTCGACCATTTCAACGAACAGGTGAAAAGCCATGTGACGGGCGTGCCGGTGACCCCGCCGGAGCAGCACACCTGCCCGAGCTGCAAGGCGCCGCTCGAGGCCGACGACGCCGAGTGCGCCGTGTGCGCCAAGGTGCTGCACACGCCGCCGTCGACCTGGACCCTGTTCCGCCTGTGGCGCTTCGCCCGGCCCTACAAGGGCCAGCTGCTGCTCGGTTTCCTGCTGATGGTGGGCTCGACCGGCGCGCACATGATCCCGCCGTATCTCACCAAGCCGCTGATGGACAATGTCCTGATTCCATACCAGAACGGCCAGACCATCGACACCACGCTCGTCTATTTATATATGGGTGGCCTGTTCGGGGCGGCGCTGCTGGCCTGGGCGCTGGGCTGGGGCAAGACCTACGTGCTGGCGCTGGCCTCGGAGCGCATCAGCGCCGACCTGCGCTCGACCACCTATGAACACCTGCTGCGCCTGTCGCTCGAATACTTCGGCGGCAAGCGCACCGGCGACCTGATGTCGCGCATCGGCAGCGGCTCCGACCGCATCAGCGTGTTCCTGTCGCTGCACCTGCTCGACTTCCTGTCGGACGTCCTCCTGATCATCATGACGGGCGTGATCCTGTTCAGCATGAATCCGTGGCTGGCGCTGGTGACCCTGGTGCCGCTGCCCTTCATCGCCTGGATGATCCACGTGGTGCGCGACAAGCTGCGCACCGGCTTCGAGAAGATCGACCGCGTCTGGGGCGAGGTGACCAACGTGCTGGCCGACACCATCCCGGGCATCCGCGTGGTGAAGGCCTTTGCCCAGGAAAAGCGCGAGGCCGTCCGCTTCCGCGAAGCCAACAAGCACAACCTGGCCGTCAACGACAAGCTGAACAAGGTCTGGTCGCTGTTCTCGCCGACCGTCTCGCTGCTGACCGAAATCGGCCTCCTGGTGATCTGGTGCTTCGGCATCTGGCAGGTATCGCAGGGCGACATCACGGTCGGCACCCTGACCGCCTTCATCGCCTACAGCGGCCGCTTCTACGTCAAGCTCGATTCGATGAGCCGCATCGTGTCGGTCACCCAGAAGTCGGCCTCGGCCGCCAAGCGCATCTTCGACATCCTCGACCACGTGTCGAGCGTGCCGGACCCGGTCAATCCGGTGAAGGTGGACAAGGTGGCCGGCAACATCGAGCTGCGCGCAGTCGGTTTCCGTTACGGCAATCGCGCCGTCAACCGCGGCATTTCGCTGAGGATCAAGGCCGGCGAGATGGTCGGCCTGGTCGGCCATTCGGGTTCGGGCAAGAGCACGCTGGTGAACCTGATCTGCCGCTTCTACGACGTGGCCGAAGGCGCGATCCTGCTCGACGGCACCGACATCCGCAGCTTCGCGGTGGCCGATTACCGCCGCAACATCGGCCTGGTGCTGCAGGAGCCTTTCCTGTTCTTCGGGACGATTGCCGAGAACATCGCCTACGGCAAACCGGGCGCCACCCGCGAAGAGATCATCGCGGCGGCGCGCGCCGCGCACGCCCACGAGTTCATCCTGCGCCTGCCGCAGGGCTACGACTCGATGGTGGGCGAGCGCGGCCAGGGCCTGTCGGGCGGCGAGCGCCAGCGCATCTCGATCGCGCGCGCGCTGCTGATCGACCCGCCGATCCTGATCCTGGACGAAGCCACCTCCTCGGTGGACTCGGAAACCGAGAAGGAAATCCAGAAGGCGCTCGACAACCTGGTGCAGGGCCGCACCACCATCGCCATCGCGCACCGCCTGTCCACGCTGCACCGGGCCGACCGCCTGGTGGTGCTGGACCGCGGCGTGGTGGTGGAAGAGGGCAGCCACGACGAACTGATGGCGCGCGAAGGCGCCTATCACCGCCTCTACGAAGCGCAGGCGCGCAACGTGGACCAGGATCCCGACGACAAGGACGACTAAATGAGCAGCACTTTTCAACTGCGCCGCGACAGCTTCGGCAAGCTGGTCCTGACCACCGCCGACGGCGAGGAACACGTCGGAGTGATCCCGGTGCGCGCTTTTCCGATCCAGGCGCCGATGCGTGGCATCTCGATGGTGCGCGAGGGCGGCAAGGAAGTGGCCTGGATCGACGACCTGGCCGACCTGCCGGAACCGATCCGTCATCTGGTGCAGGAGGAGATCGAGGGCCGCGAATTCATCCCCGAGATCCTGCACATCAGTGACGTGTCGAGCTTCGCCACGCCCTGCACCTGGTACGTGAAGACCGACCGCGGCGACACCGAGTTCGTGCTCAAGGTCGACGAGGACATCCGCCGCATCGGCGAGGCTTCGCTGCTGGTGTCGGACAGCCACGGCATCAACTTCCTGGTGCGCGACATGTTCCATATCGACAAGCACAGCCGCAAGATCCTGGACCGCTTCCTGTAAGCGTGTCGATGCGGACGCCGCAGGAATGACCCGTGCCGCGGGTCTGTTTTGACGGCGAGTGTACGCCCGCCCACATACCGGCAGGCAGGTCGCGGGTAGAGTCTCCCCATCCGCCAAGCCAGAAAGGAAGACGCCATGGACTCGATCAACCGCAATCAGCCCGAACAGAACCGTCTCGACCTGAGCGGCCGGGAGGCCGTGCAGCGCCTCAAGGAGTTGGCGCAGGACGCCGACAGCTGCTTCTTCGTCACCCGGGGCGGCCTTGGGCCTAGCCGGGGCGTGCGCCCGATGAGCGTGCGCGAGGCGGACGATGCCGGCCAACTCTGGTTCCTGAGCGCCGCCGACAGCCACAAGAACGCCGAAATCGCTGCCGATCCGGCGGTCACGCTCTACTTCCAGAAAAATGCCCATGCCGGCTTCCTGGAGCTGGACGGTCATGCCGAGGTGCTGACCGACCGCCGGCGCATCAAGGAGCTGTGGAACTTCATGCTCAAGACCTGGTTCACCGAAGGCGAAGACGACCCGCGCATCACCGTGATCCGGGTCATTCCGCGCCGAGGCTACTACTGGGACAACAAACACGGCGACGCCGTGGCCGGGGCCAAGGTGGTGGTCGGCGCGGTGCTCGGCAAGACGCTGGACGATTCGATCGAAGGCACGCTCAGTTTCTGAGCCGCGCTGCCGATGTCCGCGCTCCACGTCGTCGTCGTCACCATCGGCTCGGCCGGCGACCTGTTCCCCTTCACGCGGGTGGCGCTGGCGCTGCGCGACAGCGGGCAGCGCGTCACCATGCTGGGTCCCGTGCAGCATGCGCCCTTCGTGGCGCCGACCGGGCTGGCTTTCCACGGCCTGCCGGCCGACGAAGCGGTGCTCGACCATCCCGACCTGTGGCACCCGACGCGCGGACTGGCCGTGGTCTGGAACGCGACGCGCCCGGCGATGGCGCAAGTGCCTGCCTTCGTGGCCGCGCTGCCGCCAGGCGAACGCGTGCTGCTGCTGGTCCATCCGCTGGCCCTGCCCGAAGCGGACCTGTGCCGCGCGCGCCGTCCCGGCCTGAAAGTGGCGGCGGCTTACCTGGCGCCCTCGAACCTGCCCACCGTGCACGATCCGCTGCTGCTGGGACCGTACCCCGTGCCGCGCTGGGTGCCGCTGGGCCTGCGCCGGCGGCTGTGGCGGCGCCTGGGCGAGGCCCTGATCAATCCGGTGGCGCTGCCAAGCGTGAACGCGGCGCGCGCGGACAGCGGCCTGGCGCCGGTGGCCGACCTGATCGACTTCATCGTCAAGGTGCCGGACCTGTCGATCACCCTGTTCCCGGACTGGTTCGCGCCGACCCAGCCCGACTGGCCGCAGCCCCTGGCGCGGACCGGTTTTCCACTGTACGACCCGTCGCCCGAGGCCGAATTGTCGCCGGAAGTGGCGCGTTTCCTGGAAGAGGGGGCCAGGCCGGTGGTGTTCACGCCCGGCACCGGCAACCGCCAGGCGGCCGATTACTTCCGCTGCGCGCTGGATGCCTGCGCCCGGCGCGGCCGGCGCGCGATCCTGCTCACCCCGCACCGCGAGCAGCTGCCGGCCCAGCTGCCGACGCCGGTGCTGTGGCAGGACTACGTGCCGCTGCGCGCGTTGCTGCCGCACGTGGCTGCGCTGGTCCACCATGGCGGCATCGGCACCACGGCCGAAGCCTTGCGCGCCGGCACGCCCCAGCTGGTGGTGCCGCTGGCGCACGACCAGTTCGACAACGCGGCGCGGGTCGGCAGGCTGGGCGTGGGCGCCAGCCTGCGCGCCAGCCGTCTGACCCCGGGACGGCTGGCCCGGCGGCTGGCGGAAGTTGTTGACAATAAAGATGTGGCCGACGCCTGCCGCAGGGTGGCCACCCATGCCGCGCCGGCCGAGCTCGCGCCGCTGTGTGCGCGGCTCTTGTCTCTTGCGCAATGAACTGTTGGGAAGCGCACGGTCCGTTTCCCGCCGATAGGATGAAATAGGGTATCGACCTCACGATGCCGGGGAAGCCATGCGCAACAAGCAGCCGCAACACAAGCACGCGGACCACGACCAGTCACCCGCCGCCGGCGAAAGCCGGGTGGGCTACGTCCGGGTGCGCGGCGCCCGCGAACACAACCTGAAGAACGTCGACGTCGACATCCCGCGCGGTTCTCTCGTCGTGTTCACCGGGGTGTCCGGCTCCGGCAAGTCCTCGCTGGCCTTCGGCACCCTGTATGCGGAAGCGCAGCGGCGCTACCTGGAATCGGTGTCGCCCTATGCGCGCCGCCTGTTCCACCAGATGCCGGTGCCGGACGTCGACGAGATCGACGGCCTGCCGCCGGCGGTGGCCCTGCAGCAGCAGCGAGGCTCGCCCACCGCGCGCTCCTCGGTCGGCAGCGTCAGCACCCTGTCGAATTCCCTGCGCATGCTGTATTCGCGCGCCGGCGACTATCCGCCGGGGCAGGAACTGCTGTATGCCGAATCCTTTTCGCCGAACACGCCGGAAGGCGCCTGTCCGCAGTGCTCGGGACTGGGGCGGGTCTATGAGGTCACCGAGCAGTCGCTGGTGCCGGACGACTCGCTCACCATCCGCGAGCGCGCGGTGGCGGCCTGGCCGCCGGCCTGGCACGGCCAGAACCTGCGCGACATCCTGGTCACCATGGGTTACGACGTCGACACCCCCTGGCGCGACTTGCCGAAGAAGGACCGCGACTGGATCCTGTTCACCGACGAGACCCCGACCGTGCCGGTATATGCCGGCCTGACGCCCAAGGAGACGCGGGCGGCATTGCGGCGCAAGGACACGCCGAGCTACCAGGGCACCTTCGCCGGGGCGCGCCGCTACGTGCTGCAGACCTTCGCGAATACCGAAAGCGCGTCGATGAAGAAGCGGGTGGCGCGCTACATGGTGAGCACCGAATGCCCGCTGTGCCGCGGCAAGCGCCTGCGCCAGGAGGCGCTGTCGGTGAGCTTTGCCGGCATCGACATCATGGAACTGTCGCGCCTGCCGCTGGCGCGGCTTGCCGATCTCTTGGCACCCTATGCCGCCGGCAGCGCGAACACCGACAAGACCCGTGCCAGGGAGCACCCGGAACAGATGATCGTCACCCAGCGCATCGCCCAGGACCTGTGCGCGCGCCTGCGCGTGCTGCTCGACCTGGGCCTGGGCTACCTGGCGCTGGAGCGCAGCACGCCGACCCTGTCGCCGGGCGAACTGCAGCGCCTGCGCCTGGCGACCCAGGTGCGCTCGAACCTGTTCGGCGTGGTCTACGTGCTCGACGAACCCTCGGCCGGCCTGCATCCGGCCGACACCGAAGCCCTGCTCGACGCCCTGGCCCAGTTGAAAAGCGCCGGCAATTCGCTGTTCGTGGTCGAGCATGCGCTCGACGTGATCCGGCGCGCCGACTGGATCGTCGACGTCGGTCCGCAAGCGGGCGAGCAGGGCGGGCAGGTGCTGTACAGCGGCAAGCCGGACGGTTTGAAAAAAGTCGAAGCGTCGCAGACGCGGCGCTACCTGTTCGACGAGGCGCCGCTCGAACTGCGCCCGCCGCGCCAGCCGAGCGGCTGGCTGCGCCTGGAAGGCGTGCGCCGCAATAACCTGGACGGGATCGATGCGGCCTTCCCGCTCGGCGTGCTCACTGCCGTGACCGGGGTGTCCGGCTCCGGCAAATCCAGCCTGGTCAGCCAGGTGCTGGTGGAGCTGGTCGGCGCCGCGCTCGGCCAGGGCGCGCCGGAAGCCGAGGCGCTTGATGCGGACGAGCCCGGCCTGGAGCAGGAGACGGCGCTACCGCTCGAAGGCCGGATCGTCGCCGGCATGGAGGGGATCCGGCGCATGGTGCGGGTCGACCAGAAGCCGATCGGCCGTACCCCGCGTTCCAACCTGGCCACCTATACCGGCCTGTTCGACCAGGTGCGCAAGCTGTTCGCTGCCACCCCCGATGCGAAGAAGCGCCGCTACGACGCCGGCCGCTTCTCGTTCAACGTCGCCAAGGGGCGCTGCGAACACTGCGCGGGCGAGGGCTTCGTGATGGTCGAACTGCTGTTCCTGCCCAGCGTGTATGCGCCGTGCCCGACCTGCGAGGGCGCGCGCTACAACGCCAAGACCCTCGAGGTCCGCTACCGCGGCAAGAACATCGCCGAGGTGCTGGGCATGACGGTGGGCGAGGCGATCCGCTTCTTCGAGGGCGAGGCGCTGGTCGAGCGCTCCCTCGAAGTGCTGGCCGAGGTGGGCCTGGATTACCTGCGCCTGGGCCAGCCGGCCACCGAGCTGTCGGGCGGCGAGGCGCAACGCATCAAGCTGGCGTCCGAGCTGCAGCGCACCGGACGCGGCAACACCTTGTACGTGCTGGACGAGCCGACTACCGGCCTGCATCCGCGCGACGCCGACCGCCTGGTGCTCCAGCTGAACCGCCTGGTCGATGCCGGCAACACCGTGATCGTGGTCGAGCACACCATGCGCGTGGTGGCGGGCTGCGACTGGGTCATCGACGTCGGCCCGGGGGCGGGCGACGAAGGCGGCAAGCTGATCTGCGCCGGGCCGCCGGAAGAGGTCGCGCGCTGCAAGGCCAGTCGTACGGCGCCCTACCTGAAGGCCCATCTGCCATAAAGGATGCAAGACGGCGGCGCCTGCAACTTGGTTTCTGCCAGGACAATTGCCATGTCTTCGACGCATTCAATTGTGTGACCGGAAACCGGGTCCATACGTTACACTTAGGATATTTTTTTCCTAACTTTCCGTCACGTATGACCGGCCCAAGCATCGATAATTCAGAATTTCGCCGCATCCTGACCCGCAACGTGGCCCTGCCGCTGGGCCTGAGCGTCATCACGGCGATCGTCTTCGTCGGCATCATTGCCTACCTGATCAGCGTCCTGAACCGGGTCGAGCACTCGGAGCGGGTGATCGGCAATGCCCAGGAAGTCAGTAAGCTGACGGCCGATATGGAAGCCGGCATGCGCGGCTACCTGCTGGCCGGCGACGAAGGCTTCCTGTCGCCCTACCTGCTGGCGCTGCAGCGCATCGAGAGCGGGCTGCAGAACATGGCCGAGATGGTGGCGGACAGCCCATCCCAGGTCGAGCGCGTCAAGCGCATCCAGGCCGCGCAGATGCAGTGGAAAGCCTTTGCCGCCGAGATGGTCGAGCGCCGCCGCCGCAACGATCCGGCCTACATCGACGCCGTGCGCAGCGGCCGCGGCAAGATCCTCACCGACGACATCCGCCGCACCTACGACGATTTCCTCGACGTCGAACGCCGCCAGCTGCGTGACCGCAACGACGAGGCGCGCAGCGTCACGACCTGGTCGGTGGCTTCCTTCCTGCTGCTGAGCCTGCTGGTAGGCGGGGGCCTGGCGCTGTTCGGCCGGCGCCAGCTGGTCGCGCTGTCGAATTCCTACCAGGAGACGCTGGAACACGAAGCCGAGCACAATGCCCAGCTGCGCCACCAGGACTGGCTGCGCGCGGGACAGACCGAGCTGGCCGGGCTGAGCGCCGGCATTCATTCGCTGGAACCGCTGGCCGAAGCGGTATTGAACTATCTGGTGCGCTACCTGGACGGCGCGGTGGCCGCCATGTACGTGTACGGCGAGGACGGCGTGCTGCGCCGCATCGGCGCCTACGGCTTCGCCTTCGACAGCAGCGACGACGCCCAGGTCATCATGCCGGGCGATTCGCTGGCCAGCCGCGCCGCCATCGACAAGCGCGTCCTGGTGCTGCACGACCTGCCCGACAGCTATATCAAGGTGGGCTCCGCGCTGGGCGCATCGGCGCCGCGCGAACTCCTGATCGCGCCGGTCAACAACCACGGCAAGATCAAGGGCGTGATCGAAATCGGCTTCCTGCACAAGGTGGAAGCGCGCGACCGCGAGTTCATGGAGCTGATCGCTCCGAGCGTGGGCGCCTCGATGGCGGCGGTGCTGTACCGCCTGCGCCTGCAGCACGCGCTGGAAGAGACGCAAACCCTGAACGAGGAGTTGCAGGTGCAGCAGGAAGAGCTGCGCACCGCCAACGAGGAGCTGGAAGAGCAGTCGCGCGCGCTGGAAGAATCGCAGACGGCGCTGGAGAACCAGCAGTCCGAGCTGCGCGCCACCAACGACCAGCTGGCCGAGCAGGCGCTCAACCTCGACATGAAGAATGCGGCCCTGACCGGCGCCCAGGAGCAGCTGCGCCAGCGCGCGCTCGACCTGGAGCGCGCCAGCCGCTACAAGTCCGAATTCCTGGCCAATATGTCGCACGAGCTGCGCACGCCGCTCAACAGCTCGCTGATCCTGGCCAAGCTGCTGGCCGATAACGCGGCCGGCAACCTCAACGAAGAGCAGGTGCGCTTCGCCCAGACCATCTACTCGGCCGGCAACGACCTGCTGCACCTGATCAACGACATCCTCGACATCTCGAAGGTCGAGGCGGGCAAGCTCGAACTGGTGCCGGAAGAAGTGCCGGTGCGCCGCATGGTCGAAGGCCTGGCGCGCAGCTTCGAGCCCCTGGCGCGCCAGAAGTCGCTCGACTTCAGCGTCGTCATCGCGCCGAACGTCCCGATGGCGATCACCACCGACCGCCAGCGCGTGGAACAGATCCTCAAGAACCTGCTGTCGAACGCGGTGAAGTTCACCGACAGCGGCAGGGTGGCCATGAACGTCAGCGTCACGCCGGAAGGCTGGGTCCAGTTCGGCGTGGTCGACTCCGGCATCGGCATCGCTCCGGACCAGCAGGACAAGATCTTCGATGCCTTCCACCAGGCCGACGGCACCACCAGCCGCCGCTTCGGCGGCACCGGCCTGGGCCTGTCGATTTCGCGCGACCTCACCAGCCTGCTGGGCGGCACCCTGACCGTGTCCAGCAATCCGGGCGAGGGCAGCCTGTTCACCCTGAGCCTGCCGTGCAGCGGTGCGGTGTCCGCCGCGCCGCCGGCGGCGCCGATGCTGGCGCCTGCCCAGGCGGCACTGCCGGCGATTGCCGCGACCCCGGCGCCCACCAGCGCCCCGGCGTCGGTCGAACCGGCAGCCACCTTCCCGGACGACCGCGACCAGCCGGCCGCCGCGTCGGGGGCATCGCGTACCGTCCTGGTGATCGAGGACGAACCGGAGTTCGCGCGCATCCTGTTCGACCTGGCGCATGAACTCGACTACCGTTGCCTGGTTGCCCTCAGCGCCGGCGAGGGCCTGGCGCTGGCCGCCAGCCAGAAACCGGACGCGGTGCTGCTCGACATTCGCCTGCCGGACAGCTCCGGCCTGTCGGTGCTGCAGCAGCTGAAGGACAATCCGGCCACCCGCCACATCCCGGTGCATATCGTCTCGAGCATGGAGAACGGCGGCGAGGCCCTGCACCTGGGCGCGATCGGCTATGCGCTCAAGCCCACCAGCCGCGAGCAGCTGGAAGAGGTGTTCCGCAAGCTGCAGGAAAAGTCGAGCCAGAAGATCAAGCGCGTGCTGCTGGTCGAGGACGACGAACGCCAGCGTGAAAGCGTGGTCCAGCTGATCGCCGACACCGACGTCGAGATCAGGGCGGTCGGCCTCGGCGGCGACGCCCTGGCCCTGCTGAAGGAGCAGATCTTCGACTGCATGATCATCGACCTGAAGCTGCCCGACATGCAGGGCGGCGAGCTGCTCGAGCGCATGGCCGGCGAAGAACTGTGCTCCTTCCCGCCGGTGATCGTGTACACCGGCCGCAACCTGACGCGCGACGAAGAGGCCCAGCTGCTCAAGTACTCGCGCTCGATCATCATCAAGGGCGCCCGTTCGCCCGAGCGCCTGCTGGACGAGGTGACGCTGTTCCTGCACAAGGTCGAGAGCGAGCTGTCGTCGGAACGCCAGACCATGCTCAAGGCCGTGCGCGGGCGCGACCGCGTGTTCGAAGGGCGTACCATCCTGCTGGTGGACGACGACGTGCGCAACGTGTTCGCGCTGACCAGTGCGCTGGAGTCGCGCGGGGCCAAGGTCGAGGTGGGCAGGAACGGATTCGAAGCGCTCGACAAGCTCGACCAGGTTCCAGGGATCGACCTGGTGCTGATGGACGTGATGATGCCGGGCATGGACGGCCTGGAAGCGACCCGCCGCATCCGCGCGGACGGCCGCTTCGACCGCCTGCCGGTCATCGCGATCACGGCCAAGGCCATGAAGGACGACCAGGAACAATGCCTGGCGGCCGGCGCCAACGACTACCTGGCCAAACCGATCGACCTGAGCCGCCTGTATTCGCTGCTGCGCGTGTGGATGCCTGCACTGGAGCGTATTTGAGCATGTCGACGAATCCGACCAATCCCATGGTCCCGCCAGCGCCGGACGACTTCGACATCGAGCTGAAGATGCTCATGGAAGCGGTCTACCTGAAGTACAACTACGACTTCAGGGAGTACACCGGCGCCTCGCAGAAGCGCCGCATCCTGGTGGCGATGCGCGAGATGGAATGCGATACCGTCTCGAGCCTGCAGGCCAAGGTCATGCATGCGCCGGACGGCTTTGCCCAGCTGCTGCAGTACCTGACGATCCCGGTCACCGAAATGTTCCGCGACCCCGAGTACTGGCAGGCGCTGCGCGAGCACGTGGTGCCGTTCCTGAAGACCTATCCGTCGCTGAAGGTCTGGGTGGCCGGCTGCAGCACCGGCGAGGAAGTGTATTCGCTGGCGATCCTGCTGCAGGAAGAAGGACTGCTCGAGCGCACCATCATCTACGCCACCGACATCAACCCGGAATCGCTGGATGCGGCGCGGCGCGGCGTATTCCCGCTCGACCGCATGCGCACCTATACAGAGAATTACCAGAAGGCGGGCGGGAAGGGCGCGTTCTCGGACTATTACACGGCTGCCTACAACGGCGCGCTGTTCAACCGGGTGCTGGTCGAGAACGTGACCTTCGCCGACCACAGCCTGGCGACCGACAGCGTGTTCTCGGAGACGCACTTCGTCAGCTGCCGCAACGTGCTGATCTACTTCAACCGCAAGCTGCAGGACCGCGTGCTCGGCCTGTTCCACGAATCGCTGTGCTACCGCGGATTCCTGGGCCTGGGCAGCAAGGAGAGCATCGAGTTCTCCAGCTATGGCGAGCGCTTCGACGTGCTGTCGCGGCGCGAGCGCATCTACCGCAAGGGGGTGGCGTGACCGTGCCACGCGCTGCGCCGGAGCAGGTCGCGCAGGCCCTGCGCGGCCGGCGCACCGAGCTGGTCGTGATCGGCGGCTCGGCCGGCGGCGTCGATGCGCTGTTCCAGCTGCTGCCGGAGATACCCGCCGACCACCGCGCGGGCGTGGTCTGCATCCTGCACGTGCCGTCCGACCGCGACAGCCGCCTGGCCGAACTGTTCGAGCTGCGCGCCGCGCTGCCGGTGCGCGAGGCGCGCGACAAGGAGCGGATCGAGCCCGGCGTCATCTATTTTGCCGGCTCGGGGTATCATCTGTCGGTCGAGCGCGAGCGCTGCTTCTCGCTCAGCTGCGAGCCGCCGGTGCAGTTCGCGCGCCCGGCGATCGACGTGCTGATGGAGTCCGCCGCCGACGCCTACGGCCCCCTGCTCGCCGGCATCCTGCTGACCGGCGCCAACCATGACGGCGCCGCGGGCATGTGCCGGATCCGCGAGCGCGGCGGCCTGACCGTGGTGCAGGACCCCCTTGAAGCGCAGGCCAGCGCGATGCCGGAGGAAGCCATCCGCCGCTGTGCCCCCGATCTCGTGCTGCCCCTGTCCGGTATCCGGGCACTGCTTCCCATGCTGAGGAACCCATGAGCGTCCAAGACCCAAGCAAACTCCTGATCGTCGACGACCTGCCGGAAAACCTGCGCGCGCTCGACGCCCTGATCCGCGGCGAAGGGCGCCTGGTCTACCAGGCTTCGTCGGGCGACCACGCGCTGGCCTTGATGCTCGAGCACGATTTCGCGCTCGCCATCCTCGACGTCCAGATGCCGGGCATGGACGGCTTCGAGCTGGCCGAACTGATGCGCGGCACCGAGCGCACCCGCAACATCCCGATCGTGTTCGTGTCGGCCGCCGGGCGCGAACTGAACTACGCCTTCAAGGGCTACGAGAGCGGCGCGGTCGATTTCCTCTACAAGCCGCTCGATTCGGACGCGGTGCGCAGCAAGGTCAACGTGTTCGTCACGCTCGACCAGCAGCGCCGCCAGATGCAGCGCCAGATGGCCGCGCTCGAGCGCAGCCGCCAGGAGCAGGAAACCCTGCTGCGCGAACTGAACCAGACCCAGGAAGAGCTGCAACGCTCGCTGCGCATGCGCGACGAGTTCATGTCGCTGGTGGCGCACGAACTGCGCACCCCGCTCAACACCCTGTTCCTGGAAGCCCAGATGCGCAGCCTGCAGCTCAAGCGCGGCACGCTGGGCGCGATCAATCCGGACCAGTTCGAAGCCATGATCCGGCGCGACGAACGCCAGATCAAGTCGATGATCCGCCTGATCGACGACATGCTCGACGTCTCGCGCATGCGCAGCGGCCAGCTGTCGATCCGCCCGGGCCAGGTCCAGCTGATGGACCTGCTCGAGCGGGTGGTCAGCGACCTGTCGCTGCAGGCCAGCGCCACCGGCTGCAAGCTTTCCCTGAACCCGCACCCGCCGGTGGAGGGGTGCTGGGACGAGTTCCGCATCGAGCAGGTGGTGGTGAACCTGCTCACCAATGCGCTGCGCTACGGCGGCGGCCAGCCGGTCGAAGTGAGCGTGCAGTACGCCGGCGACACGGTCAGCATCCACGTGCGCGACGAGGGCAAGGGCATCGCCCCGAGCGACCTGGAACGCATCTTCGAGCCCTACGAACGCGGCGCGCGCAACGGCGAGCCCAAGGGCCTGGGGCTGGGCCTGTACATCTCGCGCCAGCTGGCCATCTCGCATGGCGGCGAACTGCGCGTGACCAGCAAGCCGGGCGAAGGCTCGACCTTCACCCTGGTGCTGCCGACCTGCCGGCAGACCGAGCCGGCGGTCAGCGCCGTCTAGCTTCCGGACCGCAATCGAAGCACGGGTTGCACGCCGCTGTCATTTCGTCCACACTCACGGATCGCGCCGGTCTGCCGGCGCGGTGAGCCCCCGCGAGGGGCAAGCAATACTTGATTGATAGTTAAAATCTATTGTGAGTATCGCGTCAATCAATTTCACAAAAGACGTCCAGGTCGGTACACTGGTGTCTATCAAATCTTTAACCACCCGAAAACAGGAGATTACATGTCCCTCATCAACACCCAGATCAAGCCGTTCAAAGCCACCGCTTACCACAACGGCAAATTCATCGATCTGACGGAAGAGAACTTCAAGGGCACCTGGTCGATCCTGATGTTCTACCCGGCCGACTTCACCTTCGTCTGCCCGACCGAACTGGAAGACCTGGCTGCTTTCCAGCCTGAATTCGAAAAGATGGGCGTGAACGTCTACGGCGTGTCGACCGACAGTCACTTCGCGCACAAGGCATGGCACGACACCTCGGACGCCATCAAGAAAGTGAACTACCCGCTGATCGGCGACCCGACCGGCACCCTGGCACGCAACTTCGAAGTCATGATCGAAGAAGAAGGCATGGCGCTGCGCGGCACCTTCGTGATGAACCCGGAAGGCCAGATCAAGGTCATGGAAGTGCACGACAACGGCATCGGCCGCGACGCATCGGAACTGATGCGCAAGGTCAAGGCTGCCCAGTACGTCGCTTCGCACCCGGGCGAAGTGTGCCCGGCCAAGTGGACCGAAGGCGCTGAAACCCTGACCCCGTCGCTGGACCTGGTCGGCAAGATCTAAATAGCAGTTCGGTAGTACTGTCCCGGGCCGCCGTGGGCGGCCCGGTGCATTTCAGGGATCCATATCCGATCCCGGGCACCGCCATATACTCAAACAACAACGTCATAGTCGAGGAAAATATCATGCTGGACGCAACCCTCAAGAAGCAGTTGCAAGCCTATCTGGAAAAAGTGGTGCAGCCGATTGAGCTCGTTGCATCGCTGGATGATTCGCCGAAGGCGCGCGAAATGGATGAACTGCTCCGCGAAATCGCCGCGTTGAGCGACAAGATCAGCGTGCGCAACGACGGCAACAATGCCCGCAAGCCCTCGTTCTCGATCAAGCGCGTGGGCACCGACATCGCCGTGGATTTCGCCGGCATCCCGCTGGGCCACGAATTCAGCTCGCTGGTGCTGGCGCTGCTGCAGGTGGGTGGCCACCCGATCAAGCTGGACCAGGCCGTCATCGACCAAATCAAGAACCTGGACGGCGACTACGTATTCGAAACCTTCATCTCGCTGAGCTGCCATAACTGCCCGGAAGTGGTGCAGGCCCTCAACGCAATGTCGGTGATCAACCCGCGCATCAAGGTGGTCGCCATCGACGGCGGCGTGTTCAAGAGCGAAGTCGAAGCGCGCCAGATCATGGCGGTACCGATGATGTTCCTGAACGGCCAGCACTTCGGCCAGGGCCGCACCAGCGTGGAAGAGATCCTGTCGAAGATCGACACCAATGCCGGCGCCCGCAAGGCGGCCGAGCTGAATCAGAAAGACCCGTTCGACGTGCTGATCGTCGGCGGTGGTCCTGCCGGCGCGGCCGCGGCGATCTACGCCGCCCGCAAGGGCATCCGCACCGGCGTGCTGGCCGACCGTTTCGGCGGCCAGGTGCTGGACACGCTCGCCATCGAGAACTTCGTCTCGATGAAGGAAACCGACGGCCCGAAATTCGCCGTCGCCCTGGAAGAGCACGTCAAGCACTACGACGTCGACATCATGAACACCCAGCGTGCCAACAAGCTGGTCGAAGGCAAGCTGATCGAGGTGCACACCGAGACCGGTGCGGTGCTCAAGTCGAAGTCGGTGATCATCGCCACCGGCGCCCGCTGGCGCGAGATCAACGTGCCGGGCGAGCGCGAGTACCGCAACAAGGGCGTGGCCTATTGCCCGCACTGCGACGGTCCGCTGTTCAAGGGCAAGCGCGTGGCCGTGATCGGCGGCGGCAACTCGGGCGTGGAGGCGGCGATCGACCTGGCCGGCATCGTCAAGGAAGTGACCCTGATCGAATTCGGCGCCGAACTGCGTGCCGACGCGGTCCTGCAGCGCAAGCTGTACTCGCTGAAGAACGTCACGGTGATCAAGTCGGCCCAGACCACCGAGATCCACGGCGACGGCCAGATCGTGGACGGCCTGTCGTACAAGGACCGCAACAGCGGCGAACTCAAGCGCGTTGACCTGGAAGGCGTGTTCGTGCAGATCGGCCTGGTGCCGAACGCCGAATGGCTGAAGGGCACGTTGGACCTGTCGGCGCACGGCGAGATCGAAGTCGACGCCAAGGGCCAGACCTCGGTGCCGGGCGTGTTCGCTGCCGGCGACGTCACCACGGTGCCGTTCAAGCAGATCGTGATCGCGGTGGGCGAGGGCGCCAAGGCCTCGCTGGCGGCCTTCGATTACCTGATGCGCCTGCCGGTCGAGGAAGAACAAGCGAAAGCTGCGTAATGGAAGAGCGGGCTTTCCACCCGCTTGCCAACAGAAAAAACGCCACGTCCCATGCGGGAGGTGGCGTTTTTATTTACCGGTGCTGCAGGACGCGGCTCCAGTAAGCGGTGGCGATCCCGCGCAGCGCAAGCGTGCGCAGGCATCGGCGAAAGATGCTTTATGATCAATGAAACGCGACCAGCAAGGCGCCGGTGAGCGCCTCGGTCTCGAGCAGCAGCCAGGTGGCCGCACTGGCCAGTGCCAGGTGGACTGCGGTCCAGGTCATTGGATGGTGGCGTGCCATGATGAGACTCCCTGATCGATGAAATCGTAGTGGTGATGGAGCCATCTTAAAACCCGGACCCGACAATAAACATCGGCAAAACCTCCGTGGGTTTGTAGGAATAAACCTTGTGACATTGTCACGACGACTTTGGGGCGCTCATCTGGTTGAGCTCCTACGCCGGAGCTAGGCGGCGTCCTATAGTTCGCGGCAGGCGGCGGGCATAGAGTAGCTCCCATCATGACCCGACACGAACCCAAACTCCTGCACCGCGGCCTGCTTGCCGTGCGTCGCAATACCATCCGTCGCCTGCTGCGTTCCGTCTTCGGTATCGAGCAGCTGCGCGAAGGCCAGCAGCACGTCATCGACAGCGTCCTGGACGGCAAGGACACGCTGGCGATCATGCCCACCGGCGCCGGCAAGTCGCTGTGTTACCAGATTCCCGCCAAGATGCTCGAAGGGATCACCATCGTGGTCTCGCCCCTGATCTCCCTGATGAAGGACCAGCTCGAAAAGCTGGAAGAGCTGGGCATCCGCTCGGTGCAGGTCAACAGCAGCCTGAACGCCGAGGAAGAAGCGGCCGCCCTCGAGGCGATCGCGGGCGAGGCCTGCGAGATCGTGTTCTGCACGCCCGAGCGCCTGGTCTCGCCCGAGTTCATCGCCGTGCTCAGGCAGGTGACCCTGGACATCGTGGTGGTCGACGAGGCGCACTGCATCTCGCAGTGGGGCCACGACTTCCGCCCGGCCTACATCGGCCTGTCGGCCGCCCTCGACGCCCTCGGCAGGCCGCCGGTGCTGGCGCTGACCGCCACCGCCACCGAGGACGTGGTGGCCGATATCGGCAAGCAGCTGGGCCGCAAGCTGAACGTCATCAACACCGGCATCTATCGTCCCAACCTGCACTACAGCGTGGTGCAGGTCACCAACCCGCAGGAAAAGCTGTCCCGGGCCTTGACGCTGGTGCAGGAGACCGAAGGCGTCGGCATCGTCTATGCCGCCACCGTCAAGGTGGCCGAGGAGATGCTGGCCGTGCTGGAAGAGGCCGGCGAATCGGTCACCCTCTACCACGGCAAGCTCGCAGCCGCCGAGCGCAAGCACAACCAGGACATGTTCATGAACGGCGAGCGCCGCGTCATGGTGGCCACCAATGCCTTCGGCATGGGGATCGACAAGCGCGACACCCGCTTCGTGATCCACCTGCAGATCCCGGCCAACCTCGAGTCCTATTACCAGGAATCGGGGCGCGCCGGACGCGACGGCCTGGACGCCAGGTGCACGCTGCTGTTCCTGCAGGACGACAAGCGCATCCAGCAGTTCTTCCTGGTCAAGCATTACCCGACCGCGGCCGAGCTGCAGGTGGTCTACAACACGGCGTGCGAACTGGCCGCCGAGGGGCCGCTCACTTGCGAGCGCCTGGAAGAGGTGCTCGAGGAGGCGGGCGACGCCAAGCTCAAGGTCTGCCTCAAGCTGCTCAAGGACGCCAAGCTGCTGCGCCAGAACCGCAAGCTCGAGTTCCTGGTCGCGAGCAAGGCGCCTGAACCGGGAGTGTTCGGCAAACTGGCCGAGGTCTATGTCCAGAAAGCTGAACGGGAACGCGAGGCGCTCGATCAGATGGTAGGCTATGCGGTAAGCGGTTTTTGCCGCTGGAAGTTGTTGCTGGACTATTTCGGTGACACGGTCGCGGGCTTCGAGAAGTGCTGCAAGTGCGATAACTGCCTGAACCCGCCGGCCGCGCTGCTCGAGGACATCGCGATCCGCGACGACGAATTCGAGCGCGAGCCGGCGCCCGCGCCGAGCGGCCCGGTGTTCGAGGCCGGCGCGCGCGCCAGGGCGCCGAAGTACGGTGAAGGCACGGTGACCGCCGTTGCCGGCGACCAGGTGACGATGGAATTTGCCGACCAGGAGCAGCCGCATACTTTCCTGGCAAGTTATCTCGAGCCGGTGTAAGGCTCGCACGACACGAGAAAGGACCACATGGGAGACATGGTCGTCGTCCGCAAGGAAGGGCTGTATTGCGTGCCCGGCGGGTTCTACATCGACCCCTGGCGCCCGGTCGACCGGGCCGTCATCACGCATGCCCACGGCGACCATGCGCGCTACGGCCACGGCCACTACCTGGCGGCGGCGCCCGGCGTCGGCGTGCTCCAGTCGCGCCTCGGCGACATCACCGTGCAGGGCCTGGAGTACGGCGAGCGCATCACGCACAACGGCGTCACCATCTCGCTGCACCCGGCCGGCCACGTGCTCGGCTCGGCGCAGGTGCGCATGGAGTGCGGCGGCGAAGTCTGGGTGGCCTCCGGCGACTACAAGGTAGAGCCCGACAAGACCTGCGCGCCCTTCGAACCGGTGCGCTGCGATACCTTCATCACCGAGTCCACCTTCGGACTGCCGATCTACCGCTGGGACCCCGAGCAGCAGGTCATCGACGAGATGAATGCCTGGTGGCGCCGCAATGCCGAGGAAGGGCGCTGCAGCGTGGTGTTCGCCTATGCCTTCGGCAAGGCCCAGCGCATCCTGTCGCGCCTCGATCCCTCCATCGGGCCGATCGTCTGCCATGGCGCGGTGGAGCCGCTCAACCGCGTGTATCGCGCCGGCGGCGTGGAGTTGCCGGAGACGCTGATGGTCAGCGAGATCGACAAGGCGCTGCTGCGGCGCGCGATCGTGATCGCGCCGCCCTCGGCCAGCGGCTCGCCCTGGATGAAGCGCTTCGGCGACTACAGCGATTCCTTCGCCAGCGGCTGGATGCTGCTGCGCGGCGCCCGGCGCCGGCGCGGCGTCGACCGCGGCTTCGTGCTGTCCGATCACGCCGACTGGCCCGGGCTGATGAGCGCCATCAAGGCGACCGAAGCGCAGCAGGTCATCGTTACCCACGGATCGATTCCGACCATGGTGCGCTGGCTGTGCCAGAACGGGCTGGATGCCAAGGGCTTCGATACCGAATACGGCGACGAGGAAGAGGACGAAGCGCTGCCGCCGGCCGGCGCCGCGGCCAGCAAGGCGGCAAGCGCGGCGCCAGCGGATGAGCCTGAAGGAGCGCCCGATGCGTGAATTCGCCCGCCTCTACGCCGAACTCGACGAAACCACCTCCACCACCCGCAAGCTCGACGCCCTGCAGTCCTACTTCTCGCATGCCGCGCCCGAGAATGCCGCCTGGGCCGTCTATTTCCTTGCCGGCGGCAAGCCGCGCCAGGCCGTGCCCACCAAGCTGCTGCGCCAGTACGCCATCGAATACGCCGGCCTGGACGAATGGCTGTTCGACGAGTCCTACCACGCGGTGGGCGACATGGCCGAGACCATCGCCCACATCCTGCCGCCGCCCACACGGCGCAGCGAGATCGGGCTGGCCGAATGGATGGAGCACAGGATCGGCCCGCTGCGCGGCGCCGATCCCGGCACCATCCGCGACGCCCTGTTCGCGGCCTGGGACGAACTCGACTGGCGCGAGCGCTTCCTGTTCGTCAAACTCATCGGCGGAGGCTTCCGCGTGGGCGTGTCGCGCCTGCTCGTCACGCGCGCGCTGGCGGCGATCGCGGCGGTGGACAGCAAGCTGATCGCGCAACGCCTGATGGGCTGGACCGACAACTCGGTGCGGCCCACCGCCACCAGCTTCCTGCAACTGATCGCTGCCCAGTCCGACGAAGAACACAAGATGCGCGGCGGCCAGCCTTACCCCTTCTTCCTGGCGCACCAGCTGCAGGGCGAGCCCGCTGCCCTGGGCGAAGTCGACGACTGGCAGGTGGAGTGGAAGTACGACGGCATCCGCGCCCAGCTGGTGCGGCGCGGCGGCCAGAACTTCCTGTGGTCGCGCGGCGAAGACCTGATCACCGAGCGCTTCCCCGAACTGGCGAACCTGCACCTCCCCGAAGGGACGGTGCTCGATGGCGAAGTGCTGATCTGGCAGCCCGGGGTCGACGCGCCGGCCCCGTTTGCCGACCTGCAGAAGCGCATCGGCCGCAAGACCCTGAGCGCCAAGCTCCTGGGGGAGTTGCCTGCCGTGCTGTGCTGCTACGACCTGCTGGAATTCGGCGGGGTCGACCTGCGCGCGCTGCCCCAGCACGAACGGCGTGCGCTGATGGAAACCGAGGTCCAGGCGCTCGACCTGCCGCAGCTGCGCCTGTCGCCGCTGGTGCAGGCCGACAGCTGGGATGCGCTGGCGCAGCTGCGCGAGCAGTCGCGCGAGCGCGGCGTCGAAGGCATGATGCTCAAGGCGAGGAGCGCCCAGTACGGCGTGGGCCGCACCAAGGACGTCGGCACCTGGTGGAAGTGGAAGATCGACCCGTACACGGTGGACGCGGTGCTGATCTACGCCCAGGCCGGCAGCGGACGGCGCGCCTCGCTGTATACCGACTACACCTTCGCCGTGTGGGACGGACAGGGCGAGGAACGGCGCCTGGTGCCGTTCGCGAAAGCCTATTCGGGGCTGACCGATGCCGAGATCCAGCAGGTGGACAATGCGGTGCGCAAGACCACCATCGAAAAATTCGGGCCGGTGCGCTCGCTGAAGCCGACCATGGTGTTCGAGATCGGCTTCGAGGGCATCGCCCTGTCCACCCGCCACAAGGCCGGCATCGCGGTGCGCTTCCCGCGCATCCTGCGGCGCCGCTTCGACAAGCCGGTGGACGAGGCGGACACGCTCGATACCCTGAAGGGCCTGCTGGCCGCGGCAGGAGCGTGAGCAGCGCATGAACAAGGCATCGGCAAGGCATGAGTAAAAGCGCCGTCAATCATCCGCCAGCGTCTGGTCGCCAAGCGGATCGCACTTCACCAGGCCGGCACTGAGCGCCACGTCGAGAATCAGGCGGTCTCCGGTGTCGTGCCCGAGTTCGTCGTTCACGCGCTTCAGACCGTCGATATCGGCGAAGATGACGGCGCTGCGTGCGCGCTTGCGGCGTGCCACCTTGAAGACGCGTTCGGCCTGCACGAAGATGCCGCGACGGTTGTACAGGCCGGTCAGCACGTCGGTCAGCGAGAGCATGCGCATTTCGGTAGCGGCCAGGTCGCGCCGGGCCAGTTCGGCGGCATATTCCGCGGCCGACGTGGCGATGTGCTCGCGCTGGTAGCGGACGAGGTGCTCCAGCGAGGTGCGTGCTTCGATCTTGCCCAGCGCCGCCGCCGTCAGTCCCAGAATGGACGACATGGTCCGTGCGTGCGCATCCTGGTCCGCGCCATCGAGGTCGTGATCCCAGGCGACGATCAGGGCGACCAGCCCCGTATGGCCCGGTACCGCCAGCCCTGGCGAACTGTCCATATCGTCGTCCTGGAACAGTTCGCGCGCCAGCGTCAACAGTGCATTCAGCTGCGGCAGGGCGGGCCGCTGGGCCTCCATCATGTCCGGCCGACCATGGCTGGGCAGGGTAGTCTCACGCAGGCGGGAGCGCTAATCGTCGTCCGGGGCGGGCGGAAACGGCGTGATCGCTTCCGACCTCAGCTGTTCGGCACTGGGCATGCGCCGCAGGGTGGGGTAGTCCAATACGCGTTCGATGACGTGCGCAGGCACATGCTTGTATTCCATGTACTTTCGCGCCACCACGGGGTCGCGCACGAGCAGAATATTGACGCCGCGCATCACCACGTTTGCCGTATGGATGTCAGTCCGTTTCTGGCGTTCGCTCATTCATGTCCTGGCCGGTGTACGGCCCGTCGTCCCGATGCAAAGAACAACCATACACCCAAACTGCCGCCGATTCGTCCGGTTCAGCACTCTTTCTTCGATACATAACGTGTAGCAATGTTCGAATGGATAGCCGATCGAAGGGACGGTGTCGACGCCCATCGCCGCTTGGCCTGCGCCGCCTGGGATCGTCCTCTGCTAGACTCGGCCAGGCTTCGATGCCGCTGCTGCTTGCCTGGCCCGGCCGGCATCGGTACACGGACACGCTGATACTTTCGGTCTACCCGGCCCACTCCGAACATGAACACGACATCGACACGCGATCTTTCCAGCATGCGCATCCGGCCGAGCAGGCGGGCGGCCGTCACGGGTGCATGAGCGGTCCTGCGCCAAAGCTTGTCAAGGACTGGTTCGCAGCGCGCGGATGGAAGGTCTTTCCATTTCAGGCTGCCGTCTGGAAGGCGGCACTTGCCGGTCAGTCCGGCCTGTTGCATGCCAATACCGGTGCAGGCAAGACCTTCGCCGTCTGGTTCGCGGCGCTGCAGCGCGGCGCGCTTGCCAAGGGTAAGCGAGCGGCCGGACTGAGGGTCTTGTGGATCACGCCGATGCGCGCGCTCGCCGCCGATACCCAGCGCGCGCTGGAACAGTCGGCAGCCGAACTGGCGCCCGACTGGACCATCGGCGCCCGTACTGGCGATACCGGCTCGGCCGAGCGCGCACGGCAGTCGCGTAGCTGGCCCACCGCGCTCGTCACCACGCCCGAGAGCCTGTCCCTGATGCTGAGCCATGCCGCGGCCGCCGAGCAGTTCAGGCACCTCGACATGATCGTCATCGACGAGTGGCACGAACTGATGGGCAGCAAGCGCGGCGTGCAGGTGCAGCTGGCGCTGGCCCGGCTGCGCCACTGGCGTCCCGAACTGCTGGTGTGGGGCGTGTCGGCCACCATGGGCAACCTCGACCTGGCGCGCCAGGTGCTGCTGGGCGGGGCGCCGTCGGATGATCCTGGGGTGCTGGTGGAAGGCGACCTGCGCAAGAAGATCGAGGTCGATTGCCTGATCCCCGAGAACGTGGCGCGTTTTCCCTGGGGCGGCCACATGGGCCTCCAGATGCTGGGGCCGGTGATCCGCGAAATCGAACATTACGATGCAACGCTGGTGTTCACGAATACCCGCGCCCAGTCCGAGATCTGGTACCAGAACATCCTCGACGAGCGCCCCGACTGGGCCGGCCTGATCGCGCTGCACCACGGCTCGCTCGACCGCGAGGTGCGCGAATGGGTCGAGATGGGGCTCAAGAAGGGCGAACTGAAGGCGGTGATCTGTACCGCCAGCCTGGACCTGGGCGTGGACTTCCTGCCGGTCGAGCGCGTGCTGCAGGTGGGCAGCGCCAAGGGCATCGCGCGCCTGTTGCAGCGCGCCGGCCGCAGCGGACACGCGCCGGGCCGGGTGTCGCGCGTGACCCTGGTGCCGACCAACAGCCTGGAACTGCTGGAAGCGGCCGGCGCCAAGAAGGCGGTGGCGGCGCGCCGCATCGAGGGGCGCTACGTGCCGAACAAGCCCTTCGACGTGCTGGTGCAGCACCTGGTCACGGTGGCGCTGGGCGGGGGCTTCCGTTCGGGCGAGTTGTTCGAGGAAGTCAGGCGCGCCTGGTCCTACCGCCACCTGGACGAGGAAGAATGGCAGTGGGCGCTCGATTTCGTCGCGCGCGGGGGCCAGAGCCTGACCGTGTATCCGGAATACCGCCGCGTGCTGCCGGACGAGGAGGGCGTCTACCGGGTGCCGGATACCGCCATCGGCCGGCGCCACCGGATGGGCATCGGCACCATCGTGTCCGATTCGACCATCTCGGTGAAGTACATGAGCGGGGGACGCATCGGCAGCGTCGAGGAATCCTTCATCTCGCGCCTGAAGCCGGGCGACCATTTCCTGTTCGGCGGGCGCATCCTGGAATTCGTGCGGGTGCACGAGATGACCGCGTTCGTGAAGCGCGCCACCAGCAAGCGCGGGGCGATCGCGCGCTGGCAGGGCGCCAAGATGCCGATGTCCTCGGAACTGGCGCATGCCGCGCTGGAGGAATTGCGCCTGGCCTCCCAGGGCATCTACGACGGCCCCGAGATGGAGGCGCTGCGCCCGCTGATCGAGATCCAGTGCCGCTGGTCGGCGCTGCCCACCAGCGAGACCCTGGTGATCGAGAGCATGAAGAGCCGCGAAGGCTGGCACCTGTTCGTGTATCCGTTCGCGGGGCGTTCGGTGCACATGGGGCTGGCGTCGCTGCTGGCCTACCGGATCGGGCGCATGCAGCCCTCGACCTTTTCGATTGCGATCAACGACTACGGTTTCGAGCTGCTCGCGCCGGAGCCGGTCGATTGGCCGCGCATCTTCACCGCGGAAACCGGGGCAGGGGTAGATCTGTTGAGCACCGATTGCCTGCTCGAGGACGTGCTGGGCAGCCTGAACGCCACCCAGCTGTCGCAGCAGCGCTTCCGCGAGGTGGCGCGCATCGCCGGCCTGGTGTTCCAGGGCTATCCCGGCCAGCCGAAGTCGAACCGCCAGCTGCAGGCCTCGTCGTCGCTGTTCTTCGAGGTCTTCCGCAAGCACGACACGGGCAACCTGCTCCTGAGCCAGGCCCAGCGCGAGGTGCTGGAGCAGGAGCTGGAACTGACGCGCCTGCGCGAGACCCTCGGCGAGCTGCACGGGCGCCGCGTCGCCTTCCGCGAGGTCAAGCGCGCCACGCCCTTCGGCTTTGCGCTGATGGTCGAACGCTTCCGCGAGAAGGTCAGCACCGAGAAGCTGTCCGACCGCGTCGCGCGCATGGTGCGCGAACTCGAAAAGGCGGCCGCGGCATGAGCGCAAGCGGCACGAGCAGCAGCGTGGCCGTCCGGGTCGGGGGAGAAACGGTGCTGCTGCTGCCGGAAAAGGCGCTGTACTGGCCGCACGAAAAGATGCTGGTCATCGCCGACATCCACTTCGGCAAGGCGGCGGCCTTCCGCGCCCTGGGCGTGCCGGTGCCGCGCGGGACCACCACCGAGAACCTGCTCGGGCTCGACGCCCTGGTCGAGGCACACGGCGCGCGCCACGTGGTCTTCCTGGGCGACTTCCTGCATGCGCGCGCGGCCCATGCCAGCGCGACCCAGCAAGCCATGCTGGCCTGGCGCGAACGGCGCCGCGACCTGGCGCTGACGCTGGTGCGCGGCAACCACGACCGCCACGCCGGCGACCCGGCGGCGGCGCTCGGTATCGCGCTGGTCGACGAGCCACATGCGGTCGGCCCCTTCGCCTTCTGCCACCACCCCGATCTGGATTCCGCCGGCTACGCCATGGCCGGCCACATCCATCCGGTCTACGTGCTGGCCACCCGCTTCGATGCGCTGCGCCTGCCGTGCTTCGTGGTCGGGCAGGAGCGGATGATCCTGCCCTCCTTTGGCGCCTTCACCGGCGGTCACGCGATCCGTCCGGAACCGGGCGACAGCATCTACGTGAGCTCGGGCGAGGCGGTCCACTGCGTGCACAGCGTACGATAGCGAACCGACCCCTGGCGTGCCCGAGCGTAAATTTCCCTAAGAATATGAGGTGATCCGGTACCGCCATCGACCAGGGAGGAGAAGCCATGCATTTCAGTAAGCTGTTGCAAGCCGCATTCGCTGCCGTCATCGCCATGACGACGGCTTTCGGACCGGTGCTGACGGGCGGCGCCGTCGCCCATGCCCAGCAATACCAGAACAACCGCGCCTACGGCCCGGTCATCAACGGATTCAACGTGGAAGAGGTGCGCCGCCTGACCCCGGGCGTCGAGCTGCATTTCGACATGTACGGCAGCCCGGGCGGCACCGCGACCCTGCGCATCGACGGCGCCACCCGCAACCTGCACCTGACCGAAGTCGAGCCGGGCCAGTACACCGGCACCTACACCATCGGCACCCACGACCGCATCCGCCCCGAAAGCGGGGTGACCGCCAACCTGCGCCTGGGTAACCAGGTGGCGACCAGCCTGCTGAGCGAATCGCTGCTGCAGCCGAACGCGCCGCGCGAACGGCGCGGCCAGCTGGCCGGGGCGCCCGCGATCCAGCGTTTCGAGGTGCAGGGCAGCCCTGAGCTGGGCCCGGGCAACGAATTGCGCTTCACGGTCTTCGGCACGCCCGGCGGCCGGGTCGAGGTGGCGATCGCCGGCGCGCGCGGCGTGTTCTTCCTGCCGGAAGTGCGACCGGGCGAATACGACGCGGTCTACACGGTTCGCGCCTCGGACCGGATCGCGCCGGACAGCCGCGTCACAGCGACCATCCGCGCCAATGGCCGCTACACCACCAGCGTGCTGGGCCGGCCGCTGCTGGCAAGCGGGCGCCTGAACGAAGCGCGCGAGCCGCGCCAGGCGCGCTACTGCACCAATTGCGCGGTCGTGGAAGCGGTCAACGTGATCGAAGTGTCGGGTAACGGCAACTACCTGGGCACGGCAGGCGGCGCCGTCATCGGTGGCCTGCTCGGCAACCAGGTCGGCAGCGGCAGCGGCCGTACCGCGGCCACGGTGGCCGGCGCAGTGGCCGGCGGTCTGGCCGGACGCAACGTGCAGCGCAACATGAACCGCGAGCAGCGCTATGAAGTGGTGGTGCGCTATGCCAACAGCGGCGCGACCCAGACCCTGCAGTTCGACAACGATCCGGGCTTCCGCCAGGGCGATCGGGTGCGGGTGAACAATGGGGTGCTGTCGCGCGACCAATAATTTAAGAGTAGCGTGGGCGGGTCTCCCGCCCACGCGTTCAAGCAGCGCATGAATGCTGATCGGTTTGCCTCTGCGCTAAGGTGATGTGAACGCGCGGGCGGCATAGCCGCCCACCCTACGAAAAAACAAGGCCGGCGCCCTGGCGGGAACCGGCCTTGTTTTTTACGACGCCGATCAGGCGGTTGCCAGCACCTGGTCGTCGCCGGGCTGTTCGCTCTCGGCTTTCTGCTTGGCGCCGCCCTTGGTGCGCGAGCGCGAGGGCGGCAGGCGGCGCAGGGTCTTGAGCGCCTCGGCGTCCTTGATGCCGATGGTGCGCTGGTCGACGGTGATCAGGCCGATCTCGTTGAAGGCCGACAGGGTGCGGCTGACCGTTTCGAGCGTCAGGCCGAGGTAGCTGCCGATCTCGTGGCGGGTCATGCGCAGGTTGAACAGCTTGCTCGAGTAGCCCATCGCGGCGAAGCGGTCGGCCAGCGAAACCAGGAAGCGGGCCACCCGCGCTTCGGCCGAAAGGGCGCCGAGCATGCCGATCATGGTTTGCTCGCGCACCAGTTCGCGGCTCATGACGCCGTACATCATGTTCTCGAGCTCGGCGTGGACGCGGCCGAGGGCGGTGAGCTTCTTGAACGGCAGCAGGATCAGGTCGCAGTCGGACAGGGCCACGGCTTCCGAGGCGTAGTGGCGGGTGTGGATGCCGTCCACGCCCAGCATGTCGCCCTTCATCGGGAAGCTCAGCACCTGCTCGTTGCCGAACTCGTCGATGAGCACGGTCTTGAGGAAGCCGGAGTTGACGATGTACAGGGTGTCGAAGGCCTGGCCGATGGTGTGTACCCGCTGTCCGGTCTTGAACTGGACGTGCTGGAACAGCAGTTCTTCGGAGGTGACCGAGACGCTGGCGGGAATGCGCAGCAGGTCGCAGACTTCCTTGAGGTTCGACCAGAGACGTCCCTGGCGCTGGCGGCCGGCTTCCATGGGGGTATGCAGGGTCGGCTGAGTGACGTTGCGTGGTTCTGACGTTGGCTGGGACTGCATGCTCATCTCCAGGTGAAAGACTCAGGGTTTCAGGCGGCGACCACAGGGCGGAGCAGGCAACCGGTGCTTTGGAAAATTCCCGCTGCCGGTGGCTCACGCTGGGACTTGGATCGCAAGCAAGTCGAAACGCTGAATTCAGTATGCCAACACGAGTCCGGCACGGATATCAGCGATGGCTGAATATGTAGGTAGGAAGGATGACAGGCTTGTAGGAATATTCCGACCCGCGACATGGGGCGCCAGAGGGAAGTGCGGGGAGGGGGGAGCGAGGAGGGGAGCAGGTCAGGGTAGAAATTCCTACCCTGGAAGCGTGGCGTCGCAGGCACAAAACGAGCTGCCGCGTGTCTAAAACGTCTTTGTATTACGCCTTCATCGGAGACAAGAGCCTGTGCGCCACGGCGTACTGGACCATTTCCGACAACGACGTCATGCCCATCTTCTGCATGATGCGGGTCTTGTGGGTGCTGACCGTCTTGACCGACAGGTGCAGGCTGTTCGCGATTTCCGTGATCGACTTCCCGCCGACGAGCAGCGAAAACACCTCGAACTCGCGGTCCGACAGTTGTTTATGCAACAGCTGTTCGTTCGGCGTCATGATGTTCAGGGCCAGCTGCTCGGCCACCTCGGTACTGATATATGGACGTCCCGAGGCCACCTTGCGGATGGCGCCCACCAGCTGGGTGCCCGCGCTTTCCTTGGTCAGGTAGCCCTGGGCGCCGGCGCGGATGGCCCGCACCGCGTACTGCTCTTCCTCGTGCATGGTCAGGATCAGGATCGCCAGCTTGGGCGCTTCGCTGCGCACCTGGCGGATCAGGTCGACGCCGCTGCGGCCCGGCATCGAGAGGTCGAGCAGCAGCAGGTCGAAGCCGCCCTGGCGTACCTGGGCCAGCACTTCGAAGCCGTTGGTCGCTTCCCCGGCGATCTCGATATCCGGTGCGCCGTCGAGGATGCGCTTGAGGCCTTCGCGCATGATCGTGTGGTCGTCGGCAATGACTATGCGAATCATAAATCCATCCTTCGAGGTGAACGCGACGATGACCGATGCAGGCTAACACGGGATCGTACCGGTATTTGTCGTACTTTCGTCAGGTCCGGCTTCCCGGGGCCCGGAGCCGGCTTCCCGGGGCCCGGAGCCGGCTTCCCGGGGCCATGCCCTGCTGCGCGCCTCATGCCGGCGCCGGCTCGCTGATCAGGCGGTGCACCAGCACCGGCTTGCTCGTGTGCGACAGCACCTTGTTGGTGACGCTGCCCAGCAACAGCTGGCCCCAGCCGCTGCGGCCGTGCGAGCCCATGAAGATCAGGTCGCAGCCTTCCTGCTCGGCGACGTCGACGATCTTGAGGGCGGCGCTGTCGGAAAACGCGGTCATGCACGCATGCTTCAGGCCTGCGCCGGCGCAGGAACGCATGATCTTGCCCATGTATTCTTCGCCCATGCGGCGCATCTGGGCGATGTATTCCTCTTCGCTGGGGTAGGAGGGCGGAATGATTTCCACATAGACGGGGTACTGGTACTCGGGCGCGACGAACAGGGCCAGCACCTCGGCGCCCATCTGTTGCGCGAATTTGACACCGGCGCAGGCCGTATGCTGCGACACGGCCGAGCCGTCGGTGGTGATCAGGATTTTGCGATACATGGTTGACTCCTCCAATGGCCACGCCATTCTGGAGCGAACACGGCATGGCGGCGATTGCAAGAACGCAAACTGTTGAGCTCGATCAAACTCCGGGTATTTATTTCAATGGCACAACAACACCGGGTTAAGAATACGCTTCGCGTTACGAAAAACAACACCTCCCTTGTGTAATTATTCAGGAACCCTGCAATTTAATTGTCGCGGAATTAAGTTTCACTGTCCATTTTGTTGCGTCTCCGTCTCCGACATTTACCTACGGCAACCACACTGCTACACTCCCATGCAGATTTGACCCATCCCGCGTGCCGCCGAAATGGCCGGATGGGCGCAGTAAAAATACCGTAATTGCAACGCTCATTGCGAACTTAAACACCATGGAGAAGCAGGGATCATGACCAACGCCGCTGACGATTTCGACGCACTATTCGAGGAAGTGGCGGCGCAGCGCGCCAGCGCTCCCGCCGCCGCCCCGGCGCCGGCGCCCGAGGCCGCGCCCGCTGCGGCAAATGCCGCCCCGGCCGACGAGGACGACCTCGAATCCCTGTTCGACCAGGTGGCCGCCTCGAGCGCTCCGGCGACCGCCGCGGCCGCGCCGGTTGCCACGGCTGCGGCCGCTCCGGTGGCTGCAACGACCCTGCCGGCCGCCAGCAGCGACGGCGAGCACGCCATGTTCGAGCGCCTCGGCGGCATCGTGCGCCTGTTGCACGATTCGCTGCGCGAGCTGGGCTACGACAAGGCGCTGACCGAAGCCTCGTCGGCCATCAACGATGCCCAGGACCGCCTGGAATACGTCGCCACTCTCACCGAGCAGGCCGCCAACAAGGTGCTGAACACCCTGGACGAAGGCATGCCGGCGCAGGACCTGCTGTCGAAGCAGGCCAAGGACATGGAAAACCGCTGGGCCGACCTGTTCTCGGGCAAGCTGAGCCTGGACGAGTTCAAGGCCCTGGCCGGCGACGCGCGCCAGTTCGCCGCCGCCGTCAACGAAGCGACCGAAGCGGAAAAGGCGCGCCTGCTCGAGATCATGATGGCGCAGGACTTCCAGGACATCACCGGCCAGCTGATCAAGAAGGTGGTCAAGATCACCCAGACCGTCGAAGCCGAGCTGGCGCAGCTGCTGCGCGACAGCGCCCCCGCCGACCTGAAGGAAAAGCTGGCCAAGAAAGAAGTCCCGCCTGCGCCTGCGCCGCTGATGCAGGGCCCGTCGGTGCCGGATACGGCACTGAACCAGGACAGTGTTGACGATCTTCTGGCCGATCTGGGGTTCTAATGGACGATATGCTCAAGGACTTCGTCGTCGAGGCGATGGACCTTGCAGTGAATGTTGAAGAACATTTGCTGCGCCTCGAACGCGATCCCGACAACAAGGAAACGCTGAACGCGGTGTTCCGTTCCTTCCACACGATCAAGGGCGGCGCCGGCTTCATGGGCCTGCCCGCGCTGGTCGCGGCCTGCCACCTGACCGAGAACCTGTTCGACGCGCTGCGCACCGGCGCCGCGCCGGTCACGCCGCTCGCGATCGAAGCCGCGCTCGAAGCCTCCGGCTTCGTGGCCGACCAGTTGAACGACCTCAACAACGGCACGCCGCCGGAAGGCCTGGCGCAGATGCCGGAAGCGCTCGAACGCATCCTGAAGGACGCGATCGAAGGCAAGGGCGCGCCGAGCGCAGCCCCGGCCGCTCCGGCTGCGGCGCCGGCCGCCGTACCCGCGGCTGCAGCGGTCGCCGCTGCGCCTGTCGCCCTTGCCGCAGTCCCGGCCGCAGGTGACGATGGCCTCGACTGGGTTGGCATGTACAACGCCGTAGTGCCCGCGAGCGTCGCGATTGCCGCAGGATCGGCGCCGGCCGTGGCCGCCACCGCGGCTGTTGCCCAGGCGCCTGCCGCTGCCGCTGCCGACGCTGCGCCGGCCGCCAAACCGGGCGGCTGGGACGGCGTCGACCGCCGCCAGAACGACAAGGTCGCCGATGCGCGCGCAGCAAGCGCCCCGGCCAAGGACGAAAGCATCCGCATCGATGCGGTCAAGCTGGACGCACTGCTGGAAGTGGCGGGCGAATCGGTGCAGGCCGCCAACCAGGCCGCCGTGCTGCTCGAACGCCTGCAGCAGTTCAAGTTCGAAGGCCCGGCCGCCGCCCTGATGGCCACGCTCACCGAGACCCTGGAACGCGCGTCGCGTTACTCGGCCGAACTGCAGCGCGCCACGCTGGCCACCCGCATGCAGCCGGTCGGCCGCCTGTTCCAGAAATTCCCGCGCCTGGTGCGCGAGCTGGCCAAGGACCTGGGCAAGGATGTCGAACTGACCATCGAAGGCGCCGAGACCGAGGTCGACCGCGTGGTGGTGGACAGCCTGTACGACCCGCTGGTGCACATGCTGCGCAACGCGCTCGACCACGGCGTCGAGTCGCCGGAAGAACGCGTGGCCGCCGGCAAGCCGGCCAAGGCCTTCATCCTGCTCAAGGCATGGCAGGAAGCCAACAGCGTCATGATCGTGCTGCAGGACGACGGCAAGGGCATGGACCCGGTCAGGCTGCGCCGCAAGGCGATCGACAAGGGCCTGATCGGCGAGAACGGCGCCCCGAACGACGACGACGCCTACCAGCTGGTGTTCCTGCCGGGCTTCTCGACCAAGGAAGTGGCTTCCTCGGTGTCGGGGCGCGGCGTGGGCATGGACGTGGTCAAGACCGCGGTCGAGAAGAACCGCGGCGCGATCCGCATCGATTCGTCGCTCGGCCATGGCACCAAGTTTGCGATCCGCCTGCCGATCGAACTGTCGATCGTCCCGACCATGCTGGTGTCGACCTCGGGCGCCTCGCTGGCGCTGCCGATGGCCGTCGTCGAGCGCGTGGTCGAGCTGCCGGAAGAGTTCCAGTGCGTCGGCGGCGCGCCGGTGCTGAAGGACCAGGGACGCCCGCTGCCGGTGCGTTCGCTGGCCCTGGCGCTGGGCTACGAAGCCTGCTCGGAACGCGTCGGCATCGTCATCAACGCGCCGCAACCCTACATCCTGGCGGTGAACGCGGTGGACGGCACGGCCGACCTGGTGATCAAGCCGATGACCGCGCTCTCCGTCGAAGGCATCACGGGCACCGCCCGTTCGGCCGAGGGCGAACTGGTGCTGGTGGTCGGCCTGTCCTTCCTGATGGATGGCTGCCGCAGCAACGTGCGCCTCGCGGCGTAGGGTGGTCGGCTTTGCCGACCACCCTACGTAGTTACCGCAGTGCGCAAAGCGGGGATTGTTTCCACTCTGTGACAAAAGCGCATACAAAAGCCTGAGCAAGCCCGCTCAGGCTTTTTTAATTTGCATCGCAAGTTGTCTATGCAAATAATATTTGCATGTACGTGGATTGATTGGCAGAAAAATGCGTTGCCCCGGCTTGGTGCGGCAGTGCACAATTATGGCATAATCAAAAATCGTCCCCGCATCAGGGGTATCGCGTTCACCGGATAGACCATGCAAAAAACGCTCTACGACAAACTCTGGGATTCCCATGTCGTGCGTGCCGACGCCGATGGCACCACAGTCCTCTACATCGACCGCCACCTGGTGCACGAAGTCACCAGCCCGCAAGCCTTCGAGGGCCTGCGCGAGGCCGGCCGCGGACTATGGCGCACCTCCAGCAACCTGGCCGTGGCCGACCACAACGTGCCGACCACCGACCGCGCCCAGGGCATCGCCGACCCCACCTCGCGCCTGCAGGTCGAGACCCTGGACGCCAACGCGAAGAGCTTCGGCCTGACCTACTTCGACATGAACGACAAGCGCCAGGGCATCGTGCACGTGATCGGCCCGGAGCAGGGCGCCACGCTGCCCGGCATGACCGTGGTCTGTGGCGACTCGCACACCAGCACCCACGGCGCCTTCGGCTGCCTGGCGCACGGCATCGGCACCTCGGAAGTCGAGCACGTGCTGGCCACGCAAACCCTGCTGGCCAAGAAATCGAAGTCGATGCTGGTGCAGGTCGAAGGCGAACTGCTGCCGGGCGTGACCGCCAAGGACATCGTGCTGGCCGTGATCGGCAGGATCGGCACCGCCGGCGGCACCGGCTACGCCATCGAATTCGGCGGCTCGACCATCCGCGCGCTGTCGATGGAAGGCCGCATGACGGTCTGTAACATGGCGATCGAAGCGGGCGCGCGCGCCGGCATGGTCGCGGTGGACGACACCACCATCGACTACGTCAAGGGCCGCCCGTTCTCGCCCAAGGGCGAGCAATGGGAACAGGCCGTGACCTACTGGCGCACCCTGCATTCGGACGAAGGCGCGCAATTCGACACCGTGGTGAAACTCGACGCATCGGAGATCCGCCCGCAGGTCACCTGGGGCACCTCGCCCGAGATGGTCACCTCGGTGGACGGCCGCGTGCCGGACCCGCGCGAGGAAAGCGATGCGGTGCGCCGCGGCGCCATCGAAAAGGCGCTGGCCTACATGGACCTGGCGCCGAACACCCCGATCGACCAGATCCGGATCGACAAGGTCTTCATCGGCTCCTGCACCAACTCGCGCATCGAAGACCTGCGCGCGGCCGCCGAGGTCGTGCGCGGCCGCCGGCGCGCGCCCACCGTCAAGCTGGCGATGGTGGTGCCGGGTTCGGGCCTGGTCAAGGAACAGGCCGAGCGCGAAGGCCTCGACCGCGTCTTCAAGGACGCCGGTTTCGAATGGCGCGAGCCGGGCTGCTCGATGTGCCTGGCGATGAACGCCGACCGCCTGGAGCCGGGCGAGCGCTGCGCCTCGACCTCGAACCGCAACTTCGAGGGACGCCAGGGGCAGGGCGGCCGTACCCACCTGGTCTCGCCCGCGATGGCGGCCGCCGCAGGCATCGCCGGTCACTTTGTCGACGTACGCGCACTTTGAAACGTTAATACCGCTTTAACCGTAACAACAGGAACATCATGAAGAAAGTCATCGCCCTCGCACTCGCCGCCGCATTCGTCCTCACCGGCTGCAACACCATCTCGGGCATCGGCAAGGACGTGCAGAAGGTCGGTCAGGTCGTCACCAGCGCCGGCGGCAAATAATCATTCAACAAGAGCAAGGAGCCGGAGCGGCCATGGATAAATTCACCGTACACGAAGGCCTGGTGGCGCCGCTGGATCGCGCCAACGTCGATACCGACGCCATCATCCCGAAGCAGTTCCTGAAATCGATCCGCCGTACCGGCTTCGGCCCGAATCTATTCGACGAGTGGCGCTACCTGGATCACGGCGAGCCGGGCCAGGACTGCAGCAGCCGTCCGGTCAATCCGGAGTTCGTGCTGAACCAGCCGCGTTACGCGGGCGCCTCGATCCTGCTGGCGCGCAAGAACTTCGGCTGCGGCTCCTCGCGCGAGCACGCGCCCTGGGCCCTGCAGCAGTACGGCTTCCGCGCCATCGTGGCGCCGAGCTTTGCCGACATCTTCTTCAACAACTGCTACAAGAGCGGCCTGCTGCCGATCGTGCTGTCCGAAGAAGAGGTGGACGGACTGTTCAAGGCGGTGGAAAGCACGCCCGGCTTCAAGCTGACCGTGGACCTCGAGCAGCAGCGCATCGGCAGCGCGGACGGCAGCATCGCCTACGGCTTCGCCATCGACGATTTCCGCAAGTACTGCCTGCTCAACGGCCTGGACGACATCGGCCTGACCCTGCGCCACGCCGACGACATCCGCGTCTTCGAACAGCGCCACCTGGCTGCGCAGCCGTGGCTGGCCAACACGATTTGAGAGAGAACGCATGAAAATCGCAATCCTGCCGGGCGACGGCATCGGCCCCGAGATCATGGACCAGGCGGTCAAGGTCCTGAACGCGCTGGGCGAACCCTTTGAACTCGAAACCGCGCAAGTCGGCGGCGCCGGCTACGCGGCCCACGGCCACCCGTTGCCCGAGGGCACGCTGAAATTGGCGAAGGAAGCCGACGCGGTGCTGTTCGGCGCCGTCGGCGACTACAAGTACGACACGCTCGAGCGTGCGCTGCGTCCCGAGCAGGCCATCCTCGGCCTGCGCCGCGAACTCGGCCTGTTCGCCAACCTGCGTCCGGCCATCCTGTACCCGGAACTTGCAGGCGCCTCCACGCTCAAACCCGAGGTCGTGTCCGGCCTGGACATCCTGATCATCCGCGAGCTCACCGGCGACATCTATTTCGGCAAGCCGCGCGGCGTGCGCGAATGCCCGGACGGCCCGTTCGCCGGCCAGCGCGAAGGCTTCGACACCATGCGCTATGCCGAAGGCGAGATCCGCCGCATCGCCCACGTGGCCTTCCAGGCGGCGCGCAAGCGCAACCGCCGCGTCACCAGCGTCGACAAGGCCAATGTGCTGGAAACCTTCCAGTTCTGGCGCGACATCGTCACCGAGGTGCACAAGGAATACCAGGACGTCGAGCTCGAGCACATGTACGTCGACAACGCCGCCATGCAGCTGGTGCGGGCGCCGAAGAAGTTCGACGTCATCGTCACCGGCAACATGTTCGGCGACATCCTGTCGGACGCCGCCGCCATGCTCACCGGCTCGATCGGCATGCTGCCCTCGGCCTCGCTGGATGCGAACAACAAGGGCCTGTACGAGCCTTCGCACGGCTCGGCGCCGGACATCGCCGGCCAGGGCGTGGCCAATCCGCTGGCGACCATCCTGTCGGCGGCGATGATGCTGCGCTTTACGTTCGGGCGTGCCGAGCAGGCCGACCGCATCGAGAACGCGGTCAAGCGGGTGCTGGCCCAGGGCCTGCGCACTCCCGACATTTACGAAGCCGGTACCAGCAAGGTCGGTACCGAAGAAATGGGCGATGCGGTCCTCGCAGCCCTGCAATAGATTGTAGATACTCCAAGGAAAAAACATGAAACTGGTAGGCTTGGTAGGTTGGCGCGGCATGGTGGGATCGGTCCTGATGCAGCGCATGCAGGAAGAGGGCGATTTCGACCACATCGAGCCGGTGTTCTTCACCACCTCGAACCCGGGCGGCGCCGCACCCAAGATGGCGAAGAACGAAACCACGCTGAAGAGCGCCACCGACATTGCCGAGCTGTCCAAGTGCGAGATCATCATCTCCTGCCAGGGCGGCGACTACACCACCGAGGTGTTCCCGAAGCTGCGCGCCAGCGGCTGGAACGGCTACTGGATCGACGCCGCCTCGACCCTGCGCATGAACGACGACGCTGTCATCGTGCTGGATCCGGTGAACAAGGACGTCATCAAGAACGCCATGTCGCGCGGCGTGAAGAATTTCATCGGCGGTAACTGCACCGTCTCCTGCATGCTGATCGGCCTGGGCGGCCTGTTCGAGCAAGGCCTGGTCGAGTGGATGACTTCCATGACCTACCAGGCCGCATCGGGCGGCGGCGCCCAGCACATGCGCGAACTCTTGACCCAGTTCGGCACCATCAACGGCGCCGTCAAGCCGCTGCTGGACGACCCGGCCTCGGCCATCCTCGAGATCGACCGTACCGTGCTGGCCACCCAGCATGGGCTGTCCGCGGAAGAAACCAGGCAGTTCGGCGTGCCGCTGGCCGGCAACCTGATCCCGTGGATCGACAAGGACCTGGGCAACGGCCAGTCGAAGGAAGAGTGGAAGGCCGGCGCCGAGACCAACAAGATCCTCGGCCGCGGCGAAGGCTTTGGTTCCAGGGCGATTCCGGTGGACGGCCTGTGCGTGCGCATCGGCGCCATGCGCTGCCACTCGCAGGCGCTGACCATCAAGCTGACCCGCGATGTGCCGCTGGACGAGATCAACGACATCATTGCCTCGCACAACCAGTGGGTGAAGGTGGTGCCGAACACCCGCGAAGCCTCGATGGTCGAGCTGTCGCCGGCCGCCGTCACCGGCGGGCTGACCATTCCGGTGGGCCGCCTGCGCAAGATGTCGATGGGTAACGATTACCTGTCGGCCTTCACCGTCGGCGACCAGCTGCTGTGGGGCGCCGCCGAGCCGCTGCGCCGCATGCTGCGCATCGTGCTCGACAAGTAAAGCTGTTCCCTCGGGTGGACGGCAGCGCCGTCCACCCGACGCATGTTGGCAGCCTTGCCATACCTCCTGTAAAATTGCTAAGCGCTTGTAATCAAACGCTATCAATTTCACTCCGCATCGGTCATTCTGGCCACACATCCCCAGTCGCCGCGCCTTCCATGTGCGCGGGGAGCTTGCATGCTCCAGAGCATGATGATATGTTGAGACTCCCGGGAAACGTCTTTCCTCTGGTCAACTTTCCTTAGCTAACTTTCGCTGCCAACTATGCATTTTCCTCACCGTCCTCCGCTCATGGCGTTTGCGCTGAAAACAGTCACCGCGGCCGTGGCCAGCGCCGTGCTCCTGTCGCCCGCCGCCCAAGCTGCCGGCCTCGGAAAACTGACGGTGCTGTCGGCGCTCGGCCAGCCGCTGCGCGCCGAGATCGAACTGACGACGACCGCCGGTGAGGACGCATCCAGCCTGGCAGTGAAGCTGGCCTCGCCGGAAGCCTTCCGCTCGGCGAATATCGATTTCAACCCGGCCCTGCTGTCGCTGCGCTTCAATGTCGAGCAGCGCGCCGGCCGCCAGGTCATCCGCGTGAGCTCGACGCAGCCGCTGAACGAGCCGTTCGTGGACATGCTGCTCGAGCTGTCCTGGAACAATGGCCGCCTGGTGCGGGAGTACACCTTCCTGCTCGACCCGGCCGAACTGCGCGCGACCCAGTCGGCCCAGGTGGCGGCGGAAACGCGCCCGGCGGCCCAGCCGGCGGCGCGTCCCGCGCCGGCCCAGCCGGTCCAGCCGGCAAGCACGGTCGCCCAGCAGCCGCAGGAACAGCCGCGCCGCGAAGCGCCGGCGCCGCGTGCCGCCGCTCCGGCCGCCACGCCGGCCGCCGCCGCGTCGAGCTACCGCGTGCGCCCGGGCGACACGCTCGGCAAGATCGCCGCCAAGCTGCGCCCGGCCGACATCTCGCTCGACATGATGCTGGTGGCGCTGTACCGCGCCAATCCGGATGCCTTCATCGGCAATAACATGAACCGCCTGAAGTCGGGCCAGATCCTGTCGGTGCCGGATTCAGGCGCCATCCGGGGGGGCAGCAGCGGCGACGCCGAAGCGCGCGGCGTCGTGATCGCGCACGCGGCCGACTTCAATGCCTACCGCAACAAGCTGGCGGGGCAGGTCGCCAACGCGGCGCCGCAGCGCGCGCCGCAGGCCGGCCAGAGCGCGGCCGGCAAGATCACCGCCAAGGTCGAGGAGCGCCCGACCGCCGCCAACGAATCGCAGGACCAGCTGCGCCTGTCCAAGGCCACCCCGGCCAAGGGCGGCGCGCCCGGCGACGGCGCGACGAACGCCAGCGCCGAAGACAGCATCGCGCGCGAGCGCGAGCTGGCCCAGGCCCAGGCGCGCGTCAAGGAACTCGAGAAGAACGTCAACGAGCTCGAAGAGCTGATGACGGTGAAGAGCCGCTCCGGCAGCGAGGCCGAGAACGCGGCCGTGGCCGCTGCCGCGGGTACTGCCGCCGGCGCCGCGGCCGAGAAGGGCGCGCAAGCGCCGGCCGCCCCGGCAGCCAAGCCTGCCGAGAAGGCCAGGCCGCAGACGCCGAAGCCGGCCAAGCCGCAAGAGAAGGGCTTCGCCGACACGCTGATGGACAACATCAACTACGTCGCCGGCGGCGCCGCCATCCTGCTGCTGGCCGCGCTGGGCCTCTCGCAGCGCCGCAGGAAGAAAAAGGACGGCCCCAAGTCGGTGGTCGCGGAACCGTCGGTGCTGGGCGTGCCGGGCCAGGCCGCCCATTCGCTGTTCGCGGAAGCGGGCGGCCAGAGCGTCGACACCAGCAACAGCGTGTTCAACTCCAGCTTCGCGCCGTCGGCCTCGCAGCTCGACACCAACGAGGTCGATCCGGTCGCCGAAGCCGACGTCTACATCGCCTACGGCCGCGATGCCCAGGCCGAAGAGATCCTGAAGGAAGCCCTGCGCACCCAACCGGAACGGCATCCGGTGCGCCTCAAGCTGCTCGAGATCTACGCCGCCCGCAAGGACCTGCGCGCCTTCGAGACCCAGGCCGGCGAGCTGTATGGCATGACGCGCGGCCAGGGCGACGAATGGGCCCAGGCCGCAGCCCTGGGCCTGAGCATCGACCCGACCAATCCGCTGTATGCCGGCGGCAGCATGCCGGCCGCGCACACCCCGAGCCCGCAGGAACGCGACCAGCAGTCGCTGTTGTCGAAGCAGCTGGAAGACGCCTTCCGCAGCGGCGCTCCGGCAGCCGTCCTGGGCGCCGGCGCCTATGCGGCGATGGATCACGCCGACCATGAGGAGCAGCTGGAAGCGACCGCGGTGCCGGCGCTCGATGCCGCTGCCGAACCACGCGCCGAGGACAACGCGCTCGACTTCGACCTGGGCGGCCTGACCTTCGAGCCGGTCAGCAGCACCGAACCGATCGCGATGGCCGGCCCGGACGCGGCCCAGGATGCGACCGCCGTGCCGGACCTCGACTTTGGGCTGGACCCGATCACGCCGGCCGACCTCACCGCGGCGCCGGCTCCCGCCAGCGAAGAATCCTTCGACCTGGCCTTCGACATGAGTTTCGGCGACCCGTCTCCGGATACGGAGCGGGCGCCGCAGGCCGAGGCCCGCGATGCGGCGGATGTCCCGGCCGTCGACATGGCCGGCCTGGCCGCCGAGTTCGACCTGCCGCCGCTGCCTGCGGTGGCCGAGGACGAGGTGTCGATGGCGGTCGCCGCCACGCAAGAGAAGGACCCGCTGTTCGACCTCGATACGATGGACTTCGGCCTGCCGGCGACCCCGGCGGCGCCCGCCGGCGTGGCCGAGGCGACCCCGTTCCACGACGCGCTGCCTGCCGTGGCCGCCGCCCCGGCGTCCGCGCTCGGCGCGGACGATCCGCTGTTCGACCTCGATACCATGGACTTCGGCAGCCCGGGCGAAGTTGCACCGGCGCCGGCCCCGGCCCTGGCCCAGTCCCAAGCCTCGGTGGAACCCTTCGAGTTCGACGCACCGCCGGCCGCCGCCACGCCTGCGCCGGCAGCGGCCGCCGCGTCCTTCGACTTCGACATGCCGGCGGATGCTGCCGAGCCGTTCGCGCTGGAAGAAATCCCGGCAAACGCTGCCGCGGGCGCAGCGCTGGAGCCGAGCTTCGACCTGGCCGACATCGACCTCGACCTGCCGTCGCCCGAACAGCCGACGCAGCTGCCGGAGCAGGCAGCCGAGCCGGCCGCACTCTCGCCCGAACACATGGAAATGGAAACAAAGCTCGACCTCGCGATCGCCTACCAGGAGATCGGCGACAAGGAAGGTGCGCGCGAGCTGCTCGATGAAGTCATCAAGGGCGGCAGCAGCGAACAGGTGAGCAAGGCCAGCGCAATGCGCTCGCTGCTCGCGTGAGGCGCATCGCACTGGGTGTCCAGTATGTAGGCACCACCTGGAACGGTTACCAGAAGCAACCGGCGCGCAACACGGTCCAGGACCGTCTCGAGATCGCCCTCGAGAAGTTCGCCTGCACGCCGCTTGCCACCACCTGTGCCGGCCGCACCGACGCCGGCGTGCACGGCATCGAGCAGGTGGTCCACTTCGACACCGAGCTCGACCGCGCCATGCAGAGCTGGGTGCGCGGCGTGAACGCCTTCCTGCCCGATTCGATCGTGGTGCGCTGGGCGCACGAGGTCGCGCCCGATCCCGAGGGCAACGAATTCCACGCGCGCTTCTCGGCGCGCTCGCGCACCTATCACTACGTGCTCTACAACAACCCGAACCCGTCGGCACTGCTGGCCGGCCGGGCAGGGTGGGTGTTCCGTCCGCTGGACGTCGAGCGCATGGTCGAGGCCGGGCAACACCTGCTCGGCGAGCACGATTTCTCGGCCTTCCGGGCCTCGGGCTGCCAGGCCAATTCGCCGGTCAAGCAGATGCACGAGGTCGGCATCCAGCGCTATGGCGACGTGCTCGTGTTCACGGTGCGCGCCAGCGCTTTTCTCCATCACATGGTGCGCAACATCGTCGGCTCGCTGATCTACGTGGGCACGGGCCGCAACGAGCCCGGCTGGATGAAAGAAGTGCTGGAGAGCCGCTCGCGCGACGTGGCGGCGCCCACTTTCATGCCGGACGGCCTGTACCTGGCCAAAATCGATTACGATCCCAAGTGGGGACTGCCGCAGGAGCCATCCCATCCGCTTCCCTGGCTCTGAGCCACGCCACCTGGAATCAGCTATGCAACGCACCCGTATCAAGATTTGCGGCATCACGCGCGAGGAAGACCTGCGCGCGGCCGTCCAGTCCGGCGCCGACGCGCTGGGTTTCGTGTTTTACCCGAAAAGCCCGCGCTACGTCACGCCTGCCCAGGCTGGCGAGCTGTGCAAGGCGCTGCCGCCCTTCGTGAGCGCGGTGGCGCTGTTCGTCAACGCCAGCCTGGAAGAGGCGCGGGCGGTGGCGGCGCATGCGCCGCTGTCCCTGATTCAGTTCCATGGCGACGAAACGCCCGCACAGTGCGCCGAACTGGCCGCCGCCCTGCAGCGCCCCTTCGTGCGGGCCTACCGCGTCAGGCCGGACACAAGCCCGGACGAACTGCTAGAATATGAGCGCACATACCGCGCCGCCAGCCCCTGGTTCTCCGGCCTCCTGCTGGATACCTGGGTGGACGCTTACGGCGGCGCAGGAAAGGTTTTCGATTGGTCTCTCGTCCCAAAAGAGCTCGCGCCTCGGGTCGTTTTGAGTGGTGGCTTGAACGTACAAAACGCGACTGACGCGGTGGTACGTGTTCGTCCCTTCGCGGTCGACGTCAGCAGTGGCGTCGAAGCGCAGAAGGGCATCAAGGATGCCCGCAGAATCGCCGACTTCATCGGCGCCGTGCGGGCGGCCGACGCCATCATTTCGAGTGAGAACCATCATGAAAGATCGTCCTAGCGGAAATGCTCCGCTGTTCCAGACCCCTGACTATCAACTGCCCGACCAGCGCGGGCACTTCGGCCCCTATGGCGGCAGCTTCGTCGCCGAGACCCTGTCGCACGCCCTGGCCGAGCTGAACGAGGCCTACGCGCGCTATTCGAACGACCCCGAATTCCTCGAAGAATTCCGCTACGAGCTGGCCCACTTCGTCGGCCGTCCCTCGCCGGTGTACCACGCCAAGCGCTGGTCCGAGCAGCTCGGCGGCGCCCAGATCTTCTTCAAGCGCGAAGACCTGAACCACACCGGCGCACACAAGATCAACAACGTGATCGGCCAGGCCCTGCTGGCGCGCCGCATGGGCAAGAAGCGCATCATCGCCGAGACCGGCGCCGGCCAGCACGGCGTGGCCACCGCCACCATCTGCGCGCGTTTCGGCATGGAGTGCGTGGTCTACATGGGCAGCGAGGACGTCAAGCGCCAGGCCCAGAACGTCTACCGCATGAAACTGCTGGGCGCGACCGTGGTGCCGGTGGAATCCGGCTCCAAGACCCTGAAGGACGCGCTCAACGAAGCGATGCGCGACTGGGTCACCAACATCGAAAGCACCTTCTACATCATCGGCACCGTGGCCGGTCCGCACCCGTATCCGATGATGGTGCGCGACTTCCAGTCGGTGATCGGCGAGGAATGCCGCGTGCAGATGCCGGCCATGACCGGCCGCCAGCCCGACTACGTGCTGGCCTGCGTCGGCGGCGGCTCGAACGCCATGGGCATCTTCTACCCCTACATCGACGAACCGGGCGTGAAGCTGGTCGGCGTCGAGCCGGCGGGCGAGGGACTGGAGACGGGCAAGCATGCGGCCTCGCTGAGCGCCGGCATCCCGGGCGTGTTGCACGGCAACCGCACCTACCTGCTGCAGGATGCGAACGGACAGATCATCGAGACCCATTCGGTGTCGGCCGGCCTGGACTACCCGGGCGTGGGACCGGAACACGCCTGGCTGAAGGACATCCAGCGCGCCGAATACGTGTCGATCACGGACGACGAGGCGCTGGCCGCCTTCCACGACTGCTGCCGCATCGAAGGGATCATCCCGGCGCTGGAGTCCTCGCACGCGATCGCCTACGCGACCAAGCTGGCGCCGACCCTGCCGAAGGACCAGCTCATCCTGGTCAACCTGTCGGGCCGCGGCGACAAGGACATGCACACGGTGGCGCAGAGGATGGGGCTGGATTTCAGCTGAACCATCGGCTGCTTCGCCCATCCTCCGTGAACCTTTGACAAGAAAGAACAGCATGTCCCGTATTGCATCGACCTTTGCCGCCCTGAAGGCGCAGAACAAGACCGGCCTCGTGACCTTCATCACCGCCGGCGACCCCGGGCCCGAACTGACCGTGCCGCTGATGCACGCCCTGGTGGAGGGCGGCGCCGACGTCCTCGAGCTGGGCGTTCCCTTTTCCGACCCGATGGCCGAAGGCCCGGTGATCCAGCGCGCCTGCGAACGCGCGCTCAAGTTCAACGTCGGCCTGCAGGATGTCTTCGGCTTCGTGCGCGAATTCCGCAAGACCGACACCAGCACGCCGGTGGTCCTGATGGGCTACGCCAATCCGATCGAGCGCATCGGCCCCGACAACTTCATCCGCTGCGCGAAGGAAGCCGGCGCCGACGGCGCCATCGTGGTCGACTATCCGCCGGAAGAATGCGCGGCCTTTGCCGAGGCCATGCGCGCGAGCGACCTCGACCTGATCTTCCTGCTGGCCCCGACCTCGACCACCGCGCGCGTGCAGCAGGTGGCCAGGTACGGCAGCGGCTTCAGCTACTACGTGTCGCTCAAGGGCGTCACCGGCGCCGGCAGCATCGATACCCAGGACGTGGCGCGCCGCGTCGGCGCCATCCGCGAGCACGTCAAACTGCCGATCGGCGTCGGCTTCGGCATCCGCGACGGCGCCACGGCGCGCGCGGTGGCGGAAGTGGCGGACGCGGTGGTGATCGGCAGCCGGATCATCCAGGAGCTGGAGTCGGTGCCAAAAGAGAACGCCGTGGAGGCGGTGCGCAGCTTTACCGCGGGGATCCGCAGCGCGCTGGACGCTTGAGCGAATTTCGCTTGCTGCGAAGCATGTGGGGGCGCCAGTCGGCGTCCCTGTTTTAAGCGTGGTGAATGGGATGCGCGGATGGCATTCCCCTCTGTTGCAGCTTGGGTTACATTGCCTGTGTTCCTTTTATTAACCAGCCCGGCAGGTAGCCATGAAAAAACAGATCGTCCACGTCTCCGTCCTCCAGTCAGCCAAGGTCATGGCTGTTCTCTATCTGGTCTTGTCCCTGCCGATGGTGGCGATCATGGCAATTCCTGCGTCTGCCAGCGGACAAGGCCTTTCGCTGACCATGCTGATCCTGATGCCGGTCCTGTACACCATCCTCGGCTTCATCTTCACCGCAATCGGCGCCTGGGTCTACAACATCGTCGCCGGCAAGGTCGGTGGATTCGAATTCACCACCAGCGAAGTGGACAGCAAGTAGGCGCTGCCGCGCGGAACACAGGTAAAAGGGGAGCAAGGAGCAATCATGTCTGAATGCCAATTGGCAGGGCGACATCATTCGACAAGCGGCACGCTTGCGGCTACACTACCGCCACTTCGAAGACTTGCCGCAAGGAGAAAAGATGAGTTGGCTAGAAAAACTGCTGCCCCCACGGATCCAGCGCTCCGACGCCGCCAAGAGCAAGACCATGCCCGAAGGGCTGTGGGTCAAGTGCCCGTCGTGCGAATCGGTCCTGTACCGCGCCGACCTGGAATCCAACCAGCACGTTTGCCCTAAGTGCGACCATCACATGCGCATCCGCGCCCGCGAGCGCCTCGATGCGCTGCTCGACGAGGGCGGTCGCTACGAGATCGGCCAGGAAGCCCTGCCGGTCGATACCCTGAAGTTCAAGGACAGCAAGAAGTACCCGGACCGCCTCAAGCAGGCCATGGACGCCACCGGCGAAACCGATGCGCTCATCGTGCAGGGCGGCTCGATCATGAGCCTGCCGGTCGTGGTGGCCTGCTTCGAATTCGAATTCATGGGCGGCTCGATGGGTTCGGTCGTCGGCGAACGCTTCGCCCGCGGCGCCCAGGTGGCGCTGGAGCAGAAAGTGCCGTTCATCTGCATCACCGCCACCGGCGGCGCCCGCATGCAGGAAGGCCTGCTGTCGCTGATGCAGATGGCCAAGACCACCGCCATGCTGACCAAGCTGTCGGAAAAGAAGCTGCCGTTCATTAGCGTGCTGACCGACCCGACCATGGGCGGCGTCTCGGCCTCGTTCGCCTTCATGGGCGACGTCGTCATCGCCGAGCCGAAGGCCCTGATCGGCTTCGCCGGTCCGCGCGTGATCGAGAACACCGTGCGCGAAAAGCTGCCGGAAGGTTTCCAGCGCGCCGAGTTCCTGGTGCAGAAGGGCGCCGTCGACATGATCGTCGACCGCCGCAAGATGCGCGAAGAAATCGCCCGCCTGCTGGCGCTGCTGCAGAACCAGGCCGCCGACGCGCTGGCCTGAGGTAGAGCTCAAGCTCCGTCCTGGTGCGGACGCCCAGCGTCCGCACCAGCGCCCCGCGCGCACTCACTGAATTTCATCCAATGTCCACTCTCCCGACCACCTTGCCCGACTGGCTGGCGCTGCTCGAGTCGCGCCATGCCGAAACCCATATCGACATGGGCCTCGACCGCGTGCGCACCGTCAAGGAACGCATGGGGCTCGCCTTCAGCTGTCCCGTGATCATGGTGGCCGGCACCAACGGCAAGGGCTCGACCTGCGCCATGCTGGAAGCCGTGCTGCTGCAGTCCGGCTACCGCGTGGGCCTGTACATCAAGCCGCACTTCCTCGACTTCAACGAGCGCGCCCGCATCAACGGCGAGATGGCATCAAGCGAAGCCCTGGTCGCGGCCTTCAATGCGGTCGAAGCGGTGCGCGGCGAGGTGTCGCTGACCTACTTCGAATTCACCACGCTGGCGATCATGCACCTGATCTCGCAGGCGGACGTGGACGTGGCGATCCTCGAGGTCGGCCTGGGCGGACGCCTCGATGCGGTCAACGTGGTGGACGCCGACGTTGCCATCGTCACCAGCGTCGACATCGACCACACCGACTACCTCGGCGACACCCGCGAGAAGATCGGCTTCGAGAAGGCCGGCATCTTCCGCCCGGGGAAGGCGGCGATCTGCAGCGACCCGGTGCCCCCGACGACGCTGGTCCAGCACGCCGAAAGCATCGGCGCCGACCTGTGGCTGCTGGGCCGGGATTTCAACTACCAGGGCGACCAGCAGCAATGGAGCTACGGCGGGCGCGGCCAGCGCCGCAATTCGCTGGCCTATCCGGCCCTGCGCGGCGCCAACCAGCTGCTCAACGCCGCCGCCGCGCTGGCCGCGCTCGAAGTGCTGCGCATGCAGCTGCCCTGCGGCGCGCAGGAAGTACGCGCCGGCCTGGCCATGGTCGAGCTGCCGGGGCGCTTCCAGGTGCTGCCGGGCCGTCCGACCCAGGTGCTGGACGTGGCCCATAACCCGCATGCCGCGGCGGCCCTCGCGCACAACCTCGGCAACATGGGCTTCCACCGCTACACCTACGCGGTATTCGGCATCATGGAAGACAAGGACATCGAGGCCGTGATCGCCCCGCTGCGCGACATCGTCGACCACTGGTGCGTCACCGCGCTGCCGTCGCCGCGCTCCGCGCAGCCGGAACAGCTGGCGAAAAAGATCGCTGCATTGAAGCCCGCGGGCGCGAAAGAAACCGATTTTTCGGTCACGCCATTCACCACGCCGGCCGAAGCCTATGCAGATGCAGTGAGCCGCGCAGGAGAGAATGATAGAATTGTGGTCTTTGGCTCGTTCTACACGGTCGCCGGCGTCATGGCGGCCCGCAAACACTCTCTACACTGATTCTACATACGCATGGGCTTGTTCTCGTTCGGTAGCAAAAACAAGCAAGACACTGTCCGGGACAGCGGCCATTTCGTCAAGGATGACGATGCCGCCTATGGCGAGCACGCCCGCTCCAAGCGGGCGTCCCACGCCGGCGAAGGCGCGACCCGGGGACGCGCGCGCACCGGCGCCGATCCGATCCTGCCCGAGAAGAAGCGCGCGCGCCGCCGCCTGGTCGGCGCGATCGCGCTGGCCCTCGCCGCCGCGGTAGGCCTGCCGATGCTGCTCGACTCCGAGCCCAAGCCGCTCGGCGCCGACATTGCCATCAACATCCCGTCCAAGGACAAGGCGGCGCCGCTGCCGGTGCCGGCCGCAAGCACCGTCGACAGCGGCGAAGAGATCGTCGAGCCGGAAGATACCGCGGTCGCGCCGCCCGCAGCGCCGGACAATGTCCCGGCGCCGAGCGCTGCGCCGGCGGCGCGCATTGCGGCCCCGCCGGCCGATCCGGCGCCGCTGCGCACGCTCGACATTGCGGCCGCGCCGGCTGCGCCGAAGATCGAGCACAAGCCCGAGCCGGTGAAGCCGGAACCGAAGCGCGAGCCGAAACCGGAAGCGCATCCGAAGGTCGCCGAGCTGGAAGCGAAGAAGATCGAGAAGCCGGCCGAGAAGCCGGCCGCCAAGCCGGCGGAAGAAAAAGTGCGCCCGGCCCAGGACGACGCCGCGCGCGCCATCGCCATTCTCGAGGGCAAGCCGGCCGTGAAAGCTGCCGGGCCGTCCCAGAAATACGTGGTGCAGGTCGCCGCGCTGGCGACCCAGCAAAAGGTCGACGAGCTGCAGGGCCGCCTGCGTGCCGCCGGCGTGTCCTCGTTCACCGAGCGGTCCGGCGACCTGATCCGCGTGCGGGTGGGGCCGTACAGCAAGGAAGAGGGCGAGAAGATCCGCTCGAAACTGATCGCCATGGGCCTGTCCGGCACCATGGTGCCGCTCTGACCCGCCAGATGAAGCAAGGGCTGGCGGCGTGACGATTTTCGATTACCTGGTCTTGTTCGTACTGGTATCGTCGGTCATCATTTCCACCCTGCGGGGCCTGGTGAAGGAAATCCTGTCCCTGCTGGGCTGGATCGTGGCCTTCGTGGTGGCGAACGCCTATGGCGCCAAGTTGGCGCCGATGCTGCCCGCGTTGCTGCCCGGCGAGACCGCACGCCTGATCATGGCCTTCGTGCTCCTGTTCCTCGGCGTGCGCATCCTGATGGGCCTGCTGTCGCTGGCGATCGGGGCCCTGATCACGGCCACCGGACTGAGCCTTGCGGACCGCGGCCTGGGCGGATTGTTTGGATTAGCGCGTGGCATTGTAATCGTGCTGGCCGCCGTCATATTGTGTGGGATGACTTCCATCCCGGAACAGGATTTCTGGAGAAACGCGCTGCTGTCGCCCATGGCGGAAACCGGCGCGCGCACCGTCAAACCATTTCTCCCTGCCGCACTCGGGCAGCACATCAAGTTTTGAAATACCGTTTTCACTTTTTGTAATCACGCAGTCCAGTTTTAGGAGCGCACCATGTGTGGCATCGTCGGCGTCGTCTCGAACAATCCCGTCAACCAACTTCTGTATGACGCCTTGCTGCTGCTGCAGCACCGCGGCCAGGACGCGGCGGGCATTGCAACCAATCACAGCAGCATGTTCTCGATGTACAAGGCCAACGGCCTGGTACGCGACGTGTTCCGCACGCGCAACATGCGTTCGCTGCAGGGCAATACCGGTATCGGCCACTGCCGCTACCCGACCGCCGGCTCCTCGAGCGAAGAGGAAGCGCAGCCGTTCTACGTCAACGCGCCGTTCGGCATCACCCTGGCCCATAACGGCAACCTGACCAACCAGGCCCAGCTCAAGGAAGAGCTGTTCAAGAACGACCGCCGCCACATCAACACCGATTCCGACTCGGAAGTGCTGCTCAACGTGCTGGCCCACGAGATCCAGGAAGCGGCCGACGGCTACACGCTGGACACCGATGCGATCTTCAAGGCGGTTGCCGCAGTGCACCGCCGCGTGCGCGGCGCGTATGCGGTGGTGTCGCAGATCGCCGGCCACGGCATGCTGGCCTTCCGCGATCCGTTCGGCATCCGTCCGCTGTGCCTCGGCGTGAACGAGGGCGAGCACGGCACCGAATACCTGGTGGCGAGCGAGTCGGTGGCGCTGGAAGGCCTGGGCTTCCGCTTCGTGCGCGACATCGCGCCGGGCGAGGCGGTCTTCATCGCCAACGACGGCACGCTGTCGGAGCGCCAGTGCGCCGAGAATCCGTCGCTGAACCCCTGCGCCTTCGAGTACGTCTACCTGGCGCGCCCCGATTCGGTGATCGACGGCGCCTCGGTGTACGCGACCCGCCTGCGCATGGGCGAATACCTGGCCGACAAGATCCGCCAGGAGATCCCGGTCGACGAGATCGACGTGGTGATGCCGATCCCCGATTCCTCGCGGCCGGCAGCGATCCAGCTGGCGCTGAAGCTCGGCGTCGAGTACCGCGAAGGTTTCATCAAGAACCGCTATATCGGCCGTACCTTCATCATGCCTGGGCAAGGCATGCGCAAGAAGTCGGTGCGCCAGAAGCTCAACGCGATCGCTTCCGAATTCAAGGACAAGAACGTGCTGCTGGTCGACGACTCGATCGTGCGCGGCACCACCAGCCGCGAGATCGTGCAGATGGCGCGCGACGCCGGCGCCCGCAAGGTCTTCTTCGCCTCGGCCGCGCCGCCGGTGCTGTACCCGAACGTGTACGGCATCGACATGCCGACCCGCGACGAGCTGATCGCCCACGGCCGCACGGTCGAGGAAGTCTGCCAGGAGATCACCGCCGACCGCCTGGTCTACCAGGACATCGATGCGCTCAAGCGCGCGATCTCGGACGTCAACCCGGCCCTGAAGAACTTCGAGGCCTCGTGCTTCGACGGCGTCTACGTCACCGGCGACGTGACACCGGAATACCTGGACCTCCAGGAATCGGCACGCCACAACGGCAGCAGCAAGCCGGTCGAGGACGCGCCGACCAACCAGCTCAACCTCAACCGTCCGGTCACGGCGGAGTGACGGGGGCCTCCCATGAGTGAGTCGCAAGCAAAGCCGGCTTCGTACGGCTTCACCACCACCGTCCTGCACAACGACCGCCGCAAGGCGGTCGAGCACGGCTCTCTGCACAAGCCGGTGCACACCTCGGTGGCCTTCGGCTACGGCGACGCGCGCCAGCTGGCGTCGGTGTTCCAGGGCAAGGAGCCGGGCTTCCGCTACGGCCGCCAGGGCAATCCGACCGTCGGCGCGCTCGAGGACAAGATCAGCAAGATGGAAGACGGCGTCGGCACCATCTGCTTCGCCACCGGCATGGGCGCCATCGGCGCGCTGTTCCAGGGGCTGCTGCGCGCGGGCGACCACATCGTCTCGTCCTCCTTCCTGTTCGGCAATACCAACAGCCTGTGGCAAACCGTGGCCGGCCAGGGCGTCGCCGTCGATTTCGTCGATGCGACCGATGTCGCCAACGTCGAAGCAGTCTTGAAGCCGGACACGCGCATGGTGTTCGTGGAGACCATCGCCAACCCGCGCACCCAGGTGGCCGACCTGGCGCGCATCGGCCAGCTGTGCCGTGAGCGCGGCATCCTGTACGTGGTCGACAACACCATGACCACCCCCTGGCTGTTCCGTCCGAAGGCGGTGGGGGCGGGCCTGGTGGTCAATTCCCTGACCAAGTCGATCGGCGGTCACGGCAACGCGCTGGGCGGCGCGCTGACCGACACCGGCCTGTTCGACTGGAGCGCCTACCCGCACATCGCGCCCAACTTCCGCAAGCAGCCGGTCGCAGCCCAGGGCCTGGCCCAGCTGCGCGCCAAGGCGCTGCGCGACTTCGGCGCGGCCCTCGGGCCGGAAGCGGCGCACCACATCGCGGTGGGCGCCGAGACCCTGGCGCTGCGCATGGAACGCACCTGCGGCAACGCGCTGGCGCTGGCCCGGATGCTGGAGGCCGATGAGCGCGTGGCGGCGGTGCACTACCCGGGCCTGGCCTCGCACCCGCAGCACGGCATCACGGAGGTGCTGTTCCGCGCGGGCGGCTCCCTGATGAGCTTCGAGCTGCGCGAGGATATCGACTGCTTCGACTACCTGAACCGCCTGCAGCTTGGCATCCCGGCCAGCAACCTGGGCGACACCCGCACCCTGGTGATCCCGGTGGCGCACACCATCTTCTTCGAGATGGGGGCGGAGCGGCGCGCCAGCATGGGCATTGCCGAGTCGCTGATTCGCGTTTCGGTGGGCATCGAGGATACCGACGACCTGCTGGCGGACTTCCGCCAGGCGCTGGACGCCTGAACGGGGTCGGCGCAACATGAAAACGGCAGCCTCGGCTGCCGTTTTTGCATCAGCGGTTGAGCGGGGCAGGGGAATGCCGCTATCATGGGATTTCTTTCCCTCATCCTCCTCTGCCATGAAGACCAAGCTGTTCCTTGCATCCCTGCTGCTGTGCGGCGCCGCCTTTGCCGGCGAGCTGGAAGACGCCAACGCCCTGTTCGAAAAAAAGGACTACGCTGCGGCCGTGAAGATCTACACCAGGCTGGCCAATGCCGGCAATCCGGCCGCCCAGCAGGCGCTGGGCCAGATGTACTTCTATGGCGAAGCAGGCGAGGTGGACGAGGCCAGGGCGGCCGCGCTGTTCAAGAAGGCTGCCGCCAAGGGCAACAAGATCGCCGCCGCTTCGCTCGAGATGATCGACCAGCGCGCCCAGCGCCGCAAGGAAATCGACTACTGGATCAGCGGCTACGACGGCGAAGACCTGAAGTCGGGCGAGTTCCGCTGCGTGACGCCGCGCATTCCGGCGATGTCGAAGATCAATGCCGATATCGACCGCATCGGCGCGGCCGTGGCCGCGTGGCAGGAGTGCTACAACAAGTTCGTTACCAACCTGAACGAGGCGACCCCGCTCACCAAGCGCATTCCGCCGGACATCCAGAAGCTGATGAACAAGGAAGAAATGGAGAAGTCGACTGCCTACCTGACCCAGCTGCACAGCAACCTGAGCGAAGAGGCGAAGGTAAGTTCGAAGCTGTTGCTGGCGGACTTCGCCGCCTGGCGCTCGGCGACCGAGGCCTATGTGGAAGAGCACAACAAGATGGTGAAGTCCGCCAAGAAGGACTCGTACTGGGCGGACAAGAAGATTCAGTAATCAGGATCTTCACCGGCGACGCGTGGGCCACGAGGGCCCACGCATTCGCGGACGATGCCGGAAGCGCGGGAGGCTCAGTGCCAGCTGCGCATCAGGCCGACCGCCAGGCCTTCCAGCGCGAACTCGTCTTCGGGCGACACCTGGATCACCTTGAAGTCCGGGTTTTCCGGCAGCAGCTCGACCAGGTTGCCGGTCTTGCGGTAGCGCTTGACGGTGACTTCTTCGCCGAGGCGGGCGACCACGATCTGGCCGTTCTTGGCGCTGTCGATCTTCTTGACCGCGAGGAAGTCGCCGTCGCAGATGCCGGCGTCGCGCATCGACCAGCCCTTGACCTTCAGCAGGAAGTCGGGGCGCGCCGAGAACATGGCGGCGTCGACGGAGTAGGTGGCTTCCACGTGTTCCTGGGCCAGGATCGGCGAGCCGGCGGCGACGCGGCCGACCAGCGGCAGCGACATCATCAGGGCCGCAGGCACCAGCGGGACCTGTTCGACCGAGGCGCCGACCAGGCGGATGCCGCGCGAGGTGCCCGGCGAAATCTCGATCGCGCCCTTGCGCGCCAGCGCCTGCAGGTGTTCTTCGGCCGCGTTGGCCGATTTGAAACCCAGCTCGGCCGCGATTTCGGCGCGGGTCGGCGGGAAGCCGGTGTTTTCGATCGCTTCCTTGATCAGGTTAAGGATCTGTTCTTGCCTTGCAGTGAGCTTGAGCATGGGTGTGTTACGGCAAATGGTTGTAAGAGCAGACTGTATTTTTGTACAGTATTCTGATATGCGCAAGGGCAAACACGGGAAAACTGTAAAAAAATTGTGCAATGCAGTCTGAAACGCCCACGAAGTGTGGTGCGACGCACGCATGCCGCCCCGAACCGCCGGGCTTTGCTGCGCCCAGGCCACGCCCCCGATTCCCATCGACGCATTTTTCCGGCTATAATGGCAGGCTTTCCCTTCCCACACTCGTCTTGACGCCGAGGTGGGCATTTGTTTAAACGTCCTTAAGGAGTGTTGCATGCGTCATTATGAAATCGTTTTTATCGTCCACCCGGACCAGAGCGAGCAAGTCCCGGCGATGATCGAGCGTTACAAGACCACGGTGACCAGCCGCGGCGGTAACATCCATCGCGTGGAAGACTGGGGCCGTCGCCAGATGGCTTACCAGATCCAGAAGCTGCCGAAAGCCCACTACATCTGCATGAACATCGAGTGCGACAACGAGACCCTGGTCGAGCTGGAAACCGCATTCAAGTTCAACGATGCCGTCCTGCGTCACCTGACCGTCAAGATGAAGAAGGCCGAAACCGCACCGTCGCCGATGATGAAGTCGGTCCAGCGCGAAGACGCAGCCAAGAGCCACCGCGCAGAAGCCGCAGCGCCTGCCGCTGCCCCGGCCGCAGCTGCCTAAGTTTTTCCCCAGGAATTCAGCAGGAAGCGACACAGCGCAGTGAACCAGTTCCAGCTCATCGCGACCATCGCGGAGCGTGACGTACTGCGTTATACCCCGGCCGGCGTCCCCATCGTGGGCGTCATCCTGATGCACAGTTCGCAGCAGGAAGAGGCAGGGGTGGCAAGGCAGGTCGAGTTTGATATCCCCGCGCTGGCCGCGGGCACGATTTCAGGCCGGGTTGCCGACGCCGAACTCGGCGCCGCCTACCGCTTCGAAGGATTCCTCGCACGGAAGAACCGCAACAGCAAAGCCTTGGTGTTTCACATCATTGATTTCAGTGCCGCATAGTCGCCCAGCGACACGGCCAATTTAGATTAGATACAGGAGCCTCGAAATGGCATTCGGTAAAAAGTTCGACAAAAACAAAGCTAAAGAAAAACTCAAGCGCAAACAGCAGAACCCGCTGTTCAAGCGCAAGAAGTTCTGCCGCTTCACCGCCGCAGGCGTGGAACAGGTGGACTACAAGGACGTCGACACCCTGAAGGACTTCGTCCAGGAAAACGGCAAGATCATGCCGGCACGCCTGACCGGCACCAAGGCGCACTACCAGCGCCAGGTCGACACCGCCATCAAGCGCGCACGCTACCTCGCGCTGCTGCCGTACACCGACCTGCACAACGCCTAATCGTCGGCACGTCAGTCAGAATACCTGGAGAATAAATATGCAAGTTATCCTGCTCGAAAAAGTGGTCAACGTCGGCAACCTGGGCGACGTCGTCAAAGTCAAGGACGGTTACGCACGTAACTTCCTGATCCCGCAAAAGATGGCACGCCGCGCCACCCAGGCAGCCGTGGCCGAGTTCGAAGTCAAGCGCGCCGAACTGGAAAAAGCAGCAGCTGAAAAGCTGTCGGCTGCCCAGGCACAAGGCGACAAGCTGAGCGGCATGACCGTCACCATCGCCCAGAAGGCGGGCGTGGACGGCCGTCTGTTCGGTTCGGTCACCAACTTCGACATCGCCGAAGCCCTGAGCAAGCAAGGTTTCGCCGTCGAGAAGTCGCAGGTTCGCATGCCGACGGGTCCGCTGAAGACCACCGGCGAGTTCCCGGTCGCCGTCGCGCTGCACACCGACGTCGTCTCGGAGATCACCATCGCCGTCGTCGGCGAAGCTGCTTAATAGCAGACAAGCGCAGGGTGGGTGTATGCCCACCAGTGCGTTGTTGTATAAATGAAAAAGCCGGGTTCGCCCGGCTTTTTTATTGGTGGAAATTCTCACCAATGATGTCAGCCGTGTGACCGGAAACGGTATAATGCCCGCCATGAATTCCCCATCCGATCCGCAAGTCGATTCCCTGCGCATCCCGCCGCATTCCATCGAAGCAGAGCAGTCCGTCATCGGCGGCCTCCTGCGCGATAACGCGGCCTGGGACCGCATTGCCGACTTCATGCACGCGGACGATTTTTACCGCTACGACCACCGCATCATCTTCGAACAGATGGTCCGCCTGATCAACGCCGGCAAGCCGGCGGACGTGATCACGGTCTACGAAGCCTGCAACATGCTCGGCAAGGCCGAGGAAGTGGGCGGCCTGCAGTACCTGAACGCGATGGCGCAGAACACGCCGTCGGCGGCGAATATCCGCCGCTACGCCGAGATCGTGCGCGACCGCGGCATCCTGCGTAAACTCATCACCGTCGCCGACGAGATCTCGGGCAATGCCTTCAACCCGCAAGGCAAGGAAGTCAAGCAGATGCTCGACGAGGCCGAGTCGAAGATCTTCGCGATCGCCGAATCCGGCGCCCGCGGCGCCCAGGGCTGGAACCCGATCCAGCCGCTGCTGACCCAGGTGGTCGAGCGCATCGACGAGCTGTATTCGCGCGAGAACCAGGGCGAGATCACCGGCGTGCCGACCGGCTTCATCGACCTCGACCGCATGACCTCGGGCCTGCAGCCGGGCGACCTGGTCATCGTGGCCGGCCGTCCGTCGATGGGCAAGACGGCGTTCTCGGTCAACATCGGCGAGAACGTGGCGATCGAAGCCGGCCTGCCGGTGGCCGTGTTCTCGATGGAGATGGGCGGCGCCCAGCTGGCCATGCGTATGCTCGGTTCGGTCGGCCAGCTCGACCAGCACCGCCTGCGTACCGGCCGCCTGAACGACGAGGACTGGCCGCGCCTGACGCACGCCATCCAGAAAATGAACGACGCCCAGCTCTACATCGACGAGACGCCGGCGCTGAACCCGATCGAGATGCGCGCACGGGCACGACGCCTGGCGCGCCAGTGCGGCAAGCTGGGCCTGATCATCGTCGACTACCTGCAGCTGATGCAGGGCAGCCAGCCGGGCGACAACCGCGCGTCCGAGATCTCGGAGATCTCGCGTTCGCTCAAGGGCCTGGCGAAAGAGCTGCATTGCCCCGTCATTGCCCTGTCCCAGCTGAACCGCTCGCTGGAACAACGACCCAACAAACGTCCCGTCATGTCCGACCTGCGCGAATCGGGCGCTATCGAACAGGACGCCGACGTTATCATCTTCCTGTATCGTGACGAGGTCTACAATCCCGACTCGCCGGATAAGGGAACCGCCGAGATCATCATCGGTAAGCAGCGTAACGGCCCGATCGGGGCGATTCGCCTTACCTGGATCGGCTCCTACACCAAGTTTGGCAACTACAGCGGTAACCTCGCCATCTACCAGGGCGACTAAGTTCGAGCAGTGCCAAGCGAAGTGTCACTTTCACTATAAGCCGGCAACAAGCCGGTTCACTTTGCCGCCGCCAGCCGTGGCAGCGGTTTTGAAGTCCCAAGAGATTCACAACGGAGAATAAAATGTTCGGACGCCTGATGCCCCAGGAGGGCAAGTTTTTTGACCTGTTCAACCAGCACGCCGCGCTGTGCGTGAAGGGCGCGCAGGAGATGGTTGGCCTGATGACCCACTTCGACGACCTGGAAAACCGCACCCACGCCGTGGAGAGCATCGAAAAACAGGCTGACAAGATCACCTACGCCACCGTCGACCTGCTGCACAAGACCTTCATCACCCCGCTCGACCGCGACGACATCCACAAGCTGATCACCAGCATGGACGACATCCTCGACATGATGGAAGACGCAGCGCAGACCGTCTCGCTGTACGACCTGCACGCCGTCACCCCGGAAGCCGCGCGCCTGGCCGAACTGTGCCTGTCGGCCTGCAAGAAGGTGCAGGAAGCCGTCGCGCTGCTGCACGACATGGGCAACGCCCAGAAGATCGTCGCCATCTGCGAAGAGATCGACCGCTTCGAGTCGGATGCCGACCACGTGATGCGCGCCGCCATGTCGAAGCTGTTCCGCGACGAACCGGACGTGCGCAACCTGATCAAGATGAAGGCAATCTACGAGATCCTCGAGACTGTCACCGACCGCTGCGAAGACGTGGCGAACATCGTCGAAGGCATCATCGTCGAAAACGCGTAAGCACCGCGCAGAACAAGAATAATTATGGAATCTCTACATATCAGCATCTACGTGCTGGGCATGCTGGTGCTGCTGGCGCTGGTGTTCGACTTCATGAACGGCTTCCACGACTCTGCCAACGCCATCGCGACCGTCGTGTCGACCGGCGTCCTGAAGCCGCAGTCCGCCGTGGCCATGGCCGCCTTCTTCAACTTCATCGCGATCTTCGTGGTCAGCATGAAGGTGGCGCAGACCATCGGCAAGGGCACCATCGACCCGCATGTGGTCGACCACTACGTGATCTTCGGGGCCCTGGTCGGGGCCATCGTGTGGAACATCATCACCTGGTACTACGGCATCCCGTCGTCCTCGTCGCACGCGCTGATCGGCGGCCTGGTGGGGGCAGCGGTGGCCAAGTCGGGCACCGGCGCGCTGATCTCGGCCGGCCTGCTCAAGACCGTGCTGTTCATCGTGCTGGCGCCGCTGCTGGGCTTCGTGCTCGGCTCGGTCATCATGCTGCTGGTGTCCTGGATCTTCGTGAAATCCACCCCGCGCAAGGTCGACGTCTGGTTCCGCCGCCTGCAGCTGGCCTCGGCGGCCGGCTACTCGCTCGGACACGGCGGCAACGACGCCCAGAAGACCATGGGCATCATCTGGATGCTGCTCATCGCCGCCGGCTACACCAACCCGGCCGACGCCTATCCGCCCACCTGGGTCATCATCTCGTGCTATGCGGCGATCAGCTTCGGCACCCTGTTCGGTGGCTGGCGCATCGTCAAGACCATGGGCCAGAAGATCACCAAGCTCAAACCGGTCGGCGGCTTCTGCGCCGAAACCGGCGGCGCCATGACCCTCCTGATGGCGAGCTTCTGGGGCATCCCGGTCTCGACCACCCACACCATCACCGGCGCCATCGTCGGCGTGGGCGCCTCGCAGAAGGCATCGGCGGTGCGCTGGGGCGTGGCCGGTAACATCGTCTGGGCCTGGATCTTCACCATCCCGGCGTCGGCCTTCATGGCCGCGGTGGCCTGGTGGATCGGCACCCACATCATGTAAGACAGCGCTTGCTGTATCGAAGAGCCCGGCACTGCCGGGCTCTTTTTTTGGGCGGCGTACGGTTGGCGCGGCCGGCCTGCGCCGCCGCATGCGCGGGTTATACTGGTTCGCCGCACGCCGTGCATGTCCACAGATGAATCCGCGTACCGACAAGAAAATGCCGGGCGGAACCTCGATCCCTTTCGGGGCGCTCGGCCCGCTGGGCCCGCTGGGGCCGCTGGGGCCCTTTCTGGCCTTCCTGCGCGAGCGGCTGGCGCTCCTGCTCGTGTGGCCGGCCATCGCCGTGGCCGCCGCCGCGGTCCTGTGGGGCTTCGTCCTGAACGACCTCGCGGGCGAGCGGCGCGACCGCGGGATCGAGCTGGAGCAGCGGGCCGACGCCTATGCGCGCAACCTGGTCATTCGTACCCGGCGCTCGATTGCCGAAACCGACCGGCTCCTGCTCCTGCTGCGCCATGCCTGGGTCACCGCGGGCTACCGCGGCGACCTGGCCGGCACCATCGAGGCCGGCATCTTCGCCCAGCAGTATATTTCTGCGGTCGCCTTCATCGACCGCGAGGGTTTCGTGCTCACCAGCAGCCATCCGCACGCGGTGGGCAAGTATTTCGGCGACAAGCCTTACTTTGTCGAGCAGCAGCGCGCCGGCGCCGACCGCCTGTACCTGAGCGGCCCGCTCGACGGCCAGCTCACCGGGCGCGAAGTGGTGGCTTTTTCGCGCCCGCTGCGCTCGCCCGAAGGGCGTTTCGACGGCGTGGTGCTGATCACGGTCCTGCCCGCCTTCTTCACGCAGCACTACGCCGATCCGGTCATGGGCGACGACGGTTTCGTCGGGGTGGCGCGCCGCGACGGCGCCATCCTGGCTACCCGCACCGGCGCCACCGTCCATTCCTACCGCAAGCCTTTCCTGCTCGCGCCCATGCCCTCCGACAGGGCGGCCGGGGTGGCCTGGCTCGGCAGCCGACGCTGGTTTGCCGATGGGCGGCTGCGCGTGGTCGGCTGGCAGCCCTTTCCCGACCTCGACCTGGTCGGCATCGTGGCGATCGACGCCTATTCCGCCATGGCGCCTTACCGGGCTCACCGCGAGGAACAGCTGGCCGAGGCCTGGTGGAACACCGGCTGGATCGTGCTGGCCGCACTGCTGATCACCGGCACCTACGTCCACGCGCGCTGGCGCCGCTACCAGATCGAGACCATCCGTGCCAGCTACCGCCTGGCCACCGAGGATGCCGGCGACGGCTTCTTCATCAACCGCCCGCTGCGCGACCGGCACGGCGTCATCCGCGATTTCGCCGTGGTCGACTGCAACCATTACGGCGCCAGCATGTTCGGCAAGCGGCCCGAGGAGCTGATCGGACACCGCCTGTCCGAGTTCTACGACGGCGAATTGTTCGCCAAGGCCTGCGCGCGGCTGGTGCATGCCTACGACACCGGCCTCTACGACCGCGAGCTGCCGGTGGCGCCCGGACCGGAGCAGCCCCTGAAAGCGCACTGGATCCGCTACAAGGCAGTACGCGCCGACGGCGACCTGGCGGTGACGATCCGCGACATCAGCGAGTCCAAGGCCCACCTGGCCGAGCTCGAGCGGCGCAGCAGTTCCGACGAGCTCACCGGCCTGCCGAACCGCTACTGGATCCAGCAATACCTGCCGCGCGCGATCGACGGCGCGCGCGCGTCCGGGCGCAAGCTGGCGGTGCTGTTCATCGACCTGGACGGCTTCAAGACGGTCAACGACGCGCTCGGGCATGCGGCCGGCGACGAGCTGCTGCGCACCGTCGGCAAACGCCTGAAGCTGGCGGTGCGCCCGCGCGACCACGTGGTGCGCCTCGGCGGCGACGAGTTCGTGGTGGTGCTGGAACAGGTCGGCAGCGTGGCGGACGTCGAGCACGTCGCCGGGCGCGTGCTGGCGGCCTTCCGCGACGGCTTCCACCTGCAGCATACGACCAACGTGCTCGGCGCATCGATCGGGATCAGCCTGTACCCCGAGCACGGCGAGGACGCCGAGACCCTGCTGCAGAACGCCGACATCGCGATGTACGCGGTCAAGACCGAAGGCAAGGGCAACTTCTGCTTCTTCCAGTCGCGCTTCTTCGAGGCCATCCGCAGCCGGCTCGAAACCGAGATGGAGCTGCGCCGCGCGCTCGACCAGCACCAGTTCGTGGTGCACTACCAACCGCGCGTGGACCTGGTCTCCGGCGCCGCTTCCAGCATGGAGGCGCTGGTGCGCTGGGACCGCCCGGGCCAGGGCCTGACCGGGCCCGACCGTTTCATACCGTTGCTCGAGGAAACCGGCCTGATCGTCCAGCTGGGCGAGCAGGTGATCGACAGCGTGTGCGGCCAGCTGGCGCGCTGGGCGCGCGACGGCAAGGCGCCGGTGCCGGTCTCGGTCAACATCTCGCCGCGCCAGTTCAGCCAGTCCGACGTGATGACGCAGTTCCGCAGCGCCATCGCTCGCCACGGCATTTCGCCCTCGCTGCTGGAAATCGAGCTCACCGAATCGTCGATGATGCAGGAGGGAATCGGCGAATCCGCCGTGTTCAGCCAGCTGCGCGAACTGGGCATCAAGCTCTGTATCGACGACTTCGGCACCGGCTACTCCTCGCTGTCGCAGTTGCAGCGGCTGCGCTTCGACGTGCTCAAGATCGACCGCGCCTTCGTGCTGCGGATCGAGCACCCGGACGGCGACACCCTGATCGCCTCGATGATCGCGATGGCCCATGCGCTCGGCATGCGGGTGGTGGCCGAGGGCATCGAGAGCCGCCGCCAGATGCAGCTGCTGCAGACGCTCGGCTGCGACGAGGGGCAGGGCTATTTCTTCTCGCGGCCGGTGCCTCCGGAAGAGTACCGGGCGCCGGCGGCGCATGCCGGCGCCGGCCGCCTGCGCTCCTGAACCGGGCGGCGCTGTTCTTTCTTCAGCCGCGCCGCGGCCGCATCACTTGTTGGGCATGCCGGCCACGCCGTTGGAATTCATGGCCCGCGCATTCTCGACCGCGGTCTTGTCGACGGCAGTCACCGGCGCAGCGCCCAGGCCGGTGCCGTTCTTGCGCGGGATGAAGGTGCCGACCGGGGCATAGGCCTCTTCGCGGGCGATCTTCTCTCCGGTGGCGGGGGTGTCGGTGGCGCAGCCGGCCAGGCCGAGGGCCATGGCGAGGGCGGCGCAAAGCGGCAGGTATTTCATGCGTCTTCTCCTGACAAGTGAAAAAATCTGGCTGCTGCCGGCAAGGTGACCTGCTGGCGCTTGCGGAACAAGGCGGGCTGGCCGGCGGCCTCGTCCTCCGTCACAGGCCCACCTCGAGGCCCTCGAAGGCCAGCTGCACCTGCAGTGCGCCCAGGCGCTCGCGCCAGCGCGCCGTCACCGCGGCGAACGCGGCCTCGAGCTCGTCGCCGCCGCGGGTCGGCTCGTGGTGGGTGCAGTACAGGGCGCGGGCGCCGACGCGCAGCGCCATCTCGATGGCGGCGTCAAAAGTGCCATGGCCCCAGCCGACCCTGGACGGGTACTCTTCGCGGGTGTAGGAGCAGTCGACGATCAGCGCGTCCACGCCTTCCATGGCGGCGTCGATGGCGTGCTGGCGCTGCGCCAGGTGGGCTTCGAAGGCGCCAAAGGCGGCGTCGTCCGGCGCATAGGGGTTGTGCCAGGGCTCGTGGTCGCCGGTGAAGAACAGCGCGCGCCCGCCGCAGGCGATGCGGTAGCCCAGGTTGGTCACCGGGTGGTTCATCAGGACGTTACCCACCACCGCGTCGCCGACCTCGACCGGCACGCCGATGTCGAGGGTGCGGTATTCGATGGTGGCGCCCAACTGGGTTTCGCTGACCGGGAAGTAGCTGTTCTGCAGCTGCACGCCCATCACGTGCTCGATGCCGCGGCCGCTCACCGGGTCATGCGCGCCGTGCAGGCGCACCCGGCTGCCCTTGATGAACAGCGGCGTGAAGAAGGGCAGGCCGTGGATGTGGTCCCAGTGGCTGTGGGTGATGAAGATGTTGGCCTCGAGCGGCGCAGCCTGCCCGCTGCGCGGCTGCGCCAGCAGGTGCTGGGCCAGCGGGAACAGCCCGGTGCCGCCGTCGAGGACGATCAGGGTGTCGTCGTCGGTGCGCACTTCGATGCAGGTGGTGTTGCCGCCGTAGCGCGCCGTGCGTGGACCTGGGGAGGGTATCGAACCACGCACCCCCCAGAAGCGGAATTTCATCGGGACTCCCCTGCCAGACTGCCTTTATCTTTTGGAATGTCGATCATGATAGCGGCTTTGCCTGCCGAAGCGTCGGGAAATTGTAATTTTCAACATTGCCGCACCGCCGCCATGTACAGCCGCTCGCAACATGGCGACACTTTCCAGAAATTCCACGGGGCGTTTTCGTGTCAGGGGCGCAGGGTGCGGGCGCGTTCGAGCAGCAGTTCGCGCTCGCGGCTGTTGGCCGTCATGGCGGCGGCGCGTTCGAATTCCCGGCGCGCCTCCTCGCTGCGGCCCAGCTTGGCCAGGAGGTCGGCGCGCACGCTCGGCAGCCAGTGGTAGCCGGCCAGCTTGCCTTCCTGCGCAAGCGCGTCCACCAGCAGCAGGCCGGCGGCCGGACCGTCGGCCATGCCGACCGCCACCGCCCGGTTCAGCTCGACCACCGGCGAGGGCTGGACCTGCGCCAGTTCGCCGTACAGCGCGGCGATGGCCTGCCAGTCGGTAGCGTCGGCGACGTGGGCGCGCGCGTGGCAGGCCGCGATCTCGGCCTGCAGCAGGTAGGCCCCGCGCGCCAGGCCGACGGGTCGACCAAGCCCTGCGGCGCGCTCGAGGGCGGCCAGGCCGCGCCGCAGCAGGACGCCGTCCCAGCGCGCGCGGTCCTGGTCGAGCAGCAGCACCGGACGCCCCTGCGCGTCGAGGCGCGCGCCCATGCGCGAAGCCTGCAGTTCCATCAGCGCGACCAGGCCGTGCGCTTCCGGCTCGCCCGGCGCCAGTTCGGCCAGCATGCGCCCGAGGCGCAGGGCCTCGTCCACCAGCGCCGGTCGCATCCAGTCCTCGCCGGCGGTGGCGGTATAGCCTTCGTTGAAGATCAGGTAGACCGCTTCCAGCACCGCACCGAGGCGCTCGCCCAGTTCCTGCGGCGGCGGCAGCTCGAACGGCACCCGCGCTTCGCCCAGGCTGCGCTTGGCGCGCACGATGCGTTGCGCCATGGTGGCCTCGGGCACCAGGAAGGCCCGCGCGATCTCCTGGGTGGACAGGCCGCCCAGCAGCTTGAGCGTCAGCGCCAGGCGCGCATCGCGCGAGAGCACCGGGTGGCAGGCGGTGAACATCAGGCGCAGCAGATCGTCCTTGAAGACGTCGTTGCGGGCGGCGTCGAGCGTGTCGACGAAATCCGGCACGACCAGGGCCTCCTGCGCCTCGAGGTCGAGGCCGATCTGCTCGAGTTTCTGGCGCAGCAGGCGGTCGCGCCGCATCCGGTCGAGCGCGGCATGCCTGGCCGTGGTGGTCAGCCAGGCGCCCGGATTGTCCGGGATGCCTTGCCGCGGCCAGTGCTCGAGGGCCGCCACCAGCGCATCCTGGGCAAGTTCCTCGGCCAGCCCGACGTCGCGCACCATGCGCGCCACCACGGCCACGATCTTCGCCGATTCGATGCGCCAGACGGCGGCGATGCTGCGCTCGACCTGTGCATCCATCAGATCGCGGGGTCCGCTGCTTGCGCCGCTTCCGCCGATTGCGCGGGCATGCTCTCCATATAGGCCAGCTCCCACATGTGGCCGTCGAGGTCCTCGAAACCGTGCTGGTACATGAAGCCGTGGTCCTTCGGCGCGTTCGGCAGCGCGCCGCCGGCGGCCAGGGCCCTGGCCGCCATGTCGTCGACCGCGGCGCGGCTGTCGCACGACAGGCACAGCAGCACTTCGGTGCTCGTCCGGGCATCCGCCACCGGCTTGTGGGTGAAGCCCTGGAAGAAGGGCTCGGTGAGGAGCATCACGTAGATGTCCTGGCTGACGATCATGCAGGCGGCGTTCTGGTCGGTGAACTGCGGGTTGAATGAAAAACCCAGCGCGCCGAAGAAGGCCTTGCTGCGTTCCAGGTCCTTCACTGGAAGATTCACGTAGATCTGCTTGTTCATGGTGCTCTCCTTGTCTGCTCAGGCGGCGGCCTGCTGCCCGGGCATGCTGTCCATGTACGTCAGCGCCCACATGTGGCCGTCCAGGTCTTCGAAGCCGTGCTGGTACATGAAGCCGTGGTCCTCCGCCGGTTCCGGCAGGGTGGCGCCGAGGGCCTGGGCCTTGCTCACCAGGGCGTCGACCTCGGCGCGGCTGTCGCAGAACAGGCACAGCGTCGCGATCCGGCTGGTGCGCGGGTCGGCCAGCGGCTTGGCGCACAGGGTGCCGGCAAAGGCTTCGGACACCAGCATCACGCAAATGTCGTCGGAAACGGCCAGGCCGGCCGCGTGCTGGTTGCTGAAGCGGGCGTCGAAGCCGAAACCGAGTCCGGCGAAGAAGGCCTTGCTGCGTTCGAGGTCCCGGACCGGGAGAGTGAGGGCAATCTGCTTTTTCATGCTGGTTCCTTTTTCGTGGGGGCGTCAAGCGGGCAGGTCCGCCGGCTCGTAGAGCTGGCGGACTTCGATCTCGGGATCGGCGAGCTCGCCGTGCGGGTTGGGGAAGCGGCGCGACCACTCCATCGCCTCCTCGCGCGAGCGCACCTGGATCAGGGTGTAGCCGGCGACCAGCTCCTTGGTCTCGGCGAACGGGCCGTCGGTGACGGTCCGGCGTCCTTCGTCGTAGCGGATGCGCCAGCCGTCGCGGCTCGGGCGCAGGCCGTTGGCGTCGAGCAGGACGCCGGCGCGGGCCAGCTCCTGGTTGTACGCGGTCATGGCGTCGAACAGGGATTGGGCAGGCATGATGCCGGCTTCCGTGTCGGGAGTGGCCTTGACGATGATCATGAAACGCATGGTGGTCTCCTTGTCGTGGGGATGGAAGCGCCTGGAGGGCTTCCATCTGCCACGACGAACGGAGCCTGCCTCATTCGACATCGCGGATGAAAATGTTTTTCTCAGCGGTCAAAGCAGGGTGCCAGGCCGCGCACCTCCACCGTCGCCCACTCCGCCGCCGGGCACTGCTGCGCCAGCGCGACCGCTTCTTCGCGGGTGTCGACATCGACCAGGAAGAAGCCGCCGACCATTTCCTTGGCCTCGGCGAACGGGCCGTCGACGATGCGCGCCTTCCCCGGTCCGGTGCCCCCGGACGGGACGCTCACGCGCACCGCCTTGTCTTGCGAGGCCAGCGATTCCGCCCCCAGCAACAGGCCGCGGCTGCGCAGGTCGTCGCCCCAGCGCAGCATCCGGTCGTAGACGGCGCGACCCTCGGCCTCGCTGCGGGTGGCGCGCTGGCCGACGGGTTCATGGATCAACAGCATGTGCGGCATCGGACTCTCTCCTCGGTTGGATCGGACGCGGCTATTCTATGCTGCCTTCTGGCCGCCGGCACGCGCCTTGGGCAAATCCTTGCGCGCAAGGACGCTGCAGGCCCATTTGACGCCCAACTGCACCACCAGTGCGGCGGCGGTCGCCAGCAGGAAGGTCAGCCCGATCGGCTGCGAACCCAGCAGCAGCGACAGCGCCAGGCAGAACACGGCAAAGGCATAGTAGCCGTTGACCATGCCGCGCAGCAGCGCCACCGCAAAGCCGGGACCGTTTGCACGGTGCGAGAAGCCGACCAGCACCGTGCTCATCACGGGGAACATCGCGAACAGGCCGGACAGGCGCGGGCCGAGGCTCGCGGCGGCATGGGTGACGCTCAGCGACAGCAGGGCGCCGGCCAGCATGCGCCAGGGCAGGTCATTGGCAGGTTTGACGGCGGCGGCCGGCGCCGGTGCCGGACCGAACAGGCGCGGCGCCACCAGCAGCGCGATCACGACGGCGGCGAAGCCGGCCCACAGCGGCAGCTGGACGGGCTGGGCCTGCAGCACCAGCACGGCCATGCCGTAGGCGAGCAGGGCGGCGGTCAATGCGCGCGGCATGCCGCGGCGGGCGCAGCGCGCATAGGCGACGCTGAAGACCAGGATGGCCAGCACCGCCAGCAGCGTGTTGCCGGCCGCGCTGGCGGCGAAGGCCGGCCCCTGTTCGAGCGAGATCACCAGCAGGATCGGACCGGAGACGATCGGGAAGGCCGACAGCCAGCCGGCCACGCCCGGCCCCCAGCGGCGGCCGGCCAGGGTGACGAGGGCGATCAGGGAAGGGACGAGCAGCAGTTTCAGTGGAAAGATCATGCGTGGCGAATAGTGGGCACCAATGAAAAACGCCCACCTTGCGGTGAGCGTTTCGGGATGGCGCCTGCCGCCGGGGCGGCAGGCGGGATCGAAGGCAAGCTTACAGCACCTCGCTGGCGTGGTCCGCCAGGCGCGAGCGTTCGCCGCGCGCCAGGGTGACGTGGCCGCTGTGGCTCCAGCCCTTGAAGCGGTCGACCACGTAGGTCAGGCCGCTCGAGCCTTCGGTGAGGTAAGGCGTGTCGATCTGGGCGATGTTGCCGAGGCACAGGATCTTGGTGCCGGGGCCGGCGCGCGTGACCAGGGTCTTCATCTGCTTCGGCGTCAGGTTCTGCGCCTCGTCGATGATGAGGAACTTGTTCACGAAGGTGCGGCCGCGCATGAAGTTCAGCGACTTGATCTTGATGCGCGAGCGGATCAGGTCTTGCGTGGCCGCGCGGCCCCAGTCGCCGCCGTCGCTGTCGGACTTCATCAGCACTTCGAGGTTGTCGTCGAAGGCGCCCATCCACGGCGACATCTTCTCTTCCTCGGTACCCGGCAGGAAGCCGATGTCCTCGCCCACCGGCACCGTGACGCGGGTGACGATGATCTCGTTGTACTGCTTGGTCTCCAGCACCTGGGCCAGGCCCGCGGCCAGCGCCAGCAGGGTCTTGCCGGTACCGGCCTGGCCCAGCAGGGTGACGAAGTCGCACTCCGGGTTCATCAGGAGGTTGAGCGCGAAGTTCTGCTCGCGGTTGCGCGCCGTGATGCCCCACACGTTGTTCTTGTTGTGGCTGTAGTCGCGCAGGGTCTGGAACACCGCGGTCTTGCCGTTGATCTGCTTCACCTGGCCGTAGAAGGGCGCTTCGCCGTTCTGCGGCTCGATGAACACGAACTGGTTCACCAGCAGGGTCGGGATCACCGGCCCGGTCATCCGGTAGAAGGTGGTGGAGTAGCCGTTCTTGCTTTCCTGCCAGGACTCCATGTCCTTGCCGTGCTTGTTCCAGAAATCGTCCGGCAGCTGGACGATGCCCGAGTACAGCAGGTCGGTGTCTTCCAGCACATGGTCGTTGAAGTAGTCCTCGGCCGGCAGGCCCAGCGCGCGCGCCTTGATGCGCATGTTGATGTCCTTCGACACCAGCACGATGGCGCGGCCCTTCATCCGCTCTTCGAGCGCACGCACCACGCCCAGGATCTGGTTGTCGGCCTTGCCTTCCGGCAGACCTTCCGGCAGCGGCGCCGATTCCAGGTTGGTCTGGAAGTACAGGCGGCCGCGCGCGTCCTTGTTGCCCAGCTTGGCCAGCGGGATGCCGGCCTCGATGGCGTCGTCGTCGACGTTCGCGATCAGGGCGTCCAGCGTGCGCGCCACCTGGCGGGCATTGCGCGCCACTTCCGACATGCCCTTCTTGTGGTTGTCGAGCTCCTCGAGCGTCATCATCGGCAGGTAGACGTCGTGTTCCTCGAAGCGGAACAGCGAGGTCGGGTCGTGCATCAGCACGTTGGTGTCGAGCACGAACACCTTGGTGGTGCCGCTGCGGTCGGCCTTGCGGCTGGTGGAGGACTTGACGGTGACTTCGACAGCCTTGTGCTTGACCGGATGCGGCTGGTCGGCATCGGGCTCGCGGAGGCGCGCGCCCACGCCGTCCTTCGACTTGCGTGCCGGGCCCTTGGCCAGCGGCGCTTCGCCGGTCGGCGCTGCGGCGGCCGGGGCGTCGACCACGTTCACCGGCGCGGTGCCGGTGCTGCCGGCCGTGGTACCGGCGACTGCGGCGTCATTGGCGGCAGGCGCCGCCGCCTTGGCCTTGCGCGCCTTGTTCGCCTTGGGCGTCGGCACGGCCTGGCCGCTGATCAGTTCTTCGAGGTCGGCATCGGCCTTGGCGGACGCCGGGCGCACGGGCGACTTGCCCGGTTCCGCCTTGGGGTAATCTTTCGCCAGCAGCATGGTCGCTGGCTTGCTTGGCATTTTTGGCAGTGGCATCAGGTTCTCGATTCAAATAGGGACTTAGGGACGTGCGGGCGCAGCACGGGCGCGCCGCTGCACGGAAACGATGCTACTTTGGGGTCTTGCTGAGGTTTGGGCTGCAGCCGGAGGATGCCGGTCCGGCGGCAGCGGGAGGAGTAAAGCGGATGAGATGCTCGGAGACTCAAAATAGGTGGCAATAATCCAGCTAAAGTTAAGAAACTGGTTGCTGGAGCCATCCTTTTTCAGGGCTGGCTCTTCAGAAATTCCAGCACTTCGGCCACGTGGTCGTTGACTTTCACGCCACGCCATTCTTTCACCAATCGGCCTTGAGCGTCAATGATAAACGTACTGCGCTCAACGCCGCGCACTTGTTTTCCGTACATGTTTTTCATCTTCATGACACCGAACTGATTGCACACGGCTTCTTCCGGATCCGAGATCAGTTCGAAGGGCAGTCCGAGCTTGCCCTTGAAGCCTTCGTGCGAGCGCAGGCTGTCGCGGCTGATGCCGTAGATCTCGGCGCCGACGGCCTGGAATTCCGGATGGGCCTCGCGGAAGGCGATGCTCTCGGTCGTGCAGCCCGGGGTGTTGTCCTTGGGATAGAAGTACAGCACGGTGTACTTCGCGGGACGTCCGGCCAGCTCGAAGGTCTGGCCTCCCGTCATGGGGGCTGAAAAATTCTCGACGGTTGCGGCGGTTAGGCTTTCGGCCACGGGGTTCTCCTGGTGTCATGGCGTTGCCGCCGGGTCCCTGCAGGGGCAGGGCGGCGGATACCGGAATGATAATCGCCGCAGCCGGCCCTTGCTAGTCCTGTATGTACGCGGCGACTGGGCAGGGCCGGCCAGGATGGGGTCTTCCGCGCAATATGGCGCAAGATTTCATTTCTTCAAGATGCAAAATGGAAAATATTTGCGTCTTGTTTGCGTCTCAACTCCGCGCCAACAGGACGACGCCCAGCATGATCACGCCGATCGCCAGCATGCGCTGTGGCGAGATCACTTCGCCCAGGAACATCCAGGCCCCGAAGGCGCCGATCACGTAGCCGAGCGAGAGCATCGGGTAGGCGACCGTGACGTCGGTGCGCGACAGGCCGAGGATCCACACCACCAGCGAGACGCCGTAGCACAGCATGCCCAGCGCGATCGGCCACTGGGTGGCAACCTTCAGGCCGGTCGTGAACCAGTTGTCGCGGGTAAGGTGGATGGCGCCGCCGAGGGCATTGGTGCCGGCCTTGAGCAGAAGCTGGGCGGCGGCATTCAGGATGACGCCGGTGATGATGAAGGCAAATGCCGATGGGTTCATATCGTTATTGGTCTTGTGCGGAAGGGACGAGCCAGGGCGCAGCCGTGCCGGCCGCGCGTGGCGCGCTGCGGCAGCGCGGGTTGCGCCGGAATCAGGCGCCGATGATCAGCGCCAGGGTGACCTTGCGGCCCTCGCCCATCAGGACATTGTAGGTGCGGCAGGCGGCCTGGCTGTCCATGCAGTCGACGCCGACGTGCAGGGCCGACAGGCTGGCCACCAGTTTCGGATGGACGAAGCGCTGGCGCTCGCCGGTGCCGAGTACCACGACGTCCGGCGCATCCTTGGCGATGTCTTCGAAATGGGCGGCGGTCAGGTCTTCGAAGCGCGCGACGGGCCAGGCACGCGGCGGCACTTCCGGCATCACCGTCAGGCTGTAGTTGTAACGCTCGGCGTTGATCTCGACCCCGCTGGCATCGTAGCCGGTGACGGTCTGGTACTGCTGGGTATTGTCGGAATGGAGCTTCATCGTATCGCGAATGTAGGCCGCGGGCGGCGCAGAAGCGGGCCGCGAACGGCAGGGTTGGCGCGGCCTGGCAAGGCCGCGGCGAAAGGAGCATTGTAACCGGGAGAAGCGTGGTTGCTTAAATCGTGCGCTTTCGGCAGAATGGTATTTTTCGCAGTGCAACAAAGCGCATCGCCAAGGGGGTGCGCCCGCCATACCTCACAGGGGACACTTTGCGACCGATCCTGAAATCGAACAAGCTGGACGATGTTTGCTACGAAATCCGTGGCCCGGCCCTGGAAAAGGCCCGTCAGATGGAAGACGACGGCCAGAAGATCATCAAGCTGAATATCGGCAACCTGGCCGTGTTCGGTTTCGATCCACCCGATGAGATCGTGCACGACATGATCCGTAACATGCATGGCGCGGCCGGCTATACCGACTCGAAGGGCATGTTTGCACCGCGCAAGGCGGTGATGCATTACACGCAGGGCAAGAACATCGCCGGCGTGGGCATCGATGACATCTACCTGGGCAACGGCGCCTCGGAACTGATCGTGATGGCCATGCAGGGCCTGCTCAACAACGGCGACGAAGTGCTGGTGCCGGCGCCGGACTACCCGCTGTGGACCGCGGCGGTCAGCCTGGCGGGCGGCGCCCCGGTGCACTACGTGTGCGACGAGCAGAGCGGCTGGCTGCCGGACATCGAGGACATGCGCAAGAAGATCACGCCGAACACGCGCGCGATCGTCGTCATCAATCCGAACAACCCGACCGGCGCCCTGTACCACCGCGAGGTGCTGCTCGAGATCGTCGAGCTGGCGCGCCAGCACGGCCTGATCATCTACGCCGACGAGATCTATGACAAGACCCTGTATGACGGCGAGGAGCACGTATCGATCGCCTCGCTGGCCGACGACGTGCTGTTCCTGACCCTGAACGGCCTGTCGAAGAACTACCGTTCCTGCGGCTACCGCGCCGGCTGGATGGTGGTGTCGGGCGAGAAACGCCACGCCAGGGGCTATATCGAGGGCCTGAACATGCTGGCCTCGATGCGCCTGTGCGCCAATGCGCCGGGCCAGTACGCGATCCAGACCGCGCTGGGCGGCTACCAGAGCATCGCCGACCTGGTCGGCCCCGGCGGACGCCTGTTGAAACAGCGCGACCTCGCGCACAAGCTGCTGACCGATATTCCGGGCGTGTCCTGCGTCAAGCCAAAAGCTGCGCTGTACATGTTCCCACGCCTCGATCCGGCGATGTACCCGATCACGGACGACCAGCAGTTCATCTGCGAACTGCTATCCGAGGAAAAAGTGCTGCTGGTGCAAGGCACCGGCTTCAACTGGATCGCCCCGGACCATTTCCGGCTGGTGTTCCTGCCTAATTCCGACGACCTGACGGACGCCTGCGGACGCATCGCACGCTTCCTGGACGGCTACCGACGACGCCACGGGCGCTGAGGTGGCACGGTCGAACCTTAGTTTGGTCGATTAACGAGATACGAGATCATGAAACCCATCAAAGTAGGCCTCCTGGGCATCGGCACCGTCGGTGCCGGCACCTTCAACGTTCTTCAACGCAATCAGGAGGACATTCGGCGCCGCGCCGGCCGCGGTATCGAGATTACGATGGTGGCGGCGCGCAACCTGGAGCGCGCGCGCGGGATCGTCGGCGCCGGCGTGGAGGTCGTGGGCGACCCGTTCGCAGTGGTCAATAGTCCGGACATCGACATCGTGGTCGAACTGATCGGCGGCTACGAGCTGCCGCACCAGCTGGTGCTGCAGGCGATTGCCAACGGCAAGCACGTGGTCACCGCCAACAAGGCCCTGCTGGCGCTGCACGGCAACGAGATCTTCGCCGCGGCCCAGGAAAAGGGCGTGACGGTAGCCTTCGAGGCGGCCGTGGCCGGCGGCGTGCCGATCATCAAGGCGCTGCGCGAAGGCCTGACCGCCAACCGGATCGAATCGGTGGCCGGCATCATCAACGGCACCACCAATTTCATCCTGTCGGAAATGCGCGAGAAGGGCCTCGATTTCGCCACCGTGCTGAAGCAGGCGCAGGAACTGGGCTATGCCGAAGCCGACCCGACCTTCGACATCGAGGGCGTGGACGCGGCGCACAAGCTCACCATCATGTCGGCGATCGCCTTCGGTATCCCGGTGCAGTTCGACAAGGCCTACATCGAGGGCATCAGCCAGCTGCAGGCGCGCGACATCTCGTATGCCGAGCAGCTCGGCTACCGCATCAAGCTATTGGGCATCACGCGCCGCACCCATACCGAAAGCGGCGAAGGGATCGAGCTGCGCGTGCACCCGACCCTGATCCCGGCGGCGCGCCTGATCGCCAACGTCGAAGGTGCGATGAACGCGGTGCTGGTACAGGCCGACGCCGTCGGCGCGTCGCTGTACTACGGCAAGGGCGCCGGCTCGGAACCCACCGCCTCGGCCGTGATCGCCGACCTGGTCGACGTGACCCGCCTGGCCACCGTCGACCCCTACTGCCGCGTGCCGCACCTGGCCTTCCAGCCGAACCAGATGACCGACGTCGCCATCGTGCCGATGGAAGAGATCACCACCAGCTACTACCTGCGCGTCTACGTGAAGGACCAGCTGGGCGTGATGGCCGACCTGACCCGCATCCTGGCCGACGCCGGCATCTCGATCGACGCGGTGCTGCAGAAGGAGCCGGGCAACCAGGTCAACCTCGACATCATCATGCTGACCCACCAGACCCGCGAGAAGAACATCAACGCGGCGATCGCGAAGATCGAGCAGTTGCCGGCGGTGATCGGCAAGGTTACGCGTATCCGCCTGGAAACGCTGGCCTGATCATGCCCGTGGTCGGGCCGGCGCAGCTTGCGCCCTCCCGGCAGGCAAGGCGCAAACATGATTCGAATTTTGCGGCATCTGTCGCAAATTCGAATCATTTTTTTTGGGGTCGCGCGCCCGCCGTCCCGGCCGGGTTCAGGTGAGCGGGATGTCCTGCGGCTGGCGCGCAGGCGGCGGCAGCACCTCGTGCCATGCCGGTGGAGAGGCTTCGTCATCGTCGATGAACGCACAGGACAGGGCCAGCATGTCGTGTTCGATGTGGTCGAACAGCGCGGTTGTCACGCTGGCGTAGCGGAGGAGGAAGTCGGCAGGAGTCATCCGTGGATTCTACCTGCGCTGCGCTGCACAATTCTGCCGTCTGTACGATCGCTTGAGACGTTTCAACCAAGTTTATCAAAGCGGGGGCTTGACACCGTACGCCGCTTGAACGGCGCGACGGTCTATGCTTTTTACCCATCCGGTATCGCCAGTCGAGACTTTACGTATTAGTATCGGCAACGCAATACGCAGGCCGAGCAATTGCTTTGTGCTGCTGCCAGTCCCTGCTGTAGATTACCACTTCCTGTTCACGATCCAAGCCCGAGCCGACCCGCATGAGCCAACCGAGCCAGTTTTCCCTGCTGACCCAGCGCCGCTTCGCCCCCTTTTTCTGGACCCAGTTCTTTGGCGCCTTCAACGACAACCTGTTCAAGACCGCGCTGCTGGTCGCGCTGACCTTCGACACGGCGAACTGGACCACCGCCGACCCGGGCATGCTGAACAACCTGATCGCCGGCCTGTTCATTTTGCCTTTCGTGCTGTTCTCGGCGACAGCGGGCCAGGTCGCAGACAAGTTCGACAAGGCGCGCATGGCCAGGTTCGTCAAGCTGCTGGAAATCGCCATCATGCTGGTGGCCGGCATCGGCTGGCTGACCCACACGCTGTGGGTGCTGGTTGCCGCCGTGGTCGGCATGGGCCTGCATTCGACCCTGTTCGGCCCGGTGAAGTACGCCTATCTGCCGCAGCACCTGAAATCCGAAGAACTGGTCGGCGGCAACGGCGTGATCGAGATGGGCACCTTCGTCGGCATCCTGCTGGGCGAGGTCGCCGGCACCCTGCTGGTCGGGGTCAAACCCTGGGGCATCGAACTGGTCGCCGGCGGCACCCTGCTGTGCGCGGTGCTGGGCCTGGCGGCCAGCTGGCGCATCCCGCCGTCGCCGGCGCCGGCGCCGGAGCTGAGAATCAGCCGCAACCCGTTTGCCGAATCGATCCGCAACCTGGCATTCTCGCGCCAGAACCGCACCGTGTTCCTGTCGATGCTGGGCAATTCCTGGTTCTGGTTCTACGGCGCCCTGCTGCTGTCGCAGTTCCCGCTGTACGCCAAGGATTACCTGCACGGCGACCACAGCGTGATCATGCTGCTGCTGACCGTGTTTTCGCTCGGCATCGGCGCCGGTTCGCTGCTGTGCGAGAAGCTGTCCGGCCACAAGGTCGAGATCGGCCTGGTGCCCTTCGGCTCGATCGGCCTGTCGCTGTTCGGCATCGACTTGTATTTCGCCAGCGTGGCCTATGCGGAGCTCAACGGCGCCGCCACCGTGGGCGCGCTCACCCTGCTGGGCCTGCCGGGCGCATGGCGCATCATGTTCGACCTGGTCCTGATCGGCGTGTTCGGCGGCCTGTTCATCGTGCCGCTGTTCGCCCTGATCCAGACCCGCTGCGACCAGAAACACGTCTCGCGCACCATTGCCGGCATGAACATCCTGAACGCGCTGTTCATGGTGGCCGCCGCCGGCGTGGCGATCGTGCTGCTGGGGCAGGGCTTCACGATTCCCGAGATGTTCCTGGTGACGGCGCTGCTGAACGCCTGCGTGGCCGCGTACATCTTCTCGCTGGTGCCGGAATTCCTGATGCGCTTCCTGGCCTGGATGCTGATCCACACCGGCTACCGCGTGCGCACCATCGACGCCGACCGCATCCCCGACGAAGGCCCGGCGGTGCTGGTCTGCAACCACGTGAGCTACGTCGACGCGCTCGTCATCGGCGCCGCCAGCCCGCGCCCGATCCGCTTCGTGATGGACCACCGCATCTTCAGGACGCCCTTCCTGCGCTGGATCTTCCGCGCCGCCAAGGCGATCCCGATCGCGCCGGCCAAGGAAGATCCCTTCATGATGGAGCGGGCCTTCGTGGACATCGCGGAGGCGCTGCACCAGGGCGAACTGGTGTGCATCTTCCCCGAGGGCAAGCTCACCAGTACCGGCGAGATCAACGAATTCCGCAGCGGCATCGCCAAGATCGTCGAGCGCAACAAGGTGCCGGTGATTCCGATGGCCCTGCGCGGCCTGTGGGGCAGCGTGTTCACGCGCGACCCGTCGAACCTGTTCGAGCGCTCCTTCGCGCGCGGCATCCGCTCGCGGCTGGCGCTGGCGGTAGGACAGCCGGTGGCGCCGGAGGCGGCCTCGCCGGAGTATCTGCAGCAGCAGGTGCTGGCCTTGCGGGGGGAGTGGAAGTAGGCGGGGTGTTGCCCGCGCACGCCGGCAAGCCCGGGCAGGCCCGGCAGGCTTGCCGAAGGCTGCATTTTGGATCGACGGCCTGTCGGTTCGGCCGCCGCTCCGGTATCATTCGGGGATGAATCAGATTTCTTTCTCCCCGTTTGTCATTGGTGTCGCCGGCGGAAGCGGCAGTGGCAAGTCGACGGTGACCCAGCAAGTGCTTGCTTCCTTCGGCACCGAGATGGTGTCGGTCGTGATGCAGGACGATTACTACCGCGACCAATCCGACCTCAGTCCGGAAGTCCGCCGCAAGCAGAACTACGACCACCCGCAAGCCTTCGACTGGCCCTTGATGGTGCAGCACGTCCAGGCCTTGTGCAATGGCGAAACGATCCAGATGCCGGAGTACGACTTCACGATCGACAACCGTTCCAGCAAGACCATTCCCGTCAAGCCAGCCCCGGTCATCGTGATCGAAGGCCTGTTTGCCTTGTATGACGCGGACCTGCGCAAGATGATGTCGCTGAAGATTTTCGTCGACACCGCGGCCGACGTGCGCTTCATCCGCCGCATGCAAAGGGATATCGCCGAGCGCGGCCGCACGACGGAGAGCATCGTCATCCAGTACCTGGAAACGGTACGCCCGATGCACAAGCAGTTCATCGAGCCGACCAAGCGCCACGCCGACGTCATCCTGCCGCACGGCGCCAATGGCCCGGCAGTCGATGTGATCACCACCAAGGTGGCGAGCGTCATCGGGCAGCTGAAGCGGCCCTGATCCTGTCTGATGGCCCGGTGTTCCGGGCCTCCACCACTTGCGGGTTGACCTGATCGGAATCTTGTAGCCAGCGGGCACCCGCTCTTCCGCGCCGCCATCCGTCAGCGCCGGCAACACCGACTTGAACGGATCCCCTTTGTTGCTGAAGTAGTGCGCCAGGGGAGGCTCAGCCTGTCCTTCGGCTGGGTTAAATTCGATGTCGGGTGCTGGTGGGCTTTGATGAACACAGTAGAATTGTTCCACAAAGGCAACAAGCGCCGCATGAATACTGCGCTTTAGCCGATGATCTTAAGCGATATTGTGGAGCAAGAATCGGTCAGCAGCCCGCATGGTTGAGCAATTCTATGTGCGGCTTCCCAAGCTAAAGACAAGCGCGCCACCTAAAACGGCGCGCTCGGATAGAAGCGCAAGATAGCATTCGCCAGCTCCTACCCAAGCGTTAACAGCTTAGGCCGTTTTTGAGGAGCTGAATAGCTTATCTATCCGACCGAACACAGAGGGGTAATTTGAGCGATACCAGTCGGTTGCTCGTGGCACCCGACGCCCATAGTTAATTCCGGTAATTCTCTTTCCTTCTTCGGTAATAAATTCGCCAAACTCGACTGCAGTTCCCTTGGAAAGAAGAGTTGATTCGGTTTCAGTAAACGGTATGAAGCCAGGTTCGTTACTGATACCTGCAAATAGTTTATGGAACAACTTAGGTGTTAGTTCACAGTCGAGAACGAAGTGATAGCGGTGACTGTCCGACTCGTTAAGCGCAGCGTGGACGCAGCCGTGATGGAAGAAATAGAGATTGCCAGCTTCGAAGTGAAATTCTTCACCGTCAAGTAGCATCCTTGCAGCATCGTTTGTCACGATTGGAAGGTGGAAGCGTACACGGAACGTGCGCCCTGATGGCGTTGCAGTAATTGGACTCTCTTCATGCAGCGAGAGTCGCGAACTGGAACCGAGGCCGTTTAGACGCAAATTAACAAGGTCATTCCCAAACAGTGCAGCAAACCTCGAAATGGCGGCCAAGTCGGGGAAGGTTAGCTTTTTTGGCACCTTGCTTGGAGGGGCAAAATCCGTTAGGAACTCATCACTCTTGCCAGTCGCGTTGTAGAGCGAGAACTGCCGTGCGGATCCTTGTGGTTGCGTCCAATAAGTTGTATGAGCTTTGTCACCAACGTTAGAGGAAGGTTGGCCGCCGATAATCCAAGCAACCTCCTTCTTGAGTTCTTCGAACCACTGCGGATCAATGCGACCTAGTGCTTTGACCTTAACGCCCCCTTTGTGTGCATATGCCAGAAGATATTGCTCACAAAATTCTTGGTACGTGTACATTCACGTTGTCTCCGGAATCGTTGAGGGAATGATGCTTGGCTCTTCGAAGCATCTTCACACAAAATTGACTGCGAGACAATGCTGATTGTTGTCAATTTGTGACTTCCGGTTTTCAGTTGCATAAAAGATGTAACTTTGTCAATGGCTGGGAACTATATGAGCGTCACTTCTGGCCCAGGGTGGAGATGAACCATCACGTCCATAGGCGAAAGTACCGATGCATCATCGGGCTAACAAGCCTGAAATTTACGTGTGGCGGATCGTTTGAGATGGCGTCTATATTAGATGACCATCTAATATACACTACTGTTGATCTGTACAGCTTTCGCTGTAAGTGTTTGATTTTGTTGGTCGGGGCGAGAGGATTCGAACCTCCGACCCCCTGCACCCCATGCAGGTACGCTACCAGGCTGCGCTACGCCCCGACGAACTCCGAAATTATATCAGAGCTCGTCGGAATACTTGAGTTTTTGTTATACGTTTGCGCCCAGTCTTTTGCGCTTTCGCATGTGGACAGCGTCAATACGGACCCGGTTAGGCGAAGGCCAGGGCCGCATCCGCGGTGCGCGCCGGCTGTTCCGGGGCGCTTGCCAGCAGCTCGGCGGCCGCCTCCAATACCGTATTTGGCGCCAGGGCTTCGGGACAGGCGTGGTGTCCTTGCGGGCAGCGGCTGCGCAGGCAATTGCGGCAGCTGACGTCGTGGAACAGCAGGCGGTGCGCGACGCGCCAGGGGGGGCTGGGGATTGGTCGGCGCGTACAGGTCCACCAGCGGCGTGCCGACAGCGGCGGCGATGTGCGCCGGTCCGGTATTGCCGGTAATGAGCAGGCGCGAGGAACGGATCAGCGCGCCCAGTTCTCCCAGGCCGAGCTTGCCGATCAGCGAATGCACCGGCCCGGTCCGGGTCTCGGTGAGCGGGCGCAGCGATTCCCGTTCGCCCTGGTCGCCGGTGAGGATGAGCGGAAAGCCAAAGCGCGCGCCCAGCATGCCGAGCAGGTCTTGCCAGTGCCGGATCGGGTAGCGGCGCGAGGCGGCGCTGGCGCCGGCATGCAGCACCAGGTAGGGCGCCGCCGGGTCGATTCCGGCCGCCTCGAGCATGGTTTTCACACACGCCGCGGCCGCGCCCGGGACGGCGAAGGAGAGCGCGGTGTCGGCGGTGGTGCAACCGACGTGGCCGACCAGGTCGAGCTGGCGCTGCACTTCGTGGCGCGTCGCGCGTTCGGGCTCGCGCTCGGGGACCCAGTCGGTGAGCAGCTGGTAGGGGTTCTCGCGGCAGGAGGCCAGGCGCAGCGGGATGCCGGCCAGGTGGCACAGCGTCGCGGCCGGCAGCGGGCTTTGCGAATACGAGGTGAAGATGACGGCGGCGTCGAAACGCCCGGCGCCAGGTACGGCCGGCCCGTCGGTCAGTCGTTTTGCGCAGTCTTGCAATGCGCTTGGGGTGGCCGGCTGTGCGTGCTTCATCCACGGCGCCCGGTAGCCGATGACGGCGTCGAGCTCGGGGATGTATGGCGCCGCGGCCGCGCCCGACGGCGAGGTGAGCAGGGTCAGGTAGCAGCCCGGAATCGAGGCGCGCAGGGCGCGCATCGCCGGCGTGCACATCAGCACGTCGCCGAGCGAATCGAGGCGCACGCACAGGATGCGGCGCGCGCCCCGCCAGGAAGGCGGCAAGCGATTGCTCACCGAAGCTCCTCGTGGGCGGCGATCAGCGTGGCCGCCGCATACAGGTCGGGCGCCATGCGGGTGGGGACGCGGCGCGGGCCGAGCCGCCATTCGGTCTCGTTGCCGTTGTCGATGAGCAGGGTGCGGCAGCCGGCGCGGTTGCCCGCTTCGACGTCGTGCAGGATGTCGCCGATCATCCAGGATTCGCGCAGGTTGATGGCGTGGTCGTTGGCGGCCTTGAGCAGCATGCCGGGCGAGGGCTTGCGGCAGGCGCACATCACGGCATAGTCCCCGACGGTGCCCAGTGGATGGTGGGGGCAGTAATAAAAGCCGGCCAGCGCCAGGTTTTCGCGGAACAGCAGGTCGGCCAGGCGGTCGGCGACCGGTCCCATGGCTTCTTCGCCGAAGCAGCCGTGCGCGATGCCGGACTGGTTGGTGACGACGAAGAATCGGTAGTCGAGCCGTGCCAGCAGGCGCAGGGCCGCGCCGGCGCCGCTCACCAGCCGGATGCGGCGCGGCTCGACGTTGTAGGGCAGGTCGTCCACCAGGGTGCCGTCCTTGTCGAGGAAGATCGCTTTCATGGCCACGAGGTTTCGCGCAGCGGCAGGACGGTGAGTTCGGCCACGACGGTGGTCGGCGGCAGCACCAGCACCGAACGGATGGCGTCGGCCACGTCGGCGGGATCCTGCAGGCTGTCGGCGTCGAGCTCGGGGAAGCGTTCGAGCAGGAAGGGCGTGCGCATGCCGCCGGCGATCACGGCGGTGACACGGACGTTGTCGGGACGCAGCTCGGCGTGCAGCGCATGCGACAGGCCCAGCAGGCCCCACTTGCTGGCGTGGTAGGCGCTGGCCTTGGGCCAGGCGCGCTTGGCGGCGGTCGAGGCGATGTTGACGATGTGCCCGCCGCCCTGGCGGCGCATCGCATCGGCCGCGTATTTCGACAGCAGGAAGGGGGCGGTGAGGTTGGTGCCCATCACGCGCAGCCAGTCTGCGTCGGGCAGCTCGGCGATCGGCAGGGTGACGTCGGTGCCGGCATTGTTGACGAGGATGTCGAGACGGCCGAGCACGCCCAGCGCGTGTTCCACGATGCGCGGCGCGGCGGCCGGATCGGCGATGTCGACGCCCAGCGCGTGCGCCTGCACGCCCTGTTCGCGCAGCTGCGCCATGCTGTCGGCCAGGCGCGCGGCCTGCAGGTCGACCCCGAAGATGCCGGCGCCGGACGCGGCCAGGCGGCGCGCCAGTGCGGCGCCCAGGCCGCCCGCGGCGCCGGTGATCGGTACGGCCTTGCCCTGCAGGGAAGGGTGGTGCAGCGTCGTGGTGCTCATGGGCTCCTCAGGTCGGAAGGATGGCGGCTTGCGCCGCCGGGCGGGTGGTGTCCAGCACGTCGGTGTAGATGGCGGCCAGTTGCGTGGCGACGTGGCGCCAGGTGTAGTGCTCGCAGGCGCGGCGGCGCCCGGCTTCGCCCATCGCGCGCGCCAGCTCGGGATGGCGCTGCAGGCGCGCCAGCCGGTCGGCCAGCGCGGCGGGGTCGCGCGAGGGGATCAGTAAGCCGGTCACGCTGTCGTTGACGGTGCTCTTGATGCCGCCGACTTCGGCGCCGATCACCGGTCGGGCGCAGGCCATCGCCTCGACCGGGGTGATGCCGAAGGGTTCGTACCAGGGCGTGCTGGCGAAGACATTGGCGGCGCTGTAGTAGTCGCGCAGCGCGGCGCGCGGCTGCTGGCCGGTGAAGCGCACGTGGGCGCCGACGCCGAGATCGGCCGCCACGCTGCGCAGGCGACCCAGCTCGACGCTGTCGCCCGGGTGGCTGCCGTTGGCGCCGCCGGGATCGCCGCCGACCACCAGCAGCTGGGCATCGACGCCGTAGCGGTGACGCAGCATGGCGACGCCCTGGATGACGGTGTCGACGCCCTTGCGCGGCACCATCCGCCCGAGTTGCAGCACGATGAAGCGCTCGGCCTCGAGGCCCAGGCGGGCGCGCGCCTCGGCCATCGGCACCGGCCACAGTTCGTCAGGCGAGAAGCCGCAGGGCGCGATCACGATGCGCGAGAGCGGCGCGCCGTAGAGCCGCTCCATGTCGTGGCGGTCTTGCGGGCATTCGGCAATGATGCGGTCGGCCGCGCGCATCAGCGTCGCTTCGATGCGCATGCGGGCGATCGGGAAGGTGTCGGCGGTGCCCTGCGCCAGCCGGCGCACCCGCCCCAGCGCATGGAAGGTGATCACGAAGGGCAGGCCGAGCGTCGCCTTCAGGTGCTGGGCGACCATGCCCGACATGAAGAAGTTGGCGTGCGCGATGTCGTAGGCCACCGGCTGGCGCCGCGCGAAGCGGGCGACGTGGCGCGAGAAGGCGTCGACGTAGGGCAGCATGTGCTCCTTGGGCAGGTAGCGCGGCGGGCCGGCCGGCACGTGGATGACGCGGATGTTGTCGCACCAGTGCACGAGCGGCCGCTGCTCGGCGGCGTCGCGGCGGGTGAAGACGTCGACCAGGTGCCCGGCGCGCGCCAGTTCGCGGGCGAGCTGGGCCACGTAGACGTTCTGGCCGCCGCAATCGACGCTGCCGGGCGCGGCCAGCGGCGAGGCGTGGTCGCTGATGATCGCGATGCGGTGGCGCGCGGCGCCGCCGGGCAGCGCGGGTAGCGCGGGTAGCGGCGGGGAAGGCAGTGCCTGGGGCGCCGCCTGGGCTGCCGCGGACGCCACGCTGGCCGCGGCCTGGACTTCGTTGAGTTTCATGCTTGCTCCTGCCGTGTCGTGCCCAGGCCGGTGACGTGGCGCAGCGCGGCATCCCAGTCGCTGCTGAAGCGGCCGATCGAAAAGCGGTCGCGTGCGGTACGGCGGGCGCCCTCGCCGAGGTGACGGGCCAGCGCCGGATCGTCGAGCAAGGCCTGCATGTGGCCGATCAGGCTGGCCAGGTCGGTCGCGGCGTAGCCGGACACGCCGTTCTCGACCACGGTCGCCATTTCGGTGGTGGCCAGGGCGACCACGGGCAGCCCTGCCATCATGGCCTCGATGCCGGCCAGCCCGAGGCTCGAATAGCGGAACGTCCTGGAACAGAATGCAGTCGAATTCGTGCTGGCGTGCCCGCTCGGCCGGCAGCTCGATGAGGTTGTCGCGCCATGGCATGCTGCCGCAGCGCCCGCCGTAGCCGGGCGGATGGCCGGGCTTGGACAGCACGTAGAAATCGTGCGGCGCGTGCGACAGGTAATGCAGGTAGGCGCCATGGGTGTGCCAGGTGAGGACTTTCAGTCTGCGCATGGCGGCCTCACGCGAAGCGGACACGGTAGCGCACCGCGCCGGCCAGGCGCCAGAACACGGCCAGCGGCGGCAGCAGCGCCGAAGTGACGACCATCTCGGCCACGTGCGCCGGCGTGTGCGCCACGCCGCGCAGCCGCTGCGCGCACAGGCGCCCGGTGAGCAGCAGCCAGGCGGCGAAGGCCAGGCCGGCGAGCACCGGCAGCCCGGCCAGCAGGCCCGCCAGCGCCAGCAGCAGCACGCCGACGACGACGTAATGGTCCCAGCGCGGGCGCGGCTCGACGCGCTGGCGGTACAGCGCCGGGTGTTTCTTGTAGAGCAGGGCGTCGAAGACCGCGTGGCGGATCTGCAGCAGGCTGGCGCCCCAGGGCACCGGCCGCAGCGGGTGGACCACGAGCGCGCGTGGGGCATGCACGACGGCGACGCCGTGTTCGAGCAGCCGGAAATACATGTCGGCATCGCTGCCGCGCGGCACGCTGAAGCGTTCGTCGAAGCCGTCGAGCCGGGCCAGGGCGGTCTTGCGGAAAAAGCAGCTGGCGCTGGTGAAATCGGCTTCCTCGTGGCTGTGGGCACTGCGCTGGTATTCGGTGGGACGGGCCGGCATCGGGGTCTGGATGCTGCCGCAGACCACGTCGATCTCGTCGCCGAAGGCGGCCATGCCTTCGGCCAGCCAGCCGGGTTCCGGCACGGCGTCGTCGGTGGTGAAAGCGACGATCGGCGCGCGCGCGGCGCGCCAGCCGCGGTTGCGCGATGAGGCCGGGCCGACCGGCCCCGGGTTGGCGACGTAGGACAGGCGCGGGCCGCGCTCGAGGGTGCGGGTGCGCCAGCCGGCCACCAGGTGCAGGGTGTTGTGGTTGGGCTCGTCGTCGACGACGATGATTTCGTAGTGATGCGGATCGAACTGCTGGCGCAGCAGGGCGTCCAGGCAGCGGTCGAGCAGATCCATGCGGCCGCAGGCGGGCACCACCACCGAAACCGCGATCCTTGCGTCATCCGTCGTTGCAGGCATGTCTCGTCTCCAGTCACAGGCGCCGCCACCGCGGCGTGCGGACGACGGGGCGTGTTGAGTGCGGTTGGAGTCGGACGGGAACGGATGGGTTCCCTCAGGGTGTTGCGGCTTGGAGGTGGATCAATGATCGGCCCGGATGGGGCCTGAAGGCTGGGGCGTGGAGCGGGAAGGGCGGCAGGGCCACCTTCCCCGGGAAACCGGGCTACGCTAGTTCACTTGCGCGAGAAACCGGTATCGTCGTCCATCTTGCGGTCGCCCGCCAGGCGGTTGGCGCCCGCCGGGCTCTTCGGCAATCCGCCGGCGGCGTCGTTCGATTCGTGCACCGGATCGGGGACGTTCTGCATGCTCTGGCCCGGCTTCCAGCTCTTGTCCTCGGTGCGCGGGCCGCTGTTGCCCGGGCTGCGCGGCAGGCCGCCGGCGGAGTCGTTCGACTTGTGCAGCTCCGCCTTTCCTTCGCTTCCGCCGGGGCCGGTCTGCGAGCCGCTGCGGTCGGTGCTTGACTGCCGGTTCTGGTTCTCTTGCTGGCTCATCGTTCCCTCCTTTGCTGTTTGGTATCGTTCGGGCCAATCGCCATGCCGGTACCCGGACCCTTCGCCGTGTCGCTCTGGCTGTTGCCGTAGCCCACCTGGGCAGTCGTGCCCTGGGACTGGTAAGTGCCTGGGGCCACGCCGTGCTGCGGGCCGAGCGACCCGCCCTGCAGTTCGGGTTGCCTTGCGTCGTGCGGGTTCATGCGCTCGGTGTCCTGGGTATGGCCCTGCTGGTTGGCCGGATGGGCGCGCAGGTCAGTGCCGGAATGCTTGTCGCGGTGGCCGACCGGCTGCTCCAGCAGGCCCCAGGCGCCCGAATGCTGTTCCATCTGGCGCTGGTGGCTGTCGGTGATGCCCTGCTGCGGGCCCGAGCCGCCGGTCTGCTGGCTCTGCAGCGAGCCGCCGGGCAGGTCGTCGGGAACCGGGCCCGGCAGGGTGGTTTCGTCGTCGACGCGCCCCCCGTCTTCGGCAGCCACTTCCTGCTGCCCCATGCGCGCCGGATCGTCGGTCGGGCGCATTTCGTTTTCGCCGCGGATGGCCTGCCGGTCCGGTTCTTGCGGATAGGTATGGTCCAGCGGGCCGGACTGGGTATTGCCCTTGGCGCCCGGCGTCCATTTCTCGTTGGCGCCATTATTGGTCTGGTTGTTGAACTCACTACGTTGGTTCGCGTCCATGTCCACTCCTTTCGCTGTGTCCTTGCAGGGGCATGCGCCCCGCATATGTTGCCATGATGCGCGTACACCCTTGAACACAGTATAGGAAGACGTAGGAATGCGGTGTAGGACGGATACTGAAGGGTTTATTGACTACTGGAAGTACAATTTCATTAATGCATTTTCTGTCGCGTGAAGTCCTACAAAGTCATCTGAAAGCGTCCTATACCGGCATTCATCAGTGCTACCTAAGATGATTTCGCCGGTCACTCATCGGGCTTCGGTTTTGATCGGTAACACGCCTGCCGCAGGACGCGGCGGTTCATATGCGTACAAGGGAGAAAATCATCATGGCCTCAGGTAATCAAGGTAACAAGCAGGGCAGCAATCAGGGCGGAAACAGCCAGAGCAGCGGCACCCGCAACCGCGGTTTCGCTTCGATGGACCCTGCACGCCAGCGTGAAATCGCCAGCCAGGGCGGCAAGGCCGCCCACGCCAAGGGAACGGCCCACGAGTTCACCTCGGAAGAAGCCCGCCGTGCCGGCAGCATGAGCCACGGCAACCGTCAGTCGGCCAGCGCCGGCTCGGGCGGCCCGTCGCGCGCAGCCTCCAGCAAGGGCGGCCGCAACTCGCAAGGCGGTCGCGGCTCGAAAGAGTAAGCACGCCGTGTAGCCCCTCCCGCGCGGCAGGAGGCGGCAGCAAGTCGACAATGGGGAGCGCAAGCTCCCCGTTTTGTTTTTCGAACCACGGATACCACACAACGCGATGGTGGGATGCGGTAGAATCGCTGCGCCTTTTTCAACCTTTTCCCTAGGAATATCGTCGTGAAACCTGCGGTAATTCGTCAAGTCAAGAGCATGTCCATGTCCTGCGATCGCGTCGGCAATCTCTTGTTGGTCAAGTTCTCCAACAAGGGCGCCAGCGACCTGGGCATCTATGTACCGGCCTCCATCGTGTTCTGGCTGCTGAAGCACCTGCCGGCAAACCGGGACCCGAACCTCGTCGCCCCCCCGGCCGGCCCGCAGATCACGCAACAGGATTGGGACAACCCCTATACCCCGCGCGCCCAGTACGTCCAGTGCAAGGAAATGCCGGGCGCGCTGCGCATGCACTTTGCCCTCGACAGCAAGGAAGACCTGACCGTCGTGCTGGACCGCAGCAACGTCGAACTGATGCGCCAGATCATGATGATGTACACCAAGGACCTGATCGATCTCGACGCGCAGTAATCCCATCAGGCAGTGCACCGGCGCAGGCCGGGCAGGGTGGGCCGCCCGCGTCGCGGCCCGCCAACCTGGCGCATCGCACGCTACATCCCCGTATGATGCGCTTCTCTTGAACGGACAATGAAGGATTCCGCCATGCCCATCAAAATCAGCCAGACCTTCGACTCCGGCGCCATCGAGGTCCTCCGGGTCGACGGCCCCAAGGCGATCGACCTGAACCTGCGCAAGGATTCGCACGCCGACATCCATCAATGGTTCCACTTCCGCCTGCAGGGCGCGCGCGGCCAGGCCTGCGCGATCCGCATCCTGAACGCGGGCCAGGCCACCTACCCGAAGGGTTTCGAGGACTACCAGGTCGCCGCCAGCTACGACACCGAGAACTGGTTCCGCGTGCCGACCAGCTTCGACGGCCAGGTGATGACGATCAACCATACGCCTGAACTCGACAGCATCTACTACGCCTATTTCGAGCCCTACACCTGGGAACGCCACCTGCGCCTGCTGGGCGAAGTGGCCGAGAACCCGATCGCGCGCGTGCACGACATCGGCACCACGATCGACGGCCGCGACATGAACCTGGTCGTGATCGGCAACCCGCAGGCGGAAAAGAAGATCTGGGTGATCGCGCGCCAGCATCCGGGCGAGACCATGGCCGAATGGTTCGTCGAGGGCATGATGGATGCGCTGCTGGACAGCGCCAATCCGGTGGCGCGCAAGCTGCTCGCGCGCGCCGTGTTCTATATCGTGCCGAACATGAACCCGGACGGCTCGGTGCGCGGCAACCTGCGCACCAACGCGGCCGGCGCCAACCTCAACCGCGAGTGGATGACGCCTTCGCTGGAGCGCAGCCCGGAAGTGCTGTGCGTGAAGAACAAGATCCACGAGACCGGCGTCGACATGTTCTTCGACATCCACGGCGACGAGGCCCTGCCGTACAACTTCGTGGCCGGCAGCGAGATGCTGGCCGACTTCACGCCGGAGCGCCTGGCCACCCAGAACGCCTTCATCGAGCGCTACATGGCGGCCAGCCCGGACTTCCAGAACGTGTACGGCTACGCGGCCAGCAAGTACAACGAAGAGCTCCTGACCCTGGCCTCGAAGTACATCGGCCACACCTTCAAGTGCCTGTCGCTGACCCTGGAGATGCCGTTCAAGGACAACGCCAACCTGCCCGACCCGCACACCGGCTGGAACGGCGCCCGCAGCGCGGCGCTGGGCGCGGCCATCCTGCAGCCGATCCTGCAGACGCTGGACTGAGGCGCCGCCATGGGCGTCGAGATCGAGCGCAAGTTCCTGCCGGCCGGCGACGGCTGGCGCACGCAGGGCGAACCGATCCTGCTGCGCCAGGGTTACCTGTGCGCCGATCCGGCGCGCACCGTGCGCGTGCGCATCGAGGGCGGCGAGGGCCGGCTGACCATCAAGGGCAAGAATACCGGCGCGACCCGCGGCGAGTGGGAGTATCCGATCCCGCTGCCGGAAGCCCAGGAACTGCTCGACCGCCTGTGCGAGCGCCCGCTGGTCGAAAAATACCGGCGCCGCATCCCGTATGCGGGCTTTACCTGGGAAGTCGATGAATTCCTGGGAGAGAACGCGGGCCTGGTCGTGGCCGAGATCGAGCTGCCCTCGGAAGATGCGGTGTTCGACAAGCCCGACTGGATCGGCGAGGAAGTCACCGGCGACAAGCGCTACTACAACTCCAGCCTGATCCGTTTTCCATATTCCCAGTGGACGAATCCATGACCCATGTTTCACGCCGCAGCGCGCTGGCCTTGTGCCTGGCCGCGCTGCTGCCGCCGCTTGCCGGCTGCGCCGTAACTTCAAGGACCCCGTCGACTTCCAGCTACTTCCCGCCGGCCGGCGAGTGGTCGCGCAAGTCTCCCGCCGAGCTCGGCATGGACCCGGCCGCCCTGGCGGCCGCCGTGCAGTTCGCGCAGTCGCACGAAACCACCCGCGCCCTCGATTTCTCGGACCAGGAAGCCACCTTCGGCAGCCGCCTGGGATCGATGCCGACCAAACGCGCGCGTACCAATGGGCTGGTAATCTACAAGGGCCACGTGGTGGCCGAGTTCGGCGACACGCAGTTCGTCGACCCGACCTATTCGGTGGCCAAGAGCATGCTGGCCACGGTGGCGGGCGTGGCCGTGCGCGACGGCCGCATCGCCGTGGACGAACCGGTGGCAAAGCGCGTGACCGACGGCGGCTATGCCTCGGCGCGCAATGCCCAGGTGAGCTGGAAGCAGCACCTGCAGCAGGAGACCGAGTGGGAAGGCAGCCTGTGGGGCAAGAATGCCGACTTCATCGGCAAGGACGCATTCGGCGCCGGCGAGCGCAAGCCGCGCGCCTTGCAGGCGCCGGGCAGCTTCTACGAATACAACGACGTGCGCATCAACCGCTTTGCGCTGTCCCTGCTGCGCGTGTTCGACCAGGCGGTGCCGGACGTGTTCCAGCAGCAGGTGATGGACCCGATCGGTGCGTCGTCTACCTGGAAATGGATCCCGTACCACAACAGCTATGTGGAACTGAACGGCAAGCAGGTGGCATCGGTCAGCGGCGGCACGCGCTGGGGCGGCGGCATGTGGATCAATTCCTGGGACATGGCGCGCTTCGGCTACCTGTGGCTGCGCGGCGGCGCCTGGGACGGCAAGCAGATCCTGCCGCCGTCCTACGTCAAGGACGCGCTCACGCCGAGCGCGCACGGACCGGACTACGGCTACCTCTGGTGGCTCAATACCAAGGGCAAGAACCTGCCGGGCCTGCCCACCACCGCCTACGCCGCCCTCGGCGCGGGCAGCAACACCATCCTGGTTTCGCCCGAGCACGACCTGGTGATCGTGTGGCGCTGGCATGCGGGTAATGCTGCCGAGTTTGCCACCAGGGTCATCGCCAGCATCCGGCGCTGATCGTCCAGGCCACGCGCCGGGGGATGAAACGCCGCGCGGGCCGGGCGGCCCGCGCGGCTGATACCGCTGAGCGTATCAGTGGAAGTGCTCGGTGCCCGCCGGGGTATCTTCGGGCATCTCGGCATGCACCAGCTCGCCCGTCGGGTCGGCGAACAGCGGGCCACCGCAGTCGTCGCAGTATTCAGCGGGGTAGCGCTCGTTGATGCGCTTGATGTGGGCGATGCCGGCCTCGTTCAGGTGGGCGACGATCTCGTTGATCGGGGTCAGCGGGGCAGGGCCGGCGGCGAACGGGCCTTCCATCGGGGTACCGTTCTCGTCTTCCTGGCCGTACAGCGGCCAGACGATGCCGTACATGACGTCGCTGTCCTGGCGCATCGTGAACGAGACGCGGTATTCGTCGATCTGGATGTCGGTGGATTCCTCGCCGAAGCCGGCGATCACGGCGCGCAGGTCGGACGGCTCCACGCCCAGGGTGTGGGTCAGGTAGTGCACGGCGGCGCGGATCGAGATCGGACGGATCAGCTTGTCGGCTTCGCGGCAGGCCACGTAATACGCTTCCGGCAGCAGCAGCTCGACGCCGCAGCCCGGCAGCAGGCGCGCGAGGTTGGCCGTGCCCTGGGCGCGCCACTGTTCCAGTGCGCGGTTGCGTTCTTCGGCGAAACCGATGTGGTGCTGCGGCTCTTGCCAGCGGAACATCGGCGCGCCCTGCGGGGCGACGATTGCCGCCAGCAGGTAGCGGGTGTCGGCCAGGAAGGGCGCGGTTTCTTCCGCGCGCGCGGCCGGCTTGACCGTGCCGCCCTTGTGCGCGGCCGCGGCCAGCTTGTGCGTCAGCGCGTAGGTCTCGGCATGGCTGCGCGGCAGCTGGTCGATCGAGTACAGCGTGGGCGCCATCGCGATGCGGGTGCCCTCGGCCAGCAGGTGGGCGGAGAAGTGCGCCTGCAGGGTGCTCAGCATCTCTGCCGGGATATTGCCCGAAGCGATGTTGAAGCGGGTCCAGGCGAGCACCGGCGCGGCCACCAGCAGGGCCTGCCAGGTGACGTCGCCGCCGTCCTGCTGCTCGACCATGGTGGCCGACTCGCTCACGGCCTCGACCGCATCCATCAGTACGTCGTACGAGGCGAGATCGTCCTTGAACAGGGCGTTCAGCGCGGCGTCGATGCTGTCTTGGTGATTGGTCTTGAGCAGCTTCTGCAGTTGCGTGTCCAGTTGGTGCTCCCAGGTCCGCTCCTCGACGCGGCTGGCGGCCTGCATGATGGCTTGCGCAATGCTGACGAGACGCTGGCTTTCGGCGGAGAGTTTAGGGGTTGAATCTTTGGAAGGACGACGCATGGCGCTAGGGGTCTCTCTTTTCAAATAATGGTGAAGGTCATGATAAACCCATACCCCGCATATTGTAGTTGATTCGGCCACAGGCCACGAGCACGCGGACTTGTTACACCGCTGAAAGACAGCGCTTGCAAAAAACCCAAACACAAACCATAATGCGAATCGTTCTCATTAACGTTTTCTTTTAGGCCTGGCGCCTATCCTTGACCAAAGAATAAGATGACCACGATTACCTCGCAGGCAAGCAGCAGTTTCATCAAGAGCAAGAAACACTCCCGTCTCTCCACGACCAGCATGTCGGCTGCCGTGCTGGCCACGCTGGCCATGCCGCTGGCCGTCCATGCGAGCGGCGTCGCCGATGCCGCACCGGAACTGGCCGCCGATGCCAAGCTGCCGCAGGTACACGTCACCGGTGGTAACGACCGCGCCGTGCAGGGCCCGGTGCGCGCCAGCTCGGACAAGTTTACCGCGCCCTTGCTCGACACCCCGAAATCGGTCACCGTGGTGACCTCCGAAACCATCTCCCAGACCGGCGCCGTGTCGCTGACCGATGCGCTGCGCACCGTTCCCGGCATCACCATCGGCGCCTCGGAAGGGGGTAATCCGGTGGGCGACAACCTGTTCATCCGCGGCTACAACGCCCAGACCGACACCTACATCGACGGCGTGCGCGATTCCGGTTCGCAGTCGCGCGAGATCTTCGCGATCGAGCAGGTCGAAGTGGTCAAGGGTCCGAATTCGGCGTTGGGCGGCCGTTCCTCGGCCGGCGGCGGCATCAACATCGTCACCAAGACGGCGCGCGACACCAACTTCAATAACGCCACGGTCGGCCTGGGCACCGACAAATATGCCCGCGTCACCGCCGACATCAACCGCGTGGTGGGCGCGAACACCGCCTTCCGCCTCAATACCATGGTGCACGCCAACGACGTGGCCGGCCGCGACGTCGTCGGCGGCGAACGCTGGGGCATCGCGCCCACCGTGACCTTCGGCCTGAACGGCCCGAGCCGCGCGATCCTGAGCTATTACCACATGCAGAGCAGCGAGATCCCGGATACCGGCATCCCGTTCAACAACCCGGTCACCAGCGGACCCGACCTTGCGAAGAACGGCGGCGGCACCCCGTTCACCGTGGACCGCGAAGCCTTCTACGGCCTCAAGAACCGCGATTTCCGCGATACCAGGACCGACGTCGCCACGGTCGACCTGCGCCACGAGTTTGCTTCGGGTCTGGCGCTGCGCAACGTCACCCGCTGGGGCAAGACCGGCCAGGAATACATCTACACCCAGCCGGACGATTCGAAGGGCAACACCGTCCGCTACGGCACCGTCTGGCGCCGCGCCAATACCCGCGACGTCGATACCCGGACCCTGGCCAACGCGACCAGCCTGAGCGGCGAGCTGCGCGCCGCCGGCATCAAGCACAGCTTCAACGTCGGCGTCGAGTTCTCGCGCGAGGAAACCGACCGCGGCAGTTTCGTGTTCACCCCGGGCACCAACAATCCGCTGACCGGCAGCTTCACCTGCCCGACCGCGGGCGCGGCCACCCTGTACAACTGCACCACCCTGGTCAACCCGAATCCGCACGACCCGTGGGTTTATACCCGCAGCAAGTCGCCGACCCTGACCAGCGTCGAGACCCGCACCCGCGCGGTCTACGGCTTCGACACCATCGAGTTCACGCCGCAGTGGCTGCTGAACATCGGCGCGCGCTGGGATGACTTCTCGAGCACCCTGAACACGCCCGCGACCGCGACCCAGGCCCGCGTCGCATCGAGCTTCGACACCTACCAGGCGGGCCTCGTGTACAAGCCGAAGGCGAACGGCAGCATCTACGTGTCGTGGGCGACTTCGGCCACTCCGCCGGGCAACGACGGCGGCGACGGCCTCGACGCGCTCAGCGTAGCGGTGCAGAACCTGCAGCCGCAGAAGAGCCGCAGCATCGAGCTGGGCACCAAGTGGGAAGTGCTGCCGGGCGGCCGCCTGTCGGCCAGCGCGGCCGTCTTCAAGAGCGACATGGACAATGCCCGCGTCACCGCGCCGGACGGCAGCACCCAGAACGTGGGCCGCAAGGAACTCAAGGGCGTCGAGCTGGGCCTGTCGGGCCGCATCACCAAGGCCTGGACCGTGTTCGGCGGCTACACCTACCTGGACGGCGTCATCGCCGACAACGGTTTCGTGAACACCGGCACCAGTTCGGCGCCGGTCTGGTCGCCGTCGCCCTTCAACGGCAACGCCTTCCCGACCACGCCGAAGCACAGCGCCTCGCTGTGGAGCACCTATGCGGTCGGCAAGGCCTTCACCTTCGGCGTCGGCGCCAACTACGTGGATCGCCAGTTCGCCAACGTGAACAACACCAAGTACTCGCCTTCGTACACCCGCTTCGACGCGATGGCGACCTATGCGCTGAACCCGAGCGTGTCCTTCCAGCTCAACATCCAGAACCTGACGGACAAGCTGTACTTCGACCGCGTCTCCTCGCCGCATTATGCCGGCGTGGGCCCGGGCCGCTCGGCCAGCCTGATGGCCAACCTCAAGTTTTAAGGGTACCACCCCCGCCGGGCAACCGGATTCGCCCTCCTGATACCATCAGGGGGGCTTTTTTATGCGAAGGAACCGAAGCATGATGCTGCATATCCCAGGCGTGCTCACGCGCGAGCAGGTCGCCGCCATCCGCGCCCGCATGAATGGTGCGCCCGAATGGGTGGACGGGCGCGAGAGCGTCGGCCCGCAGGGCGCCCAGGTCAAGCGCAACCGCCAGCTGAAGGAAGGCTCGCCGCTGGCGGTCGAGCTGGGGCAGGTGGTCAGCAGTGCGCTGATGAACAACCCGCTGTTCTTTTCGAGCGTGCTGCCGCTGCGCATCCTGGCGCCTTACTTCAACGCCTACGGCGGGGGAGAGCATTACGGGCTGCACGTGGACGGCGCGGTGCGGCCGCAGCGCGGCGGCCTGCCGCCGCTGCGGGCGGACGTGTCCACCACGGTATTCCTCAGCGATCCGGACGATTACGAGGGCGGCGAACTGGTGGTGGTCGACGCCTACGGCACCCACGAGGTCAAGCTGCCGGCCGGGGACGCGATCGTGTATCCGTCGGGCAGCGTGCACCAGGTGCTGCCGGTGACGCGCGGCGAGCGGGTGGCGTCCTTCCTCTGGACCCAGAGCATGGTGCGCGACGACGGCCGGCGCGCGATGCTGTTCGAGCTCGACACCAACATCCAGAAGCTGCGCGCCGCCCACGGCGAGAGCGAGGTCACGGTGGGGATCACCGGGCACTATCACAACCTGCTTCGCATGTGGGCGGAGATGTGAGGGCGCTTGCGCTCAGGGATTGCGGCTCACCCGCCACACCGTGTTGGCCAGGTCGTCCGCGACGATCAGGGCCCCGCGCGGGTCGACGGTCACGCCCACCGGGCGCCCGCGGGTCTTGCCCTTGGCGTCGCGGAAGCCCGTCACGAAGTCGATCGGTTCGCCGGCCGGGCGCCCGTTCTTGAAGGGCACGAAGATCACCTTGTAGCCCACCGGGTTGGGGCGGTTCCAGCTGCCATGCTCGCCCACGAAGGCGCCGTTGGCATAGGTCTCGCCCATCGCCGGCTGGGAAAAGGACAGGCCGAGCGCGGCCACGTGCGAGCCCAGGCTGTAGTCGGGCTTGATGGCGGCGGCCACCTTCTCGGGCTTGGGCGGCATCACGCGGGTGTCGACGTTCTGACCCCAGTAGCTGTAGGGCCAGCCGTAGAAACCGCCTTCGCGCACCGAGCTCAGGTAGTCCGGCACCAGGTCCGGTCCCAGTTCGTCGCGCTCGTTGACCACGGCCCACAGCTGGCCGGTCTCGGGGTGCATCGCCAGCGCGGTGGGATTGCGCAGGCCGGTGGCGTAGGGTTTATGGGCGCCGGTGCTGGCGTCGATCTGCCAAACCATGGCCCGGTCGACCTCGGCTTCCATGCCGCGCTCGGTGATATTGCTGTTCGAACCGATGCCGACGTACAGGAAGCGCCCGTCGGGGCTGATGGTCAGCGACTTGGTCCAGTGGTGGTTGATCTCCGACGGCAGCTTGGCGATGCTGGTCGGCGGACCGCTGGCCTTGGTCTGGCCTTCCTGGTAGTCGAAGCTGACCAGCTCGCCCTGGTTGGCGACGTACAGCTTGTTGCCGGCGAACGCCAGGCCGTAGGGGGCGTCGAGCTTGTCCGCGAACACGGTTTTCAGCTCGTACTTGCCGTCGCCGTCGGCATCGCGCAGCAGGGTCAGGCGGTTGCCGCCCTTGACCTTGGTATTGCCTTTTGCCTTGATGTATCCGGCAATGACATCCTTGGGTTTCAGTTTGGCGGCGTGGCCGCCGCGGCCTTCCGCCACCAGGATGTCGCCATTCGGCAGCACCAGGGTCTGGCGCGGGATGGCCAGGTCGGTCGCGATCGCCGTGACGGTGAAGCCCTTCGGCACGGTCGGTTGCTGGTCGCCCCAGGGCGTCGGCTCGGCAATCTTCATGCTCGGCAGCAAACCGCGCTCGGGTTTTGGCATGCTCGGGTCGGGGCCGAGCGCCTGGACGCCATTGCCTTCGTTGTTGCAGGCGCTCAGCAGCAGCGCCATGCCCAGCAGGCTCAGTGTGCTCGATCGTTTCATCGCGTGCCTCCCTGGTGTGAATTCAGGCCCACCCAGGTGGTGATGCAGGCCAGGATGGTGACCACGACCGATAACACCAGCCCGGTCGGCATGACGGCCCAGGCATCCTTGGCGTGCTCGAAGGCGTTGACCAGGCCCAGTACCCAGGTGATCGCGAGCAGCAGGACGTAGATGCGCGGACGTCCCGTCTTCGGGCCTTGGCGAAACAGGTTGACCAGGGCAAACAGCAGCGCCAGCCCGGCGAACAGCTCGCCTGCGGCGATGAGCCAGGAAGCGAAATTGTTCCACTGGATCTGGTAGCTGTCGCGGTAGGCGAGGTCACTCAGCAGTGCACCCAGGAACAGGGGAACGGTCCCGGCCAGCAGGATCGTATGCAGCGTGCCCGGCGGGCTGCGGTAGGACGGATTGACCGTGGCGGTAGTCGACATGGGATGGTCCTCGGCATGGGTTAGTTTTGTGCAAATACTATCTGTTTTGCGAATCGACCGTCGCATGCTTGGCTTCAGGGACATGCTAGCGCCCGAGCAAGCGATCGGCCGGGCGGAAACCCATGCGACAGGGTTTCCGGCGCTGGGTGCGTGATGGGGCCCTTCAGAGCACTTTTTTGCCAGTGAAGACGCGAATCAGAATGATCACCGCAGCCACGACGAGAAGGATGTGGATCAATCCGCCTGCCACGGAAAAGACCATACCGAGCAGCCACAGGACGAGCAGGATGATAGCAATGGTATACAGCATGTCGACCTCCGATTGGGATGAGGGAGCAGGCCGGGTGCTGCCTGCTTTCCCGATAAGCCATCATCCCCGGCATCGGCCCCGTGTTCGGTGCGTTTCGGTACAGAACGATGGTATTCGCGGCCGAGTCCTACATGGGGCCATTGGAAGGTCGGCCAATGAAAAAGGGCTGGAACCCGCGAAGGTTCCAGCCCTTTTCATTTGAAGCAGCCCGCTCGCGCGGGCCCTTCCGATTACGCAGCCAGCAGCTGGCGCAGCACGAACGGCAGGATGCCGCCATGCTTGTAGTAGTCGACTTCGATCGGGGTGTCGATACGCAGCAGAACTTGTACTTCCTGGGTCTGGCCGTCTTCACGGTGAATGACGAGGGTCGCCAGTTGCTGCGGCTTGATCTCGCCTTCCAGGCCCTTCAGGTCGTAGGTTTCCTTGCCGGTGATGCCCAGGGTTTCGACGCTGTCGTTGCCGATGAACTGCAGCGGCAGCACGCCCATGCCCACCAGGTTGGAGCGGTGGATACGCTCGAACGAACGGCAGATCACGGCCTTCACGCCCAGCAGCTGGGTGCCCTTGGCGGCCCAGTCGCGCGACGAGCCGGTGCCGTACTCTTCGCCGCCGAAGATCATGGTCGGGGTGCCTTCGGCGATGTACTTCATGGCCGCGTCGTAGATCGACAGCTGTTCGCCCGACGGCTGGTGGATGGTGATGCCGCCTTCGACCGCGGAACCGTCGGCCTTGGCCGGGATCATCTTGTTCTTGATGCGCACGTTGGCGAAGGTGCCGCGCATCATGATCTCGTGGTTGCCGCGGCGCGAGCCGTAGGAGTTGAAGTCGGCCTTCAGGACGCCATGGTCTTTCAGCCACTTGCCTGCCGGGCCGTCTTCCTTGATCGAACCGGCCGGCGAGATGTGGTCGGTGGTGATCGAGTCGCCGAACACGCCCAGTGCGCGTGCGCCCTGGATGCCGGTAGCGGCCGCTTTCGGGGTCATCTCGAAGTCGGCGAAGAACGGCGGCTCGGCGATGTAGGTCGACTCGGGCCAGTTGTACACTTGACCTTCGGTCGACGACACGCGCTGCCACAGTTCGCCCGGGTTGCCCTTCACGTCGGCGTAGTTCTTGCGGTACACCTCCGAGTTCATCGCCAGGCGCATCAGTTCGCCCACTTCCTGCGAAGTCGGCCAGACGTCGCCCAGGTAGACGTCGACGCCGTTCTGGTCCTTGCCCAGCGGCTCGCTCATCAGGTCCTTGGTCATGTTGCCGGCGATCGCGTAGGCGACGACCAGCGGCGGCGACGCCAGGAAGTTCGAGCGGATGTTCGGGTGGATACGCGCTTCGAAGTTACGGTTGCCCGACAGCACGGCCGAGGCGACGATGTCGTTCTCGACGATCGCGGCGTTCAGTTCCGGGGTCAGGTCGCCGGCGTTGCCGATGCAGGTGGTGCAGCCGTAGGCGGTCACGCCGAAGCCCAGCTTGTCCAGGTAAGGCAGCAGGCCGGCGGCGGTCAGGTACTCGGTGACCACGCGCGAGCCGGGGGCCAGCGAGGACTTGATGTGCGGTGCCACGGTCAGGCCGCGCTCGACCGCCTTCTTGGCCAGCAGGCCGGCTGCCAGCAGCACGCTCGGGTTCGAGGTGTTGGTGCACGAGGTGATGGCGGCGATCAGGACGTCGCCGTTCTTCACGCGCACGCCGTTGGTGGTCTCGTAGACCTTGTTCAGGTCGTCCGGCGACTTGTTGAAGCCGTTCTGGGTGGTCGGCTTGCTGAACAGCTCGGTGAAGGTGTTCTTCACGTGGCCCAGCTCGATACGGTCCTGCGGGCGCTTCGGGCCGGCCAGCGACGGGGTCACGGTCGACAGGTCCAGTTCCAGCACGCGGGTGTAGTCGATCTCGCCTTCCTGCGGGATGCCGAACATGCCCTGGGCCTTGTAGTAGTTCTCGAAGGCAGCCAGTTCTTCTTCGGTACGGCCGGTGCCGCGGAAGTAGTCGACGGTGGCTTCGTCCACCGGGAAGAAGCCCATGGTCGCGCCGTATTCCGGGGCCATGTTGGCGATGGTGGCGCGGTCGGTGGTCGACAGCGAGCGGGTGCCGGCGCCGAAGAACTCGACGAACTTGCCCACGACTTTTTCACGGCGCAGCATCTCGGTGACGGTCAGCACCAGGTCGGTCGCGGTGCAGCCTTCGCGCAGCTTGCCCTTCAGGTTGACGCCGATCACGTCCGGGGTCAGGAAGTAGACCGGCTGGCCCAGCATGCCTGCCTCGGCTTCGATGCCGCCCACGCCCCAGCCGACCACGCCGACGCCGTTGATCATGGTGGTGTGCGAGTCGGTGCCGACCAGGGTGTCCGGGTAGAACACGTCGCCTTGCTTCATGACGCCGCGCGCCAGGTATTCCAGGTTGACCTGGTGGACGATGCCGAAGCCCGGCGGCACGACGCCGAAGGTATCGAAAGCCTGCATGCCCCACTTCATGAACTGGTAGCGCTCGTTGTTGCGCTGGAATTCCAGTTTCATGTTCAGGTCCAGCGCGTTCGGCTCGCGGAAGTGGTCGATGGTGACCGAGTGGTCGACCACCAGGTCGACCGGCACCAGCGGCTCGATCTTCTTCGGATCGGCGCCGGTCTTGGCGGCGACGTTACGCATGGCGGCCAGGTCGGCCAGCAGCGGCACGCCGGTGAAGTCCTGCAGGACGACGCGGGCGACGACGAACGGGATCTCGTCGGTGCGCTCGGCGGTGGCGCCCCAGTTGGCCAGCTGCTTGATGTGCTCTTCGGTGACCTTCTTGCCGTCGCAGTTGCGCAGGACGGACTCGAGGACGATACGGATCGACACCGGCAGGCGCGACAGGTTCACGCCGAGGGCTTCGCCCAGCGCCGGCAGCGAGTAGTACTGGCCGGTCTGGCCGGCGCCTGCCGGGAATTCCTTGAGCGTGTTCAGGGTGTTGCGAGACATAATCTCTCCTTCAGTGGGGATATGTTGTTATTCCAGTTTCAGCGTTTACTGCGTGCTATACACAGGCGATCCGACGGGGTTCAGCCGCGGATCAGCCATTCTTTTCGGCAGGCATCGCTGCGACGATCGGCGCCGCCTGCTCGGGGTTCCTGCATTCGTTGGCCAGCTGGCGGTTCAGTTTCGAATCCAGCAGCATGCCCTTGGCCGGGATGCCGATCCAGATCAGGCCCCAGTGCGGATTCTCGAAGCGCTGGGCGCCGGTGGTGGTGCCGACCCGGCTCAGGCGGTGCAGGCGCTTTTTCCAGCGCAGGGCGATGTGCGCGTTGTCCTGCTCGTTCGTGTAGATCGTGATCTTGTTGCCAAGCTCGCAAGCGTATTCGGTGACGACCGTGTCGGTGACGTCCGGTTCGTCGACGACGTCGGCGCCGTAGGCCGTGGCCGCGACGGCAGCCGCGGCTGCCGCCGCCGTCGCTTTCTTGGCCTTCGAAGCCTGCTTGGCCTTGGCTTTCAGGACCTTCTCGGCCTTCGGGTGTTTTTCGGGGGCGGCGGCTGCAGGGGCGCAGACGGCGGCGGCCGCGAGCGCAAAGGCGCCGGCGGCAAGGAGTCGGGAGAGGAGGGTGGCCATCAGTTGGGATCCGTGAGGTTGACAATTGCCGCAGCGGCTTCCGGCAGCGCCAGGCCAGCCAGTTTCGCGCGCTGCAACACGGTCCAATAATATCGGTAGCTCGCGCGGTCATGCAAGCGGCCGTGCTGGGCGATCGGACCCCAGTCATTGGCCATTGCTTCTTGCAGGATATTGGTGGCTTCGTTTACCTCGGACAGGCGTGGCGTGAAGGCCTTCAGGATCGGCTTGATCTGGTCGGGGTGGATGCTCCACATGCGGGTGAAGCCGAATTCGGCGCCGGCGCGCTGGGCGTCGTTGGCGACCACGGCGCTGTCCTTGATGTCGGTGGTGACATTGTGCGAAGCCACCTTGCCATGCGCGTGGCAGGCCGCGACCATCTCGAGCTTGGCGCGCACCACCAGCGGGTGGGTGAACTGGCCCGGGGTGCGCATGGCGCTGGCCGGCACCGCGCCGTAGTGGGCGGAGACGAAGTCCATGATGCCGAAGGACAGGCACTCGACCTGGGGCAGGGCGGCGATGGCGTAGACGTCGTGCAGGGCGCCATGGGTCTCGATCAGCACGTGCACCGGCAGATCCTGCGCTCCCGCGCTCCGGCGGCCGGCTTTGGCGGCGTGCTGGTTGATCAGGTCGATCGCGCGGATGACCTCGTCGACGCTTTCCACTTTCGGCAGCACCACGTAGGCCAGGCGCGCGGCGGTAGCGCCGACGATCGCGGCGACGTCGCCCGCGAAGTGCGGGCTGCCGGTGTCGTGCAGGCGCACGCCGATGCGGTCGAAGCGGTTGTCCTCGCTATTGATCAGCTGCGTGACCAGCAGCGCATGTTCGGCCTCGCTGCCGGCGGCCGCACCGTCCTCGCAGTCGAAGGTGATGTCGAAGACCGGCCCAAGCTCTTGTTGCAGGGCCATCGATTTGCGCATCAGCTTCTCCGAGCCGGCGTAGTGGTCGCAGGCGGGGAGCAGCAGCGGCTGGCGTTTGCCCTGGAATAAAACCTCGGAAGGATGCATGGTATGTCTTGAAACGGATCGGCCATGCCCGCGCACTGGAACTGCGCGGGCATGGCACGGTGAGCGCGGCCGGGTGGCCGCGCCAGATTGATACGCGCCGGCAGCTTAGCCCAGCAGGTGAGCGACGCCGGCCTTCTCTTCTTCGAGCTCTTTCAGCGTCAGGTTGATGCGCTCCTGCGAGAAGGCGTCGATCTCCAGGCCCTGGACGATCTTGTACTCGCCGTTCTCGGTGGTCACCGGGAAGCCGAACATGGTGCCTTCCGGGATGCCGTACGAACCGTCCGACGGGATGCCCATGGTGGTCCACTTGCCGTTGGTGCCCAGCACCCAGTCGCGCACGTGGTCGATCGCCGCGTTGGCGGCCGAGGCTGCCGACGAGGCGCCGCGGGCGTCGATGATGGCGGCGCCGCGCTTGCCGACGGTCGGCAGGAAGGTGTCGCGGTTCCAGACGTCGTCGTTGATCGCTTCTTTCACCGATGCGCCGTCGATGGTGGCGAAGCGGTAGTCGGCGTACATGGTCGGCGAGTGGTTGCCCCACACGACCATCTTCTCGATGGCGCCGACCGGCTTGTTCAGCTTGGCGGCAACCTGCGACAGGGCGCGGTTGTGGTCCAGGCGCAGCATGGCGGTGAAGTTCTTGGCCGGCAGGTTCGGGGCCGACTTCATGGCGATGTAGGCGTTGGTGTTGGCCGGGTTGCCGACCACCAGCACTTTCACGTCACGCGAAGCGACGGCGTCCAGCGCCTTGCCCTGCACGGTGAAGATCTGGGCGTTGGCTTCCAGCAGGTCCTTGCGCTCCATGCCAGGGCCGCGCGGACGGGCGCCGACCAGCAGGGCCACGTCGGCATCCTTGAAGGCGGTCATCGGGTCGGCGTGGGCGGTCATGCCGGCCAGCAGCGGGAATGCGCAGTCGTCGATTTCCATCATGACGCCCTTCAGCGCCTTCTGTGCCTTCTCGTTGTCGATCTCGAGCAGCTGCAGGATGACCGGCTGGTCCTTGCCCAGCATGTCGCCGTTGGCGATGCGGAACAGCAGGGAATAGCCGATCTGGCCGGCCGCGCCGGTAACGGCGACGCGCATTGGGGTTTTAGCCATGATGAATCTCCAAAGTGGGAAAAGATCGTTCGAACGTCGGTTCGAGCCGTAAAACTTGTTCGGAAAGCTGCAATGATACCAAAAGCAGCACCGTGTCAATTGGATATCGCGCGCGTATGGAATGATAGGCGCGGAGGTCCAAGCCGACCGCGAGTTTATGCCTCCACTGTTCTATCTGTCAATTCATATCATATGTCTTATATAAGACACATGTCTTGGCAGTCATGTACTGGACGGACATGCCTGTTTTGTGGTGAAATCGTGGTCTATGAATCCCCTTCAGCCCACCAGCAGCGATGCGGCCGGCGCCGACGCATCGCCGTCGTTCCGTCCGTTGTACCAGCAGATCAAGGCCCTGATCACCCAGAGTCTGCAGTCGGGCGAGTGGAAACCAGGCGAACTGATGCCCAGCGAAGTCGAGCTGGCCGCGCGTTTCAAGGTCAGCCAGGGCACGGTGCGCAAGGCCATCGACGAACTCGCGGCCGAGAACCTGGTGGTGCGCCGCCAGGGCAAGGGCACCTTCGTGGCCACCCATGCCGAGGAGCGCGCCCACTTCCGCTTCCTGCGCTTGATGCCCGACGAGGGCGTTCCCCACCATCCGGACAACCGCTTCATCGCCGTGCTGCGCATCCGCGCCACGGCCGAGGTGGCGCGCCTGCTCGAGCTGAAGTCGGGCGACGCCGTGGTCTACATCAAGCGCGTGCAGTCTTTCGACGGCGTGCCGACCATCCTCGAAGAGCTGTGGCTGCCGGGGCAGTTGTTCAAGGGCCTGACGGCCGAGCGCCTGGTGGAGTACAAGGGGCCAATGTACGGCCTGTTCGAGTCGGAATTCGGCACGCGCATGATCCGCGCCACCGAGAAGATCCGCGCCGTGGCAGCGGATGCGGCCGCCAGCGAGCACCTCAAGGTGCCGGAAGGCACCCCGCTGCTGTGCGCGGATCGGGTGTCGTTCAGTTACGGAGACAAACCGGTTGAGCTGCGTCGGGGGATATATTCGACCGCGCGCCACCATTACCAGAACGAGTTGTCATAAGAGATGACCGCAGGGCAGCCGGCCCAGCCGGCCGCCCGACAGCAGGGATCGCGCCAAGCGATTAAAATAAGTTGGTTTTGCGTAAGCGACGAACAGTGCCCGGTTCGCCGCAGGGATGCCCCGGTTATCTTCCACTGGATGCTTGGTAGCCCGTCACAAAATCGGCGAAAATGAAGGGTTCATTAAAAAACTGTCGTCATAGAGGGAGGTGTTACATGTCCGAAGCCGTGAGAGAAGCTGCAAAAAAAGGGCGGCCGGAGTTCCGCAACGTTGGCATTGGGGATATTACGAGTAAATATCGCATGCCGCCATCGGCCGTCGTGTCGATCCTGCACCGCGTGAGCGGCGCCGGCCTGTTCCTGTTCCTGCCGTTCCTGCTGTACCTGCTGCAGGAAAGCCTGCGTTCCGAGATCTCGTTTGCCCACTTCGCGGGCATCGTCGACAACTGGTTCGCCAAGATCATCCTGCTGGGCCTGTCGTGGGCCTACCTGCACCACTTCACCGCCGGTGTCCGCCACCTGTTCATGGACAACCACCTTGCCCTGGACAAGGATGCCGCGCAGAAGACCGCACGCTGGGTGCTGATCATCAGCCTGGTGCTGACTGCCCTGGTTGCACTGAAACTGTTCGGAGTCTTTTAATCATGGCAAACAAGAATAACATCGGACCGCGCCGCCTCGTCGTCGGCGCCCACTACGGCGTCAAGGACTGGCTGGCGCAGCGCGTCACCGCCATCGTCATGGCCGCGTTCACCGTCGTGCTGCTGGTTTCCTTCCTGACCGGCCAGAACTTCAGCTATGAAGGCTGGGCCGGCCTGTTCGCGCGCCAGTGGTTCAAGCTGTTCGCGCTGGTGACCTTCCTCGGCCTGTTCTACCACGCCTGGGTCGGCATCCGTGACATCTGGATGGACTATGTGAAGTCGGCAGGCCTGCGCCTGTTCCTGATGCTGGCGACGATCTTCTGGCTGCTGGCCTGCGCCGCCTGGACCGTGCAAATTCTCTGGAGTGTGTAATCGTGGCAGCAATCAAAACTGCAATCCCTACCCGCCGCTTTGACGCGGTCATCGTTGGCGCCGGTGGTTCCGGCATGCGTGCATCGCTGCAGCTGGCCGAAGCCGGCCTGAACGTGGCGGTGCTGTCGAAAGTGTTCCCGACCCGTTCGCACACCGTGGCTGCCCAGGGCGGCATCGGTGCTTCGCTGGGCAACATGAGCGAAGACGACTGGTACTGGCACATGTTCGACACCGTCAAGGGTGGCGATTACCTGGGCGACCAGGATGCGATCGAATTCATGTGCCGCGAGGCACCGAAGGTCGTGTACGAACTCGAACACTTCGGCATGCCCTTCGACCGTAACCCGGACGGCACCATCTACCAGCGTCCGTTCGGCGGCCACACCGCGAACTTCGGCGAGAAGCCGGTCCAGCGCGCCTGCGCCGCGGCCGACCGTACCGGCCACGCGCTGCTGCACACCCTGTACCAGCGCAATGTCCGCGCCCGTACCCACTTCTTCGTCGAGTGGATGGCCCTCGACCTGATCCGCGACGCCGACGGCGACGTGGTCGGCGTGCTGGCCCTGGAAATGGAAACCGGCGACGTGATGATCCTGGAAGCGAAGACCACCATCTTCGCCACCGGCGGCGCAGGCCGCATCTTCGCCGCCTCGACCAACGCCTTCATCAACACCGGCGACGGCATGGGCATGGCGGCACGCGCCGGCCTGCCGCTGCAGGACATGGAGTTCTGGCAGTTCCACCCGACCGGCGTGGCCGGCGCGGGCGTTCTCATCACCGAGGGCGTGCGCGGCGAGGGCGGCATCCTGATCAACTCGAACGGCGAACGCTTCATGGAGCGCTACGCGCCGACCCTGAAAGACCTGGCGCCGCGCGACTTCGTCTCGCGTTCGATGGACCAGGAGATCAAGGAAGGCCGCGGCTGCGGTCCGAACAAGGACCACGTGCTGCTCGACCTGCGCCACATCGGCAAGGACACCATCGAGAAGCGCCTGCCGTCGATCCTGGAAATCGGCCACAAGTTCGCCAACGTCGACGCCACCAAGGAACCGATCCCGGTCGTTCCGACCATCCACTACCAGATGGGCGGCATCCCGACCAACATCCACGGTCAAGTTGTTGCGCCGGACGGCACTGGCGGTCAAAAGATCGTCAACGGCCTGTACGCGATCGGCGAATGCGCCTGCGTCTCGGTCCACGGCGCCAACCGCCTGGGCACCAACTCGCTGCTCGACCTGGTGGTGTTCGGCCGCGCGGCCGGCAACCACGTGGTGGCGCAGAACCTGAAGCAGAAGGTCAACAAGCCGCTGCCGAAGGATGCCGCCGACTTCGGCATGGACCGCCTGAACCGCCTCGAGACCTCGACCGGCGGCGAGAAGGTCCAGCACGTCGCCAACGACATCCGCGCCACCATGCAGAAGTACTGCGGCGTGTTCCGTACCCAGGAACTGCTGGATACCGGCGTCAAGGAAATCATGAAGCTCGACGAGCGCCGCAAGCACGTCTCCTTCCAGGACAAGTCGAAGGTGTTCAACACCGCCCGCGTGGAAGCGCTGGAACTCGACAACCTGATCGAGACCGCCAAGGCGACCATCGTGTCGGCCGCGGCGCGTCCGGAATCGCGCGGCGCCCACGCCCACAGCGACTACCCGAACCGCGACGACGAAAACTGGATGAAGCACACCCTGTTCTTCTCGGAAGGCAACCGCCTCGAGTACAAGCCGGTGGTGCAGAAGCCGCTGACCGTCGACACCTTCAAGCCGAAGGCCCGTACTTTCTAATATTTTTCTGAGGCCGGGACCGCAATCCCGGCCTGCATAGAACAGGTAAAAACATGGCACGCACAGTCCAACTGAAGATCTACCGCTACGATCCGGACAAGGATTCGAAGCCTTACATGCAAGACGTCACCGTCGAGCTGAAAGACACCGACAAGATGCTGCTCGACGCGCTGCAGCGCATCAAGTCGGACGTCGACGATTCGCTGGCCCTGCGCCGCTCCTGCCGCGAAGGCGTGTGCGGTTCGGACGCGATGAACATCAACGGCAAGAACGGCCTGGCCTGCACCACCAACCTGAACGAGCTGACCCAGCCGATCGTGCTGCGTCCTCTGCCGGGCCTGCCGGTGGTGCGCGACCTGATCGTCGACATGACCAACTTCTTCAAGCAGTACCACTCGATCAAGCCTTACCTGATCAACGACTCGATCAAGCCGGAGAAAGAGCGCCTGCAATCGCCGGAAGAGCGCGAAGAGCTCGACGGCCTGTACGAGTGCATCCTGTGCGCCTGCTGCTCGACCTCGTGCCCGTCGTTCTGGTGGAACCCGGACAAGTTCGTCGGCCCGGCCGGCCTGCTGCAGGCCTACCGCTTCATCGCCGATTCGCGCGACGAAGCCACCAACGAGCGCCTGGACAACCTGGAAGACCCGTACCGCCTGTTCCGCTGCCACTCGATCATGAACTGCACGGACGTGTGCCCGAAGGGCCTGAATCCGAACAAGGCGATCGGCAAGATCAAGGAACTGCTGGTGCGCCGCGCGATTTAAGGCGCGGCAGTTCAAGCGTTCGTTGACCGCGTGGGCAGGAAACCTGCCCATCCTACGATCAACGACACCCGTAGGGTGGGCGGGTCCCCCGCCCACGCGTTCAACCGGCCGTAGCGTAGCGCATTGCAGCAAATTGCGACATCTGCATACAAAGATGCCGCAAATACAGTAAAAGTACCGTACTGCCTAATCCCGGCATGCGGAGTATGATGTTGACCCAACAACGGACTCCAGTGAAAACGCATCAATCCGATCCCGCCAACCGTGCCCGCCTGCGCTGGCGCGCCCGCCGCGGTCTGCTCGAGAACGATTTGGTCCTCACGCGCTTCCTCGATGCGCATGAAGAAGAATTGAGCGACGAAGAGGTCGATGCGCTGACCCGCTTGCTCGACCTGGCGGACAACCCGCTGATGGACCTGCTGCTGGGCCGGACCGAGCCTGAAGGCGAGGTCGACCAGCCGCACGTGCGCGCCCTGCTGGCGCGCCTGCGGCAGGCGTAGTCGAGACCTACAGCCAGTTTTCGTTTTTGTTTTTAGATCCACTCCCACAAGAAGGAAGTGCCATGAATATCTCTGATACCAAAGCCACCCTGTCGTTCTCCGACGGCAGCCCGTCGGTCGACATGCCGATCTACAAGGGCACCATCGGCCCGGACGTCATCGACATCCGCAAGCTGTACGGGCAGACCGGCAAGTTCACCTACGACCCTGGCTTCATGTCGACTGCCTCGTGCAACTCGAGCATCACCTACATCGACGGTGACAAGGGCGAGCTGCTGTACCGCGGCTACCCGATCGAGCAACTGGCCGTCAACTGCGACTTCCTGGAAACCTGCTACCTGCTGCTGAACGGCGAACTGCCGAACGCCGCCCAGAAGGCCGAGTTCGAGAACACCGTGACCCGTCACACGATGATTCACGAGCAGATGAACTTCTTCTTCCGCGGCTTCCGCCGTGACGCGCACCCGATGTCGGTCCTGGTCGGCACCGTCGGCGCGCTGGCTTCGTTCTACCACGACTCGCTGGACATCAACGATCCGAAGCAGCGCGAGATCTCGGCCATCCGCCTGATCGCCAAGCTGCCGACCCTGGTCGCGATGGCCTACAAATACTCGGTCGGCCAGCCGTTCATGTACCCGCGCAACGACCTGTCGTACAGCGCCAACTTCATGTACATGATGTTCGCCAACCCGTGCGAAGAGTACAAGGTCAACGACGTGCTGGTGCGCGCGCTGGACCGCATCCTGATCCTGCACGCCGACCACGAGCAGAACGCATCGACCTCGACCGTCCGCCTGGCCGGCTCGTCGGGCGCCAACCCGTTCGCCTGTATCGCTGCCGGTATCGCCTGCCTGTGGGGCCCGGCACACGGCGGCGCCAACGAAGCCGCACTGACCATGCTGAAGGAAATCGGCTCGGTCGAGAACATCCCGGCCTTCATCGAGAAGGTCAAGGACAAGAACTCGGGCGTGAAGCTGATGGGCTTCGGTCACCGCGTGTACAAGAACTTCGACCCGCGCGCCAAGCTGATGCGCGAAACCTGCCACGAAGTGCTGAACGAACTGGGCCTGCAGGACGACCCGCTGTTCAAGCTGGCGATGGAACTGGAACGCATCGCGCTGAACGACGAATACTTCGTCTCGCGCAAGCTGTACCCGAACGTCGACTTCTACTCGGGCATCGTGCAGTCGGCCCTGGGCATCCCGGTCTCGCTGTTCACCGGTATCTTCGCGATGGCCCGTACCATCGGCTGGATCGCCCAGTGGAACGAAATGATCGCCGATCCGGAACAGAAGATCGGCCGCCCGCGCCAGCTGTTCGTCGGCTCGCCGGTGCGCGACGTGCCGTCGATCGACAAGCGTTGATTTTTAACGCAGCGGCATTGGAAAGCGGGCTTCGGCCCGCTTTTTTTGTTTGCACGAGCGTGTCGCAGCAGATGCGGGTACACGCATCGTCAGTCGGCGCGCAGCGCAATGCGGGTCGGCGCATCGCGCTCCACCCGCAGCGTGTCGCCCGACTGGATCAGCTCCGTCACCTGGATCACGCTGCGGCGCTGGGCGACGCCGTCGGTGCCGGTGCCCGCGCCGCCTTGCACGGCGCCGCGGCCCGGGTGGGTGAAGTAGAACAGCCAGGCGCGCTCGCCGCTGACCACCACGTCGCAATGGCCGCCGATGGCGCCGTCGTCAAGGCCGGTTCCCGGCTGCTGGAGCAGGTTGCCGCTCTGGCGGGTCCAGTTGACCGCATCAAGCGAGCGGTAGACGGCCAGGCCGCGCCAGACGTCGGTGATCATCCACCAGGCGCCGCGCCACTGGAACACCTTCGGCCCTTCGCCGGCCTGGTCGGCGACGACCTTGCCGCGCTCGGCCCAGGTGGACAGGTCGGGGCTGTCGGCGTAGTGGATCGATTTGTGATCGCGCTCGTTGTTGTACCACATGCGCCAGAGCCCGCCGGGCAGGCGGGTGACGGCGGCATCGATCACGCGGTCGGAGGCGAGCTTGATCGCGCGCGCGTTGCGCCAGGTGCGCAGGTCGGTGCTGGTAAGGTGGACGATATGGCGCGGGTGGTTCCAGTCGGTGAACACGCCCGGCACCACGGTCAGGAACATGTGATAGGTGCCGTCGTCGGCGCGCACCACGTCGGGCGCCCACTGCGTGGCATCCTGGCCGCCCATCTCCGCCGGCAACGCGATGTCGGCGGTGCCGACGTAGCTCCAGCTGGCGCCCTCGTCGCGCGATTCGGCGATGCCGATTCTAGTGCCGTGTACCCAGGATACCCCGGGCAGGTCCGTGGCCTTGGCGCGGCGGTTGGTATACAACATCCACCAGCTGCCGCGGGTGGGATGGCGCACGATCACCGGGTCGGCGGCGCCGTCGAACACCGGGTCGCGGAACAGGGGCTTGGCGGCGATCCGGCCGCGATCGGACGCCGTGTGGTCGCCAGGGCCCGTTTGCGCAGCCGCGTGCGCGCTGGCGAGAAGGGCGGCGTGGAGGAGGCAGCGCAGCAGGATGTTCATGGGTGGCAGGCGAGGATAAAAGGTGGGTCCGGCGTCCAGTATCCGTAGCCGGCCTCGCACCAGTCAATCCTGTGGCGGCCGTCCTGGAAAAGAATCACGAAGCTGAGCATTACCCGCGTCGATCCCTTCGATCTTCCCGCCGTTCCCACCAACGACGGCGTGCACCATCCGGCGGACCGGGCGTAGCAGAAGCCCGCGGCAGGCTGCTATAATCGGCCGACTTCACCAAGGTGTCCTCTTGCGCCGCATCGTCCACATCCTCCTGCTGCTCTGCCTGCCCCTGTATGGTTTCGCCATGCAGGGAAGCGCCCAGCACGCCTACGGCGCGGCGACGCTCGCGCACGTGCTCGAGCAGGGCGAGCGTATCCAGCACCATCACGACGACGACGGTTCTGTCCACTACGACAACTCCGAAGCGTCGCGCGAGCACAGTCAAGACCATTCCTCCTGTGCGCAGGTGGCGACCTGCAGTTTCCCGCGTCCCGTGACGCCGCCCGAGCAGCCGACCGGCGAAGTCGCCGGCGCGCTGGCCCGGCCGGCGCCCGACCCCTTCCTCGACGGACCACGCAAACCTCCGCGCCATGCCCTCGGCCTTGCTGCCGGGGGACTGCCGCACGCCTGATCCAGACGGCCGGCGCGAGCCATTCGCGCGGGTGTGCACGCCCTCGGTGATTTCATTCATCACCCGAAGGAGAACACATGCGCATCCGTCGCTTGTCTTTTTACGCCATCGGCGCCGTCCTCGCCCTCCCATGCTGGGCGCTGGCGGCGCCCCCGACACTCAAGCAGGCCGTCGACGCCGCCTGGCAGCGCCTGCCTGCCGCCCGCACGGCCGAAGCGCGCCAGGACGAGGCCCGCGCCGCGCGCGCCACGGCCGGCTCCTGGCTGGCCGCCAACCCGGCGCTCGGCCTCGCGCACCGCCTTGACCAGGGCGCTTCGGAACGCCAGGCGCGCGAATCCGAACTGTCGGTCTCGACCTCGGTCTGGCTGCCCGGCCAGAAATCCGCGCGCGAAGCGCTGGCCGCCACCGGCAGCGACGAGGCCGCGGCCCACCTCGGTGCGACCAGGCTGGCGGTCGCAGGCCTGGTGCGCAGCCGCATCTGGGAAGCCGCCGCCGCCCAGGTGAAGCTCGACGAAAAGCAGGACCACCTGCACCACCTGGAAGGCTTCGCCGACGAGGTCCAGCGCCGCGTCAAGGCCGGCGACCTGGCGCGCAGCGACGGCCTGCTGGCGCAGCAGGAAGTGCAGGCGGCCCGCATCGAGGTGCTGGAAGCGCGCACCGCCGCCGTTGAAGCGCTGGCCCGCTACCGCGTCCTCACCGGGCTGGAAGCGCTGCCGCCGCTGGAACCGGAAGCGCTGCAGGACGGCGCCGCGCCCGCCAACGCGCGCCTGCTGGCCGCGCAGGCCACGGAGCAGCGCGCCCGCGCGGCACTGCGCCTGGCCGAGGCCAGCCGTGCGGCGCCGCCCACCGTCGGCTTGTCGGTGCGGCGCGAAGAGGAACGCACCTGGCGCGAGCCGGTGCGCAGCATCGGCCTGTCGCTGCAGGTGCCCTTCGGCGGCGCGGCGCGCAACCGCGCGCTCGAGGCGCAGGCGCAGACCGCGATCGCCGGCGCGGCTGCCGAGGCGGCCGAGGCCCGGGCCCAGGCCGGGGCCGACCTCGCGCTAGCGCACGAACGCCTGGCCAACGCGCGCAGCGCCCTGGAAGCGGCCACCAGCCGCGCCGCGGCCCTGCACGAACACACCGCCCTGTACGACAAGGCCTTCCGCCAGGGCGAGCGCGGCCTGGCCGAGCTGCTGCGTTCGCGCGCCCTGACCCACGAGGCCGACGTTGCCGTGGCGCGCCAGCGCGCCATGCTCGGACTGGCCCACGCCCAACTCAATCAAGCTTTAGGAATCCTTCCATGAACATCCTGATCCTGCTGCTGGCCGCGCTGCTGAGCGCCGGCCCGGCACTGGCCGGCCCCGGCGCGCACGGCCCGAATGGCGAACACCTCGACGCCCCGGCTGCGCACGGCGCCGCCGCCGGCGTGCCGCGCATCGAGACCTTCAACGAAGCCTTCGAGCTGGTCGGCCAGTTGTCCGGCGGCGAACTGTCGATCATGATCGACCGCTACGAGACCAACGAGCCGGTGCTGGGCGGCGAGCTCGAAGTCCAGTACAAGAACCTGAAGGCCAAGGCGACCTTCCACGCCGACATGGGCGACTACGCTGTCGACGATCCGACGCTGCTGGCCGCCATTTCGCAGCCGGGCACGCATGCCTTGCTGTTCACCCTGGCCGCCGGCCAGGAGCGCAGCCGGCTCGAGGGAAGCCTGCAGGTCGCTGAAGAAGACCATCACCAAGATGACGAACACCCGGCCGGCCGGCGCTGGTGGCTGGCCGCCGCCGCGGCGCTCGTCCTCGTGGCTGCCGCACTGCTGGTACGGCGCCTGCGTCAACGCAAGGAGACCTGAACATGCTGATCAACTACCGACTCCTTGCCGGCCTGGCGGCCGCGTTCCTGAGCGCCTCGCTGTCCGCTTCACCGGGCGCCCACGGCCCCAACGGCGAACACCTGGACGAGAAGACCGCGACCACGGTCAGCGGCCTGGCGCGCCTGCCGGACGGCAGCGTCAACGTACCGAAGCTGGCCCAGCGCCGCATGGGCCTGCGCACCCTGATGGTGAAGGAGGGCGAATTCGCCCGCACGGTGGCGCTGAACGGTCGCGCCGCGATCGACCCGAATGCGGGCGGCCGGGTGCAGGCGCCGTTCGCGGGACAGGTGTTGCCCGGCCCGAACGGCCTGCCGGTCGCCGGCCAGCGCGTCGTGAGGGGGCAGGTGCTGGCGCGCCTGCGGCCGCTCGGCAGCGCCGTCGAACGCGGCAACCAGGCGGCCGAACTGGCCGGGCTGCGCGCGCAGCGCGAACTGCTGGCCAAGCGGGTCAGGCGCCTCGAATCGCTGGAGGGCGTGGTGCCGGCCAAGGAAGTGGAGGCGGCGCGGGCCGAGCTGGCCGCCAGCGCCGGCCGCGAGCGCGCGGTGGCGAAGTCGATCGGCGGCCTGGACGCCATCGTGGCGCCGGCCAGCGGCGTCGTCGCCAGTGCGGCGGTGCTGAACGGCCAGATGGTGGAGCCGCGCGAAGTCCTGTTCGAGATCGTCGACCCGGGCCAGATGCTGGTCGAAGCGCTGGCCACCGACGCCTCGCTGGCGCGCCGGATCGGCAGCGCCTCGCTGGCCGAACTGCCGGACGCCGAACTGACCCTGCTCGGGGCCGGGCGCAGCCTGCGCGACGGCGCGCTGCCGCTGAACTTCCGTGCCCGCGGCAAGGCGCTCGACCTGGCGGTGGGGCAGCCGGTGACGGTGCTGGCAAAGCTCGACGCCAGGGTCAAGGGCATCGCCCTGCCGGCGTCGGCGCTGGCGCGCAACCAGGCCAACGAAACGGTGGTGTGGATCAAGTCGGGCGCGCTGCGCTTCATCGCGCTGCCGGTCGAGGCGACCGCGCTCGATGCGCGGACCGTGGTCGTGACCAAGGGACTGGCCCCGGACAACCGGGTGGTGGTCAGCGGCACCTCCCTGATCAACCAGATCCGGTAAGGCGACCATGTTCAATTTCATCGTTCGATTCAGCCTGCACAACCGCCTGTTCGTGCTGGCGGCAGCGCTGCTGCTGATGGTTTACGGCGCCGTCACCGCATGGCGCACCCCGGTGGACGTGTTCCCCGACCTGAACAAGCCGGTGGTCACCGTGCTGGCCGAAGCCGGCGGCATGGCGCCCGAGGAAGTGGAGCAACTGGTGTCCTTCCCGCTCGAGACCGCGCTCAACGGCATGCCGGGCGTGACCCGGGTGCGCTCGGTCTCGGGCGTGGGCTTGTCGATCGTGTACGCCGAATTCGACTGGGGCACCGACGTCTACCGCAACCGCCAGCAGGTGGCCGAGCGCATCGCGCTGGTCAAGGAACAGCTGCCCGGGAATATCGCGCCGATGATGGGGCCGGTGTCCTCGATCATGGGCGAGATCATGCTGATCGCGCTGCCGATCGACGTGGCCCGGACCGATCCGATGCGGGCGCGCGAGTATGCCGACTTCGTGCTGCGTCCGCGCCTGCTGTCGATTCCCGGCGTGTCGCAGGTGATCCCGATCGGCGGCGAGGTGCGCCAGCTGCGGGTCCAGCCCGACACCGCGCGGATGGCGCAGTTCGGCGTGTCCTTGGAACAGCTGACGGGTGCGCTGCGCGGCTTTGCAGGCAACACCAGCGGCGGCTTCATCGACCTGAACAACCGCGAATACCTGATCCGCAACCTGGGCCGAACGACGCGTCTGGACGACGTCAAGGGCCTGGCGGTGGCCTACCGCAACGGCATGCCGGTGCTGCTCGAGCAGGTGGCGGGCGTGGCCTATGCGCCCGCCTTCAAGCGCGGCGACGCCGGCCTGGACGGCAAGCCGGCGGTGATCGTCAGCGTGCAGAAGCAGCCGTCCGCCGACACGGTGCGGCTGACGCGCGACGTCGAGGCCGCGCTGGCGGAACTGAAGCAGGGCCTGCCGGCCGGGATCTCGGCCCCGACCGTGCTGTTCCGCCAGGCGAACTTCATCGAGGCCGGCGTGGGCAACGTGGTGGAAGCGCTGCGCGACGGCGCCATCCTGGTGGCGGTGGTGCTGTTCGCCTTCCTGCTCAGCGCCCGCACCACCCTGATCTCGCTGGTGGCGATCCCGCTGTCGCTGGCGGTGACGGCGCTCGCCTTCCACCTGCTGGGCCAGTCGATCAACGTCATGACGCTCGGCGGCCTGGCGATCGCGATCGGCGAGCTGGTCGACGATGCGGTGGTGGACGTGGAGAACATCCTGCGCCGCCTGAAGCAACGCGACCAGGCCGGGCAGACCGTGCTGCAAACCATCTGGCAGGCCTCGGTCGAGGTGCGCTCCGGGATCGTGTACGCCACCGTGATCGTGGTGCTGGTGTTCGTGCCGCTGTTCGCGCTGCCGGGCATCGAGGGGCGCCTGTTCGCGCCGCTCGGCATCGCCTACATCGCCTCGATCCTGGCCTCGATGCTGGTGTCGATGACGGTGACCCCGGTGCTGGCCTATTACCTGCTGCCCGGGATGAAGCGCCTGCAGCACGGCGACAGCCCGATCGTGCGCCGCCTGAAGGCCTGGGACACGCGGGCGCTGGCCTGGTCCTTCCCGCGCATGCGGCGCCTGTTCGCCGGTGCGTTGCTGGTGGTGGGGGCGGCGGCGGCCTCGGTGCCCTTCCTGCCGCGCGCTTTCCTGCCGGCCTTTAACGAAGGCTCGCTGGTGATGAGCCTGAGCTTCACGCCGGGCACCTCGCTGCTCGAGGCCAATCGCATGGGGGCGCTGGCCGAGACCCTGATCGCGCAGGTGCCGGAAGTGACCAAGGTCGGGCGCCGCACCGGCCGCGCCGAGCTGGACGAGCATGCCGAGGGCGTGCACTCGTCCGAGATCGAGGTGGACCTGAAACCGTCCGGACGCAGCCGCGAGGAGGTGATGGCCAGCATCCGCCAGCAGCTGGCGAGCATCCCGGGCTCGGTGGCGATCGGCCAGCCGATCTCGCACCGGCTCGACCACCTGCTGTCCGGCGTGCGCGCCCAGATCGCCCTCAAGATCTACGGCGACGACATCGACACGCTGCGCGGCCTGGCCGAGGGCCTGCGCGGGCGCCTGGACGGGGTCCCGGGCCTGGTCGACCTGTCGGTCGAGCGCCAGGTCCTGATCCCGCAGGTGAAGGTACGGGTCGACTACCGCAAGGCGGCACAGCACGGCCTGGCCGCGGGCGACGTCCTGCAGGCGTTGCAGTCCCTGTCGGAAGGCACGCGCGTGACCCAGGTGATCGACGGCGCGCGCCGCTTCGACCTGGTGCTGCGCCTGCCCGACGCCGAGCGTTCGCCGCAGGACCTGGGCAAGGTGATGCTGGCCAGCCCCGCCGGCCCGGTTCCGCTCTCGCGCATCGCCACCGTGGAAGAGGGCGACGGCCCCAACCAGGTGGGCCGCGAGAACGGGCGCCGCCGCATCGTCGTGTATGCCAACACGGACGGCTCCAACATGTCGCGCATCATTGCCGACGTGCGCAAGACCGTCGCCGCGACCCCGCTGCCGGGCGGCTACTTCGTCAGCGTGGAAGGCCAGTTCCAGGCGCAGGAGCAGTCGCAGCGGCTGATCCTGGGCCTGTCGCTGGCCTCGCTGGCGATGATCTTCCTGGTGCTGTATTCGCGCTACCGGTCCTCGACCCTGGCCCTGGTCATCATGGGGAACATCCCGTTCGCGCTGGTCGGCAGCGTCATCGCGATGTGGATCGCCGGGGTGTCGCTGTCGGTGGCCTCGATGGTCGGCTTCATCACGTTGGCCGGCATCGCGACCCGCAACGGCATTCTCAAGATCAGCCACTACATCAACCTGTGCAAGTTCGAGGGCGAGACCTTCGGCTGGCCGATGATCGTGCGCGGCTCGATCGAGCGCCTGACGCCGGTGTTGATGACGGCGCTGGTCGCCGCCTTCGCGCTCACGCCGCTGCTGCTGGCGGCCGATGCGCCGGGCAAGGAAATCCTGCATCCGGTCGCGGTGGTGATCTTCGGTGGCCTGATCAGCTCCACGCTGCTCGATTCGCTGCTGACACCCCTGATCTTCTGGACCGTGGGACGGCGCCCGCTGGAGCGCCTGCTGGCGCAGCAGGGCAAGGAAAGCTATTGATTCGACCGGCAGGTGGCGGCGCCATTGCAGCGCCGCCACCTGTATTCTGGCGTCGCAGCGCGACAGCGTGCGTTTCCCGGCCAGACAACACAAGGAGCATCGATGAAGTGGATCATCACCAAATACCTGTTGACCGCGGCGGTCGTCGTGCTGGTCTCCGAAGCGGCCAAGCGCAGCGACCGGTTCGGCGGTTTCATTGCGGCGCTGCCGATGATCACGATCCTGACCCTGGTCTGGCTGTACGTCGAACAGCAGCCGCAGGCCAGGATCGCCAATCACGCCTGGTACACCTTCTGGTACGTGGTGCCGACCCTGCCCATGTTCCTGGCCTTCCCGTGGCTGCTGCCGCGGCTCGGCTTCTGGTGGACCATGGGCGCGTCCGTCCTGATCACCGTGCTGTGCTTCGGGCTGTTCGCGCTGGCGGTCAGGCGCTTCGGGATCGTGCTCCTGTAAGAAGGCTCAGCGGCTCCAGCTGCACTTGCCGCGCATGATGGCCGCGCCCCAGAAGGGCAGGGCGAACAGGCCGCTCACACCAACATTCCAGTTCTTGGTGGTGATGCTGTGCGGCTGGTGCTTGAGAGCGTTCGGGCCCATGCAGTGCGGCTTCTCCGCCTCCGAGAACTTGCGCTCGAACTCGCGGTAGGCGCCGCCGCTCAGGGCGCTGCCGGTCGCGGGCAGAGGGCTCTCCGGCATCTCTTGCAGGACGGCCCGGACCGCTGCCCGGATCGCCTCGTCGCTCGGCCGTGCACCCGATGCGGGCGCGGCCGCCTGGTCTTGCGGCGGCGCGAACGGATCTTGCCGGCCCCCCTTGGCCGCCGCCGGCGCATCGGCATGCACGGCGAACGGATGGCAGACCGCCAGGGGGACGACAATGCGCAGGAGCCAGTTTTTCATCGTTCGACGCCGGAATGAATGAGCGGCCGACTGTACCTGAACCATTCCCCGCATACTTATCGGATCATTAAGCCCGCGCGGATTATGCGGGGCGAATGGCTGCGGGCACGCCCATTCAGTAGCGCTGTTACTGGATAGTGGCCAGTATTCATGAACGGCATTCATAAGCCCTTGCATTTTTGGCAGGTAAAACGGCCTGTCCTCGCGCCTACAATCGCACTCCAGGCGCGCAAGCGAACTGCACGCCCCTAAAATGTAAAAAGCGCTATGTTCTTGGCTGCGGTCCGGAATGCGCGTTTTCGTCAAATCGGAGATCGGTCTTCCCCCGAGGCCTGCGCCGCCGTCCCACCATTGCCAATGTCCACGAAAGGAACCACGATGCCCGACTTCGATCCACACCGGCGGCAGCTGCTCAAGGCGTCCACCGTCGCCGTCGGCGGCGTCGCCGTGGCCTCGCAGGTGGCGATGCCCGCCACCGCCGCCCCGGCCGCCCAGCCGGCTTCGTCCGCCGCCGGCACGCCCACCACCATGAGCATCCGCCTGAAGGTCAACGGCGTCGAGCACCAGCTGATGGTCGACCCGCGCACCACGCTGCTCGACGCGTTGCGCGACCGCCTGCAGCTCACCGGCAGCAAGAAGGGCTGCGACCAGGGCCAGTGCGGCGCCTGCACGGTGCTGGTCGACGGCCGCCGCAGCACCTCCTGCCTGACGCTGGCCGTGATGCAGGAAGGCCACGAGATCACCACCATCGAAGGCCTCGGCACGCCGACCAACCTGCACCCGCTGCAGCGCGCCTTCATCAAGCACGACGGCTACCAGTGCGGCTTCTGCACCCCGGGGCAGATCTGTTCGGCGGTGGGCATGCTGGAAGAGCTGCGCGCCGGCAGCCCGAGCCACGTCACCGCCGACCTGAACGCGCCGGCGCCGGCCAGCGAGATGGAATTCCGCGAGCGCATGAGCGGCAACCTGTGCCGCTGCGGCGCCTACTCGAACATCCAGGAGGCGATCGCCGAGGTGGCCGCGGTCGCCGGCGTCGCGGGAGCCAAGCGATGAAAGCCTTTACCTACGAACGGGCCAGGACCCCGCAGGAAGCCGCCGACGCCGCGGCGCGCCACCCGAACGCGCGCTTCGTCGCGGGCGGCACCAACCTGCTGGACCTGATGAAGCTGCAGATCGAAACGCCGTCCCACCTCATCGACGTCAACGACCTGGCGCTCGACCGCATCGAGCCGACCGCCGACGGCGGCCTGCGCATCGGCGCGCTGGTGAGGAATAGCGACCTGGCCGCCGACCTGCGCGTGCGGCGCGACTACGGCGTGCTGACGCGCGCGCTGGTGGCCGGCGCCTCGGGCCAGCTGCGCAACCAGGCCAGCACCGCCGGCAACCTGCTGCAGCGCACCCGCTGTCCCTACTTCTACGATACCAACGTGCCCTGCAACAAGCGCAAGCCGGGCAGCGGCTGCAGCGCCATCGGCGGCTTCACCCGCCTGCACGCGATCGTCGGCCAGAGCGACGCCTGCATCGCGACCCACCCGAGCGACATGGCGGTGGCCATGCGCGTGCTCGACGCCCGGGTCGAGACGGTGGCGCCGGGCGGCGCCACGCGCGTGATCCCGATCGCCGACTTCCACCGCCTGCCGGGCAATACCCCGCACATCGAGCACAACCTCAAGGCCGGCGAGCTGATCACCGCGGTGACGCTGCCGCCGCCCGCCGGCGGGGTGCAGGCCTACCGCAAGGTGCGCGACCGCGCCTCCTACGCCTTCGCGATCGTGTCGGTGGCCACCATCCTCCAGCCCGACGGCAGCGGCCGCGTGGCGCTGGGCGGCGTGGCCCACAAGCCATGGCGCGTCGAGTCGGCGGAAGCCGCGTTCCCGCGCGGGGCGCAGGCCGTCGCCGGGGCCCTGCTGCAGGGCGCCCGCAGCACCGAGGACAATGCATTCAAGCTGCCGCTCGTCGAGCGCACGCTGGCCGCCGCCATCGCCGACGCCAAAGCGTCCGGCGCCACAGCATAAGCAGAAGGGCATGCCATGAAATTCAACGAACCAGCCAGCACCAATCCGATCGACCAGCTCAAGGTCGTGGGCCAGCCGATCGACCGCATCGACGGTCCGCTCAAGACCACCGGGACGGCGCCTTACGCGATGGACCGCCACGACGTGGTGCCGAACCAGGCGCACGGCTACGTGATCGGCGCCGCCATTCCCAACGGGCGCATCGTCTCGATGGACCTGGCGGCCGCCAAGGCCGCGCCGGGCGTGATCGCCATCGTCACCGCCCAGAACGCGGGCAAGCTCGCCAAGGGCAACTTCAATACCGCCATGCTGCTGGGCGGCCCGCGCATCGAGCACTACCACCAGGCGGTGGCGCTGGTGGTGGCCGAGACCTTCGAGCAGGCGCGCGATGCGGCTGCGCTGGTACGCATCAAGTACGAGCGCGAGAAGGGCAAATACGACCTGCGCGCGGTGCAGAACAAGGCCGTCGCACCCAAGAAGGAGGCGGCCGAATCGAAGGTCGGCAACTTCACCGGCGCGTTTGCCTCGAGTCCGGTCAAGCTCGACGCCGAATACGCCACCGCCCACGAATCGCATTCGATGATGGAGCCGCATGCCAGCATCGCAGCCTGGGACGGCGACCAGCTGACCGTGTGGACCTCGAACCAGATGATCAACTGGAGCCGCGGCGACATCGCCAAGACCCTGGGCCTGCCGAAGGACAAGGTGCGCGTGCTGTCGCCCTACATCGGCGGCGGCTTCGGCTCCAAGCTGTTCGTGCGCGCCGACGCCGTGCTGGCGGCGCTGGGGGCAAGGGCGGCGCGCCGGCCGGTGCGGGTGAGCCTGCAGCGCGCGCTGATCCCCAACAACACCACGCACCGCTCGGCCACCCTGCAGCGCATCCGGATCGGCGCCACGCGCGAAGGCAAGATCACGGCGATCGCCCACGAAGCCTGGTCCGGCAACCTGCCCGAGGGCTCGCCGGAGAACGCCGCCACCCAGACCCGCTCGCTGTACGCCGGCGAGCACCGCATGACCGCCAACCGGGTGGCCGCGATGGACCTGCCGGAATCGAACGCGATGCGCGCGCCGGGCGAGGCGCCGGGCATGGCGGCGCTCGAGATCGCGATGGACGAGATGGCCGAGCAGCTCGGCATGGACCCGGTGCGCTTCCGCATCCTGAACGACACCCAGGTGGTGCCGGACAATCCCGAAAAGCCCGGCTCTACCGACCCGCAGTCGAAGAAACCGGAAGAAAAGAACCAGCACAACCCGCATCCGCCGTTTTCCAGGCGCCAGTTCATCCAGTGCCTGCAGACCGGGGCCGAGCGCTTCGGCTGGGAGCGCAGATCGGGCAAGCCCGGATCGGTACGCGAGGGGCGCTGGCTGGTCGGCATGGGCATGGCCTCGGCCTTCCGCGACAACCTCTTGACCAAGTCGGCGGCGCGCGTGCGCCTGGACCGGCGCGGCATCCTGACGGTGGAAACCGACATGACCGACATCGGCACCGGCAGCTACACCATCATCGCGCAGACCGCCAGCGAGATGATGGGCGTGCCCCTGGAACGGGTGCGTGTGCGGCTGGGCGATTCGAGTTTTCCGGCCTCGTGCGGCTCGGGCGGCCAGTGGGGCGGCAACAACTCGACGGCGGGCGTGTATGCCGCCTGCATGAAGCTGCGCGAGGCGGTGGCGCGCCAGGCCGGCTTCGCGCCGGAGCGCGCGATCTTCGCCGACGGGCTGGTGCGCGCGGGCGAGCGCAGCCTGCCCCTTGGCGAGGCGGTCGGCGAGCGCGAGCTGGTGGCGGAAGACCTGATCGAGTACGGCGACATCAACAAGCGCTTCCAGCAATCGACCTTCGGGGCGCACTTCGTGGAGGTCGGCGTCGACGCGGTGACCTGCGAGGTGCGGATCCGGCGCATGCTGGCGGTGTGCGCGGCCGGGCGCATCCTGAACCCGAAGACGGCGCGCAGCCAGGTGATCGGCGCGATGACCATGGGGGCAGGGGCGGCGCTGATGGAAGAACTGGCCGTCGACAAGCGGCTCGGCTACTTCGTCAACCACGACCTGGCGGGCTACGAGGTGCCGGTGCACGCGGACATCCCCCACCAGGAGGTCATCTTCCTGGACGAAACCGATCCGATGTCCTCGCCCATGAAGGCCAAGGGCATCGCCGAGCTGGGCATCTGCGGGGTGGCGGCGGCGATCGCGAATGCCGTGTACAACGCGACCGGCGTGCGGGTGCGCGAGTATCCGATCACCCTCGACAAGCTGATCACGAAGATGCCGCTGTCGGTATGATGCGGCCGGACGGCCGGCGTCGCCGGCCGTCCGCGATTCATTCGCCCTGGATGGACGCCGGCGCCGGCCGCGGCTATCATCACGCCGTTCCGTCACCTGTTCGTAGCGCATGCTCCCAGCCAGTCCCTCGCCCATCCTTCCCGCCGCCCCGCAGCGTATCGACTGGCCCCGCCTTGCCGCAGCGTTCGCGCTGCTGGCCTTCCTGATCATGATGTGGCGCTGGGGCGGCACCGTCTCGGATTCGCAGGCCTATTACGACACCGCACGCTACCTGCGCGGCGAGATCCCGGCGAGCAGCCTGGTCGCGCCTTTTCCGTACCGGCTGCTGGTGCCGGTGCTGGCGTCGAGCATTCCCGGCGACCTGCGCAACGGCTTCGCCATGCTCAACTGGGTGCTGGTCACGCTGGCCGCCTGCCTGATGTCGGCTGCCGTGCTGCGCGCGGGACTCGGCCGGCGCCGCGCGATCGCGGCAGGCCTGTTGATGATCCTCTCGCTGCCCACGTTCTGGTACGCGCCCTACCTGCTGGTCGATCCGGGCTCGGTCTGCGCCCGGGCGGCTTTCGTGCTGGCCGTGCTGTCGGGCCAGCCGTGGCTGGCCGCGGCGGCCGGACTGGCCGGCACTGCCGTGCGCGAAGAGAACATCCTGCTGCTGGTGTGGCTGGTGGCGATGCGGCGCATCGGCTTCGTGCCCGGGCTGGCCGTGCTGGGCGCGGCCGGCGCGTGGATCGTGGCGGTGCGCTGGTGGCTCATCACCGGCCTGCCGGGCTACGCCTGGACGCCCGGCCTGGCGCAACTGCTGCACGCGCTGCAGGACCTGCGCTCGCTGGCCACGATCGCCGGCAGCGCCGTGCTGGTCGTGCCGCTGGCCGTGCTCGGCTGGCGCGCGGCGCCGCGCGCGCTGCGGCCCTTCGCCAGCCTGCTGGCGCTGATGGCCCTGCCACCGCTGTACGCGGCGCTGTGCGTACGCGTCGACGGCCGCGCCGTCTGGGGCCTGTATCCTTTCCTGGTGCCGTTCGCGGCCTGCTTTGGCCTGGATCGACGCACGCGGCATTGACGGATTCTCCACAAGGGCTATACTGGGCCCTGACCTCTTGCCGAATCCATGAACCCACCACGCTTCACATCGCCGCGCACCGCCGCCTGCCAGCAAGGCAGGGGCTTTGCCGCGTCCGTCGAGCGTGATTGCGCCGCCGTCTCCCGAGCGGTGCAGCAGTCGTCCCGCAACCTCGCCTGGCTCGTCCGGGCTCGGTGAGGACCGCTGCACGCCTTTTTACCTCCTCCCGAGCCTACCCGATCCCACACCGCGGCCGCCCCCGGCTGCCGCCATGATCCCCGCCCGCCAATGCTGCGGGCACACAATCAGGAGTAAGAATGAAACCGACCATCCTCGTCTCATGGCTGGACATGGACCGTCTCGACCGCATGCTGGACGCCTTGCCGTCCGCACAGGCAAGCGCGCGCGACGCCCTGCTCGATGAACTGGGCCGGGCCACGCTGGCCGAACCGTGGGAGATGCCGCCCGACGTCGTCACCATGAATTCGCGCGTGCGCTTCACGCTCGACGGTTCCGACCAGGAAGTGACCATGACGCTGACTTATCCGAAAGACATGACCGGCGACCCGAACCAGCTGTCGATCCTGACGCCGGTCGGCACCGCGCTGCTGGGCCTGAAGGTGGGCGACACCATCAGCTGGGAACGCCCCGACGGCGCCCTGTTCCAGCTCAGCGTGCGCGCCATCGAATACCAGCCTGAGCACGACGGCAAGTATCACCGTTGAGCATGCGCCTGCGCGCGCCGCGTGCCTCCCTGGCCTGCAGCAGCACGACCAGCAGCAGCACGATGGCGCAGGCGATCCAGGCCGACCACAGCGTGTGCGTCAGGAAGTGCGCACCGCGCATCTGCTGCATCCATCCCAGTGCCAGCCCCGGCGTCAGCGCCAGGGCCAGGGCACGCCATGCCCTGCGTGGCGGTCCCGGCAGCCACAACAACACCAGCGCCACCAGCCACAGCCCGCTCGACGCATGCCCCGCCGGCAGGCAGTGACCGGGCAGGACGCCCGCGGGCAAGGCCTCGAACAGGCGCACATAGGGTGCGCTGCCGCCGTAGCGCGCCAGGTCCCAGGGGCAGTAGGCGTCGCTCGACTGCTTCAACAGGCTGGTCACCACCGGCACCAGCAAGGCGGACCAGGCGATCACGCGCAGCCGCAGCCGTGCAAAGCGGCGGTCGAACACCGGTTGCGGCCAGATCGCATCGCCGACCGCGGCCGCGATCAGGAGGACAGCGGCCACCGTCAGGATCGTCTTGGCGATGCGGTGGCTGAAGACCGCCGTCAGCCAGGCCTCGCGCCACGGAAAGGCGCCGGCCGCGCGGTCGTACAGCGCGTCCGCCAGCGCCAGGTCGGCGTCGGTGTAGCGTCCCAGGGCGAAAATTGCCAGCGCCGCCAGGGCAAGCAGGATACCGAGGAAGATTGCGCCGCGGCTGCCCAGCAGCCTATCCGGATGCTCCGCGCCGCCGGCGGCATCGGTTGCGGCGTCCCTTGCCGGCTCAATTGCAGGGTCAGTTGCGAACGCAGGCATGGAACAGGTCCAGTTTGGGGTTCAGGACGGCGGTTTCGACGTTCAGCATGCCGAGCACCGAGTGAAACACGTTGTCGTGCGAGAGCGGCTGGTCGCGGCGCGCCTGCAGGCAGGCGCGGTCGATCCGGAAGCGCTGGCTGAAGCCGTCCGACATCCACAGCATCATCGGCACGTGGGTCTGCTCGTCCGGCGCGAACATCCAGGGCGCGCCGTGCAGGTACATATTGCCTTCGCCGAGCGATTCGCCGTGGTCGGAAAAATACAGCATCGAGGTGTCCACGTCGGCATCGCGCGCGGCCTGGCGCAGCAGGTCGATGGTCTGCGCCAGGAAGTGGTCGGTGTAGAGAATGGTGTTGTCGTAGGCGGCGACGATCGATTCGCGGCTGCAGGCCGAGAATTCACTGCTCCGGCATACCGGGCCGAAGCGGCCGAAACCGGCCGGATAGCGCTTGGCGTATTCCGGCCCGTGGCTGCCTTTCTGGTGCAGCACGATGACCAGGTCCTTGCCCGGCTGCCGGATCAGATCGGGCAGGCCCTCCAGCAGGCCCTCGTCGTAGCACTCGTCGCCGGCGCAGTGAGGCTTGCCGGGGGATGGAGCCGCCATGTCGACGAATTCGACGCGGTCGCACACCCCCTTGCAGCCGGAATTGTTGTCGCGCCAGAGCACGCGGAAACCGGCGTGCGACAGCACGTCGAGCAGGCCTTCCTGGTGCTTGGCCATGCTGTCGTCGTATTGCTCGCGCGGGAGCACCGAGAACACGCAGGGCACCGACACCGCGGTGGCGGTGCCGCAGGACTGGACCCGGGCGAAGTTGATCAGGCCTTCCTCGCGCGCCAGCCGCGGATTGGTCGGGCGTGCATAGCCGTCGAGCGAGAAGTTGGCCGCGCGGGCGGTCTCGCCGACCACGATCACGGTCACCGTGCGGCGCGCCGCGCCCGCCCAGCGGGGGCCCTTGACGGCGTCGCGGCCGATCTGCTGCAGCGCCACGGGCGTGCTCCAGCGGTTGCGCAAATAGCCGTTGAGCGCCTGCACCACGTTGGTGGGCGTGAGCAGGTAGCGCAGTTCGCGGTGCTCGCGCACGGCCGGCGCCAGGGTCTTGAACAGCAGCACCAGCAGCAGGGCCGCCAGGGCCAGTGCGCCGGCGAAGATGCCGGCGCGCTGCCCCAGGCCGCGCAGGCCCGACGGGAAGCGGATCTGCATCCGCGCGATCAGCAGCGAGGGCAGGCCGGCGGTCAACGCGACGAACAGCACCAGGCGCCAGTTCAGCAGTTCCGAGGCTTCGCGCAGGTCGGTCTCGAACACGTTCTGGATCATGGCCTTGTCGATCACGATGCCGTATTCGTTGATGAACCAGGTCGAGGCGGACGCCACTACCAGGCACGCAATCAGCGCGGGCTTGGCGACGAAGCGGAAGCTGAACGGGATCAGGAGCGCATGGAACAGCAGCACCACGATCAGCAGGCTGCCCGCCAGCAGCGGCAGCCGCGCCAGGGAGAAGCCCCCGACGGCATGCACGAGGGCGGACCAGAAATTGATGTTGGCGACGGTGGCCAGCAGCAGCGCGACGGAGAAGACCAGCAGGTTGGCGTTGATACGCCGGTGGAAGACCTTGTGCACGTTATATCGTTTCATGGCGCGCAGCCGGAATGGCTACGATACCGCCAAGGATAAGGATAAGTGCGTCAACAGCTCGTCAGCAGGCCGTTAAATCCCCGTGAATGCCATGCAATATCGGTGCGCGTCTAGGCAGCCGGAAAACTCAGCGTGAAGCGGCTGCCGCCGCCGGGACGCGCGTCGTAGGCAAAGCCGGCGCCCACGAAATCGCAGATGCGGCGCGCCAGGGCGAGTCCGAGCCCGGTGCCGCCCGAGCCGCTCGACGGGATCCCGCCGCCGTTGCCGAGCGTGGCCAGCACCGCGGGCGGCAGGCCCGGGCCGGTGTCCTCGATGAGCACCTGGCCCGGCAGCATGCGCACCACGACCTCGCCCCGGTCGGTGTACTGGCAGGCGTTGCGCACCAGGTTGCCGATGGCGGCCGCGCACAGTTCGCGCGGTACCCGCGCCGCCAGCGCCGGACCGTCGACGAAACGCAGGGTGACCGGCTTGCCGGCCACCAGGGTGCGGTATTTCTCGACTTCGTCCCGCGCGATCTGGCCGACCTGCACCGGCGCCAGCGCGCCGAGATCGGGCGCGCGCGCCAGCAGCAGCAGCACGGTGACGCATTCGGCGGCTTCGCGCGCGGCGCGGTAGATCCGTTCGGCCGGCCCGCGCACGGCGGGCGAGGCGCTTTCTTGCATCAGGATCTCGGCGGCGCCCATGATCACGGTGAGCGGGCTGCGCAGCTCGTGGCTGACGTCGCCGGTGAAGTAGCGTTCGCGGTCGAGGAAGGCGCGCAGTTCGGCGGTATGCGCTTCGAGCGCGCGCGCCAGCACGCCCAGTTCGTCCTTGCGCGCGGTGAGGGCGGGCGGCGCGCTGTCGTCGCGGACCGCCTGCGCCAGTTCGCGGATCGGGGCGACCACGCGCGTGCCCAGGAAGCCGCCGAGCAGGGTGGCCAGCAGCAGGAAGCCGACGAAGACCGCCGCGAACATTGAGTACACCACCAGCTCGATCTTGTCGTAGTCGCTTTCGTGGTCGACCAGCACCCAGTTGCCGCGCGCGTCGTGCCCGGCCAGCACGTGCAGGCGGACGGCGCCGACGTCGACCTTGTGCACCCCGTCCGCCAGCCCCCGCAGCGGTGCGGGAATGGCTTCGTTGCGCTGGAAGCGCAGTCCGGCCGGCATGTCGACGTCCAGGCCGGCGGCCTGGCGCGGCGCGGCCCAGGCCACCGCGGCCTCCAGGCGCTTGTCGACCAACTGCACCTCGATGCCTTCCACCGCGATGGCGGCGATAAAGGCGAAGAACATCGAGGCGCCCAGGCCGAACAGGACGAAGGCGACGACGATGCGGCGCTTGAGCGAATCAGCGGGACGCATCGCGCTGCGGGTTCGATGGCGAATTCGGCGATGGATCCGGCTGCACCAGCTTGTAGCCGACCCCGGCCACGGTGTGCAGCATCGGCGTCGGGAAGGGCTTGTCGATGGCCTGGCGCAGCGCATGGATGTGGGTGCGCAGGGCGTCGCTGTCGGGGCGGTCGTCGCCCCACACTGCCTGCTCCAGGGTCTCGCGCGTGACGATGCGCGGGGCGCTGGCCAGCAGGCAGCGCAGCAGGGTGTAGCCGGTCCGGGTGAGCTGCACCGGTACGCCGGCGCGCGTGGCTTCCTGCATGTCCGGGTCATAGCTCAGTTCGCCGAAGCGCATGGTCGCGTGCACCGCATGGGCCGCGGCCGAGCGGCGCACCAGCGCCTTCAGGCGCACTTCGAGCTCCACCAGCGAGAAGGGCTTGACCAGGTAGTCGTCGGCGCCGCTGTCGAAACCGGCCACCTTGTCGGGCAGGCTGTCGCGCGCGGTCAGCATCATCACCGGAGTCGACTTGCCGAGTTCGGTGCGCAGCTTCTGGCACAGCTCCAGCCCGTTCAGGCCCGGCAGCATGACGTCGAGGACGATCACGTCGTAATCGTGCTCGGAGGCCAGCGCCAGGCCGCCATAGCCGTTGCGGGCGGAATCGAGCTGGTGGCCCTTTGGCTCCAGGAAACCGTAGAGATTGGCGAGGATGTCCGGATGGTCTTCGACGATAAGGATGCGCATCCGCCTATTCTAGTGCACGACGGCGGCGCGGTCAGCCATGGCGGTATTCCACGACGTGGCGGGCGCGGCACCAGATCCGGAAGATGTCGTCGCCGCTGATGGTGGAGCGATATTTCATAGGGGCAATAAATCGCTGGACCAGGTCGATGTCCTGCCGGTCCAGGCTGGCCAGCGGATGGGCCCAGCGCGGCCGCCCCGCGATGCGCCCGAACAGCAGGCGCGGCAGGACGACCAGCACGCAGGTGGGCACGCACAAGGGAATCAGGAAGCCCCACCACGGACCCCAGGCCAGCCCGGCCAGCACCGCGGCCAGGAAGGACGCGGCCAGCGTGGCAAGATACAGCGGGCGGCCCTGGCGCTCGAGCCAGTCGGGCGGATACTTCCTGGCCAGGCGGCGCGCGACGGCTTCCAGCACCAGCAGTTCCTGGATCGAGACGGCATCGGGAGGAGGACGCATAGGCATGGTCAGGCTCGAACCCCGCGGGGAAGAAATGGGATGGGTCAGCCAGACAGTACACGCAAAATGTTAAAAATCCGTTAAACGCGCACTATAGGAACAGGGGCAGACCCGGAACGGCGTTGGCAATCGCTCAACTTTGGATTATCGTGGGCGCGTCTGACCGCTCCGTGACATTCAACAAATACCCTACAGAAAGAGACCATGAAACGATTGTTTGCCGCCGCCGTTCTTTTCCTGAGCCTGTGCTGCACCGCCCAGGCCGCCACCGACCCGGTCCTGACGAAGCAGGTCAATGCCTTCGTTGACGAGTGGCACGACGACGCGGCCAATGCGCGCATGGCCTATTTCGACAAGATCGCGCCGGACGGCGTCTACATCGGCACCGACCGCAGCGAGTTGTGGCAGCGCGACGCGTTCAAGGCGTGGTCCAAGAAATACTTTGATCGCAAGTCGGCCTGGAGCTTCAAGGCCACGCGCCGCAACGTATACGCTTCCGGCGACGGCTCGCTGATCTGGTTCGACGAACTGCTCGACACCCCGAACATGGGCCCCTGCATGGCCAGCGGCGTGATCCGCAAGACGGCCAAGGGCTTCGAGATCGTGCACTACCAGCTGTCGATGGCGGTGCCGAACGAGGTGGCGGGGAAGGTGACGGAGCTGATCGCCGGGCACGAGAAAAAGTAGGCGCTGTCACCGTTCGTTGTGGGATGTGCCGCGCAGCGCTATCCGCAGCATCCCTTCGGCCGAGTCAATGCGTTGCCCGTCGATTGCCCATTGCCAGCCGAGATAGTTGGGCAAGTAGCATGAGGCAACGCCGTTGAAGCGCGCCAGCCATTGCCGGAAGCGCCGGTGATAGGCATTCACGTTTTGCACGTGCAACGCGCCGCGGACGCGTTCGCCCGCCCGCAGGTTGACGGCTTCATGCGTGATGCCGGCTGACCGTGCAAAGCTACGGTAGGCCGGGTGCCCGTCGGTCACCAGGAGGACGTCCGGGTCGAGCACGGGAAACAGGTGCTGGTGCAACTGGGCTGCGGTGACCGCGCCGCGGCCGGTCACGAAGTCATGGGTGCCGCCGGCACGGTCGCGCGCCACCAGCACGCAGACGTGTTCGCTGTTGATGCCGCGCCGCCTGGCGACGCCACCGCGTTTCCGCGGCGTCCGGTCCAGCTGGCGCGAACCCTTCTGCGATTCCAGGAAAAACATCTCGTCGGCCTCGGCGATGCCGGCCAGCTGGGCCGGCCGGTCTGCCTTGGCCAGGTGCAGAAAGCGGTGGCGCCAGCGAAAG